>JBKJYH010000001.1:0-25613 GCA_046715765.1 Candidatus Limnocylindria bacterium
ATGCTCTACCTGTGGATCTTCGGCGACAACGTCGAGCACCGCCTTGGCCGGCCGATCTTCCTCGTCGTCTACCTCGTCGCCGGCCTGGTCGGCAGCCTCGCCCAGATAGCCAGCGACCCGACCTCACCGATCCCGACCCTCGGCGCATCGGGCGCCATCTCCGGTGTCCTGGGGGCCTACCTGGTCCTCTTCCCCGGGAATCGGGTAACCGCCATCCTGATCCGCGTACTGGTCAAGGTGCCCGCACTCTGGGCCATCGGGCTGTGGATCGCGTTCCAGGTCTTCGAGAGCCTGACCACGCCACCCGGCGCCGGCGGGGTGGCCTACCTCGCTCACTTCGGTGGCTTCGGGGTGGGGATTCTCGCGGCATTCCTCCTCCGAAGTCGGCCGGACGCGTCACTCGGCCGGGCCGGGTAATCGGAGCACCCGCGGAGGTCTCGCGCAGGCCGGACGCTATGATGCGGCGGCCCATGCCAGCCAGCCGATTCGCCCGCCTGGCCGCCGCTGCGGCCGTGGCCACCTACGTCCTGATCGTCGCCGGCGGATTGGTCCGCGCCACCGATTCAGGGCTGGGCTGCCCGGACTGGCCGCTCTGCTTTGGGGAGTGGGTCCCGCCCCCGGAGATCCACGCCTGGATCGAGCACACCCACCGCCTCATCGCCGCGATCGCCGTCGGCCCGCTGGTCGGCCTGACCGCGCTGATCACGGTCTTCAGTTCGCGCCGCACCGATCGCGTCCTGTTGATTGCGGCTGTCTCCGCGGGCGTGCTGGTGATCGCTCAGTCGGTCCTGGGCGGTCTGGTGGTGGTCCTCCAGCTCCGGGCAGAGTTGGTGACAGCGCACCTGGGCATGGCCCTCACCGTGCTCGCTGCAACCGTGTTCATCGCCGAACGCGCGGCCAACGGTCCTCCCGCCGCATCGGCCGACCCTGCGCTGCGCGGTTCCCGCCGATGGGCCGCCGCCCTGGCTGCGGCCATCGCGCTCCAGATGCTGCTCGGCTCGTGGGTGACCGGCATGCACGCTGGGCTGGCATTTCCCGACTTCCCGCTGATGAACGGCTCGATCGTGCCGGCGCTCGGCGGAGCCGCGGAACTCGTCCAGTTCGCGCATCGCCTGCTGGGGGTGGTGATCGCGGCCCTGGTCGTTGGCTCTTGGCGGAGCGTGCGCCGGGAATCGGTCAACCCGCTGGCCCATCGCCTGATCGGCGCAGCGGCCGGCCTGCTGATCGTTCAGCTTGCGCTGGGCGCAGCGAATGTCTGGTCGCGGCTGTCGGCACTCTTCGTCGTCCCGCACCTCGCGGTCGGGGCCGCCCTGTGGGCCGTCGCCTGGTGGCTGATCCTGGTGCTCCGGCGCGATGGTGCGGGCGCGTCGGCATGACGGTCGGTGTCGCACGCATGACCGCCGGGGTCGCAACCCTGCGCGCCTACGTCTCCCTGACCAAGCCACGGATCATCGAACTGCTGCTGGTCACCACTGTGCCGACCATGGTCCTGGCCCAGGGTGGCATCCCGCCGCTGGAACTGATCGTCGCGGTGATGCTGGGTGGGACCCTGGCGGCGGGTGGGGCCAACGCCATCAACCAGTACCTCGATCGGGACATTGACGACCTGATGCGTCGCACGCGAAACCGCCCGCTGCCCCGCCACGCGGTCACGCCAAGGGCGGCCCTGACCTTCGGCATTGCGCTGAGCGTCGCTTCGATCACGTGGCTCGCGGTGGTGGTCAACCCGCTCTCGGCGGCGCTGGCGGGCAGCGCCATCGGTTTCTACGTGTTCGTGTACACGATGTGGCTGAAGCGCAGCACGCCCCAGAACATCGTGATCGGCGGGGCGGCCGGATGCGTGCCGGTGCTGGTGGCATGGGCATCGGTGACCGGGACGGTCGGGATCCCGGCCCTTGTCCTGTTCGCAATCGTCTTCTACTGGACTCCACCCCATTTCTGGGCGCTCGCCCTGCGCTACAAGGGCGACTACGAGGCGGCCGGGGTGCCGATGCTGCCCGTGGTGCGCGGGGCGGCAGAGACCGGGCGCCAGATCGTGCTCTACACCCTGGTCCTGATCGGGTGCAGCCTGCTCCTCTTCCCGGTGGCCCCGATGGGAGCGATCTACCTGGTCAGCGCCACGCTCCTTGGAGCGGCCTTCCTGTGGTACGCGGTGCGGGTTCGCGCCGAGCTGGAGAGCGGCCTGGCGGCGATCCGCCTCTTTCGATTCTCGATCAGCTACCTGACCCTGCTCTTCGCGGCGGTGGCCGTCGACACGCTCGTCAGCCTGCCCATCATCTAGCCGAGCCGGCCAGGCGCCGGTCCTCCCGTGCGGCGCGCCGGTCCTCATGGCGGACCCAGGTCACCACCACCCCGGCCATTGCCAGCAGGAAGGCCACGTCGCCCACGGTCCACATCAGCAGGCCTCCCAGGCTCTGGTCCTCGAGCACGCTCGGACCCCAGTCGCGTACGACCGACGCATAGTGCGGATACAGCACCGTCGATGCGTTCATCAAGGCCACGCCCAGGAACGAATTGAGGGGCATGGCCAGGAACAGGTAGAAGAGCCGCGCGGGGTGGGGGAGTCGCCAGCGTGCGGGATCGACCCCCACCGCCGGCCACCAGAACAGGAACGCCGTGACGACGAAGGTGGCGTGCTGGGCGTAGTGCAGCCAGGTGTTGTCCAGCGCCTCGTTGTAGAGCGGCGAAAAGTGCCAACCGAAGTTTGCCGCCGCAAAGGCGAGCCAGCCCACCAGCGGAAAGCTGATGAGTGCCACCAACCGGCTGTGGAGTACCACCAGCAGCCCCCGCCGCAGCCGTGGCCCGGCGGCGCGCAGCGCCAGGGTGACCGGGGCGCCGAGCAGCAGCAGGGGAGCGGCGACGAGCTGGAGGAGCATGTGCTGGACCATGTGGACGCTGAAGAGGGCCTCCGCGTAGAGGTCGATCGGCGAGAGCAGGGCAAGTGCCAGCGCCCCCAGCCCCATGCCAAAGGCGACGCTCCGTCGCCGCGGATGTGGCGAGCCGGGGTGGCGCCTCGCGACCAGGCGCACCGCCCAGGCGTAGGCCGCCCCGGCCGACGCGATCCCCAGGATCGCCACCGGATCAAGGTTCCAGGCCAACAGCACGCCGCCGAGGTCCGGGGTCGGCGCGTCGCCGTGGCCGAGCGCGCGGGACGGCAGCGCCACAGCCAGGAGCGCTCCTGCGATGGCAGCCACTCGGAACAACATCGGCGCATTGTGGGCCGCCGGAACCCGGCGCGCGTGCGACGCGTCCAGTGGGCATGACATCGCCCAACCGCCACTTCCGCCTGTCCCCGCTGATCCTGGCCCTTCCCCTCCTGATGGCTGCCTGCACGGGCGCAAGCCCCTCGCCCAGCCAGCCCGGCCCGATCGATCACCCCACCGACAACACCGTCATCTTCCGGATCGAGTACCAGGGCGGCCTGATGGGCCCCGACTTCCTGTTCCTCAACTTCCCCACCTTCGCCCTGCTCGGCGACGGGCGGGTGATCATGCAGGGCGCGCAGATCGCCATCTTCCCGGGTCCGGCACTGCCCCCGATCCTCGTCCGGCGGCTGACCGAGGCGGGGGTGCAGGCCATCCTGCGCGAAGTCGCCGAGACCCAGCAATTCGGTTCGAGCACGCGCTGGCATGGTGCTGACACGGCGCTCGCCGACGGCGCTGACGCGATCTTCACCCTGCGCGCCGAGGGCGGCGAGGTCGTGGTGTCGGTCTACGGCCTCGGTCAGTTGGCGCCCGACATGCTTCCCCCGGGCATGACCGCCGCTGAGCAGGCCGCGCATGAAGCCCTGCTCACGCTTACCAACCGACTCATGGACCCGGAGGCCTGGCTCCCCGGCGCGGCGTGGGCGACTGCACAATGGGAAGCCTACGTGCCGGACGCCATGCGCCTGCTGGTTCGCAACGCGGATGCGGATGAGCCCGACGGCAGCGGGATCGAGCCCCAGCTACTTCCGTGGCCGCTCGCGGGCGGCCCGGCTGACTTTGGCGTCGAGGTGTTCGGTGGAAGCCGGTGCGGAATCGTGACCGGCGACGAGTCAACCAGCTGGTACCAGGCCCTGGCGGGCGCCAAGCAAAACAGCCGCTTCACCTTCGGTGGGCACCGCTATGCGGTCTCGGTGCACTTCCTGCTCCCCGATGATCTCAGGGAGTGCCAGGCGCCGGCCTGAGCATGAGTCGGCGCAACTGCAAGGGGCTGCGGCGCCGGACCTCGATCGGTACAATACGGCCCGCGCCGTCGCCGGCCCACGCCGGCGACCGCGTCGCGTGACCCACCCATGGATGCGGCGCCATGCCGGCTCCGCCCCATTCGTGCCGAGGAGCAACGAGACCGGCTGATGCGACGACTGGCGGCCCGAATGCGGCTCAGGAGCATGCTCCGTGTCGCCGCCCCGCTGCTGCTGATCGGCCTCCTCGCCGGCTGCATGCTTCCCCCCACTCCGGCAACCACCGTGGCCAAGTCGGTCTGGTGGCTCTACCTGATCGTCCTGGGGATGGGGGCCGTGGTCTTCTTCGCGGTCGAGGGCTTCATCCTGTATGCCATCGTCCGCTACCGCCGCAAGGACGACCGGTTGCCAAGCCAGTTGCACGGCAATAACAAGATCGAGTTGTTGTGGACCGCCATCCCCACCGTCATCGTCCTGATCATGTTCGTCGTCTCGATGTTCTCGCTGGCCGAGGTGGAGGCGCGCGCACCCGATCCGTACCTGCGCGTTCAGGTGGACGGCTTCCAGTGGCAGTGGACCTTCACCTACCTCGACGGCGATTCGGATCCGTCGAACGACTACGCGGTCACCGGCGCACTGGGCAATCCGCCGACCCTGACCGTGCCGGTCGGCAAGCCGGTGCACCTGATCCTGAACTCCGAGGATGTGATCCACTCGTTCTACGTCCGCAACTTCCTGATCAAGCGGGACCTCATCCCGCTCCCGAATGGCCGCGACAACGAGTTGGAGTTCACCGTCTCCGAGCCTGGGGTGTATGCAGGCCAGTGCGCCGAGTTCTGCGGCGACCTCCACGCCGAGATGACCTTCAACGTGGAAGCGCTGCCCCTCGCCGAGTTTGATGCCTGGCTGGCATCGGTCCGGACCGGCGGGACGCCGCAGCCGACGCCGTCGCCGGGGACCACCGTGGTGCCGATCTCGGCCGACGACCTCGCCTTCAACCTGCACCAGATCACGGTTCCGAGCGGCGCTCCATTCGTGATCGAGTTCGCGAACCGGGAGTCCGCATCGCACAACGTCTCGATCTACCGCGGCGAGCAACAGGTCTTCTTCGGCGACTATTTCGCCGGACCGGGGACCATCAACTACCAGGTGCCGGCGCTCGACCCGGGGGAGTACACCTTCATCTGCGACGTGCATCCGATCCCGGACATGACCGGGACCCTGACGGTCGAGTAGGGGAGGCGTACCAGACCGATGGCCACTACCACCCTCTCCCCGCGCGTTGCGGCCTTCCGTCGCTCCTGGGTCTGGGATTGGCTGACCACGGTCGACCACAAGAAGATCGGGATCCTGTACATCGTCAACAGCTTCCTCTTCTTCTTTGCAGCGGGGATTCTGGCCCTGGTGGTGCGCTCTGAGCTGGCGATCCCGGGGCTTCAGTTCGTGGATGTGAGGACCTACAACCAGGCCTTCACCATGCACGGCACGATCATGGTCTTCCTGTTCGTGGTGCCCGTCCTGTCGGGTTTCGCCAACTACATCGTGCCGCTCATGATCGGTGCGCCGGACATGGCCTTCCCCCGTGTCAACGCCATCAGCTTCTGGTTCCTGCCGCTCGGCGGCCTGCTGATCTTCTCCGGCTACCTGGTCGGAGGCGCGGCGGCCGAGGGCTGGACCCTGTACGCCCCGCTTTCCGGCGCGGCCTACGCGCCCGGCGTCGGCACCGACCTGTGGCTTGTCGGGCTGACCCTGGTGGGAACCGCCTCGATCCTCGGTTCGGTGAACTTCATCGCGACCATCTTCAAGATGCGCGCGCCGGGGATGACCCTCTTCCGGATGCCGATCTTCGTCTGGACCATGCTGGTCACCGCCACCCTGATCCTGCTCGCCACCCCGATCCTGGCCGCCGGCATGATCATGCTGCTGATCGACCGCAACTACGGCGGGTCCTTCTTCGACCCGGCGGCGGGCGGCAACCCGGTCCTCTGGCAGCACATCTTCTGGTTCTTCGGCCACCCCGAGGTCTACATCGTGATCCTGCCGGCGATGGGCGTGGTCAGCGAGATCCTGCCGGTCTTCAGTCGGCGGCCGCTCTTCGGCTATCGGGCGTTCGTCTTCGCAACGATCGCCATCGGCTTCCTGAGCTTCAGCGTCTGGGCGCACCACATGTTCGTGACCGGGCAGGTCTTCCTGCCCTTCTTTGCCTTCATGACCGCCCTGATCGCGGTGCCGACCGGCGTGAAGATGTTCAACTGGATGGCCACCCTGTGGCGCGGCTCGATCAGCCTCACCACCCCGATGCTGTTCGCCATCGGCTTCCTGATGATGTTCCTGATCGGGGGCATCAGCGGGGTGATGCTCTCCAGTCCGCCGATCGACTTCGCCCTCCAGGACACCTACTTCGTGGTGGCCCACCTGCACTACGTCTTCTTCGGCGGCAGCGTCTTCGGCGTCTTCGCGGCGACCTACTACTGGTTCCCCAAGATGTTCGGCCGGCGGCTTAACGAGCGCCTCGGCAAGATCCACTTCGCCATGCACTTCATCGGCTTCAACCTGGCCTTCTTCCCGATGCACGAGCTCGGGGCCCAGGGCATGCCCAGACGGGTCAGCGACTACGCGGCAAACGCGGGCTGGACCGAGTTGAACCTGCTCTCGACCTTCGGCGCCTTCCTGATCGCGGCCAGCATCCTGCCCTTCCTGGTGAACCTGGTCGCGACCTTCATCAACGGTGAGCGGGTCGGGGATGACCCGTGGGAGGGCAACACCCTGGAATGGGCCACCAGCTCGCCGCCCCCCGCGTACAACTTCGACGTGCTGCCCCCGATCCGCTCTGAGCGGCCGGTCTTCGACCTGCGCCACCGCCACGACGCCGAGCACCTGGCGGCCGGGGAGCCTCCACCGGGCGAGGGTGAGTCGTGACCAGCCGAGTCCGTAGCGCCGCACCGGAGCTGCCGCTCTCGCACCAGGAAGCCGGGATGCCGACCCCGCTCGTCGGCATGCTGCTCTTCATCGCCAGCGAGGTGATGTTCTTCGGCGGCCTCTTCGCCGCCTACTTCAACAGCCGCGCCTCGTACGCCGGGGTGTGGGGTCCGCCCGAGACCGCACCCGAGCTCGAGATCCTGCCCATCGCGCTGCCGATCACCATCCTCCTGCTGGCCAGCTCCTTCACCATGCAGTTCGCGGTGTGGGCCATCCGGCGCGGGGACCAGCGGGCCATGACTCGCTGGGTGATGCTCACCCTCCTGATGGGGATCGCCTTCCTGATTGGCCAGGTGTACGACTACACCACCCTCGGCTTCGGCCTTTCGGATGGCCTGTTCGGAACCGTCTTCTACACGTTGACCGGGTTCCACGGCGCGCACGTCTTCGGCGGGGCAGTGGGGTTGACGATCCTGGTCGCCCGGGCCCGAGGCGGGCAGTTCAGCGCTCGCAACCACGTGGCGGTCGAGGCGGTCAGCATGTACTGGCACTTCGTGGACGTGGTCTGGGTCGCCCTCTTCACGACCCTGTACTTCCTGCGCTAGGGTGACGCGATGAGCGGTGGCATGCTCGGCTTCGGGTTGGTGGTGTTGGGGATCCTCTTCGCGCTGGGGATGGTCTACGCCCTGACCAGCCGTCTTGGACAGATGCAGGATCGGCCGCACCCACCCCGCGGGGTGCACCTGCCCGCCCCAAGCTTGCTGCCGGCCGCGCTGGCCCTTGGTGCGTCGCTGCTCGGTGCGGGCCTCGCCTTCCGGGCCGATGACCAGCCGATCGCCAACCCGTGGCTGGCGGTTCCGGGCCTGGTGGTGATGCTGGCCGGGATCATCGGCTGGGTGCGCGCCGCGGGCCGCGAGTGGGGCGAGACCGAGCACGCCGCTCACGATGACGGCGGATCCGGTCACTGACCCCGGATCGGCACCGCGGGTGCCGACGAGCCTGTCGCGACGCTGGCTGATCGGTGCCCTCTTGCTGCCGCTGATTCTTCTGGCAACGTGGGGCGCATGGTTGGCGCTCGCGACCGCTCCGCCGGTCGCGCGGGTCGGAGAGCCGGCACCTGCCTTTGCGCTGGTCGACCTGGAGGGCAACCCGCTCCGCCTGGACGATCTGCGTGGCCGCCCGGTGGTGGTCAACTTCTGGGCGAGTTGGTGCCCAGATTGTCTCGACGAATTCCCACTCATCTCGGCAGCGCTTGCCCGGCGCGCCGATTCGGACCTCGTGGTGGTGGGGATCGTGGTTCGCGATCGATCCGAGGCTGCGCTTGAGTTCATGGCCCGGATGGGCGCGGACTGGCCTGTCGCGATGGACCCCGGCGACGTGGTCGCGACGCGCTACGCTGTCGTCGGACCGCCGACGACCTTCTTCATCGGCCGCGATGGAGTCCTGGTCGGACGGCAGATTGGACCGATTGACGCGGCCACCCTGGACCGACGCCTGGCCGAGATCCTGGGGGCGGAGTGAGGAGCATGCAGCAGAACCTTCCGGTCACCGGCGAATCAGGCGAGCTGGTAGTTGATACCAGGCACGACCTTCACGCTGACCACCACGACCCCCAGCAGCAGCAGGTTCAACAGAATCTCGCGGCCGGCATCATCCCGGTGGCCCTTGCCGCATTCGTCGTCCTGGTCGTGATCGCTGCCGCGTGGACCCTGGTGGTCGCCGGCAACTGAGGCACGCAATCCCCTTGCCATCCCTGCCCGCGTGACGCACGATGCCCCGACTACACCACTCGACAACCACCGATAGGAGACCGATGACCCGTCTGCGAGTGCTCGCATCCCTGGTAACCGCGACGGCCCTGCTGAGCGCCTGTGGAGGCGGCGGTAACGGCAACGGCAACGGGGGAACCGTGACGGATCAGGTCCTGCGCGTGATGTACGTGAACGCGTGGGAGGGCGAGATCACGGTCGGGTACACAGGGACCACGGCCGCCGACATCGTCGTCCCGAGCTGCGTGGCCGAGGGAGCCGAGTACCCGCTCGCAGCGCCATTCACCATCACGGTCGATGGGGAGGTCGTGGTCGACAGCGAGGTGGACTTCCCCGGCGGCAAGCTTGCGCTGCCCAACGAGGGGGAATCAGACCTGATGGTCATGGTCGAGATCGACTCGGACGGCGCCGCGACCTACGACGAGGTCCGACCGGGGCGCGGGATCAGCCCACCGGGCACCTCGTCCATCTGCCCGGTCCTGCCCGGCTGAGCCCGGCTCCTCATCGTGCGCCGGGCGGCGCTGCCTCAGGCAGGGTAGCGCCGCTCGACGTAATCGTCGAGGATCGCCAGGAAGCGCGGCACGATGTCGTCGCCGCGCAGGGTCGTCCGTAGCGCGCCGTCCACGAAGACCGGAGCGACCGGCTCCTCGAACGTGCCGGGCAGGCTGATCCCGATGTCGGCGTGCTTGCTTTCGCCAGGCCCGTTGACCACGCATCCCATCACCGCCACCTTGAGGTCCTCGACCCCGGGGTGGGTCGCGCGCCAGATCGGCATCTGCTGCGCGAGGTAGGCGCCGATGTCGCGGGCCATCTCCTGGAAGAAGGTGGAGGTCGTCCGCCCGCAGCCCGGGCAGGCGCTCACCTGGGGCGTGAAGCTGCGCAGCTCGAGTGACTGGAGGACCTGCTGGGCGATCTGCACCTCCTCGGTCCGGTCACCACCCGGCGCCGGGGTGAGGCTGACCCGAATCGTGTCGCCGATGCCGCGCTGGAGCAGGATGGCCAGGCCGGCGGTGGAGGAGATGATCCCGCGTGAGCCCATCCCGGCCTCGGTCAGTCCGAGGTGGAGCGGGTAGTCGCAGCGTTCCGCCAGCCGGGTGTAGACCTCGACTAGGTCCTGCACCCCGCTCACCTTGGCGGACAGGATGATCCGGTCGTGCCCGAGGCCGGTCTCCTCGGCCAGCCGAGCAGAGCGCAGGGCGGACGCGATCATCGCCTCGATCATCACCTCCCGACTTTCCTGCGGCTCCGCCAGCGCGGCGTTGGCGTCCATCATCTCGGTCAGGAGCTGCTGGTCCAGGCTGCCCCAGTTGACCCCGATCCGCACCGGCTTGGCGTTGGCGAGCGCCACCTCCACGATCTGGCGGAACTGCTCGTCGCGGCGCTTGGCTCCCACGTTGCCCGGGTTGATCCGGTACTTGGCCAGCGCCGCCGCCGCCGCCGGGTACCTGGTGAGCAACAGGTGTCCGTTGTAGTGGAAGTCCCCGATCAGCGGCACGCCCACGCCCAGTCGATCCAACTTCTCTCGGATGATCGGCACGGCCTTGGCCGCCTCGTCGTTGTTGACCGTGATCCGCACCAGCTCGCTGCCGGCGTGGGCCAGCTGCGCGACCTGGATGGCCGTCGCGTCGGCATCGGCCGTGTCGGTGTTGGTCATCGACTGGACGACCACCGGGTGGTCTGATCCGACCAGGATCCCGCCCACGTCCACCGATACCGTCTGCCGTCGCCCGATCACGCGCCGAGTGTAGGGGAGTCTCCCGCCCACCACTGCGCGGGTCACTCCCTCTCGGGAGGTCCACCGGGCGGCGAGGGTTGCCCTCTCTGGCGAGCCTCAGGTCAGCCGGAGATGCAGGCGATCACGGGGACCTCTCCGCCGAGGCCGAACGGGACGAACTGCACGACCAGGCTGCCGATGCCGAAATTGGTATCCGGCCCGATGCTGCTCATGTACAGGTCGACCGTGTACGCGCCGGCGCAGACCACCTGGGCCCCCACCACCGTGCAGTCCTCCTGGGGATTCGCTGCACTCAACAGGATGTCTGTCCCCCCGCCCGTGACCTCGATCCCCTCGAGCCGCAGGGAGCAGGTGACGGAGTCGTCGGTGTAGGGATCCTCCAGCCAGCCCTCGGAGCTCCCGGTCATCACCAGGTAGCCATCGGTCGGCGCGAAGATCGGGACACTGAAGGCAGGCGCGGCGGTGACGCTGTCCCCATCCAGGATCACCGACTCCGAGCTGGAATCGACTGCCACCCGGGTCAGGTCCCCGGCGTGATAGCCGTCCAGTCGGTCGGCGTTGACCACCGGTTGCTTGCCCTCGGCGAGGGCTCCCAGCCGATTCATGAAGGCCGCCATCTGCTCACGCGTCACGAAGGCGCCTGGGCAGAAGTTCCCGCGGCCACAACCGGTCGTGACGTCGCTCTCGGCCAGGGCGCTGATGTCGGCGCGGAACGGGTTGGAATCGGGCACGTCCGCGAAGTCGTGGCTGGCCAGCGCGCCCAGAGGAAACGCGGTCAGGATCAGGGCGAGCGCGAGCAGCGCGAAGAGGCGAGGACGGCGGGCGGTGGACTTCGAGCATCTCCGGTTGTCCGGACAGCATCGGCTCGCGGTCCATTCGGGCCGCAATCAGGACCGGGGTCGTGCCGGCCATTGTGCTGGTGCCGTCAAGCGGGTCCCGGCATCAGTTGACGGGCAGCCAGGAGGTCCGGACGCTGCTGACGATGAGTTGCGATCCGACCACAACAATTCCAATCAGCCTGAAGGTGAGCGTTCCGCTGGCCGCGGTCACCGGCGCGACACTGATGGAACGGCATCCCGCCCCGGTGACCGGGCTGTCGCTCGTGTCCTGCGCCAGCAGCCCGCTCGGGTTGCTGATCTCCATGCCGCTGATCGTGAAGTCGGTGCCTCCGGTCCAGCACAGTTCGAGTGCCGCCAGCCCGTACTGGTGGAGGCCGATCTGGGTCGGCCCCGCCAGCGAGAGGACGGTGAATTCCAGGGCGTAGTTCTGCCGGTAGAGCTCGACTTCGCCACCTCGGTGCAGGACCCCCAGGTTGTGCCCGCCCCAGATATTCGGCGGGAAGTCGAGGTCGTTGGCCATCACGATCTCGGCCACCTCCAGGAAGTCACTGCTATCGAGCCCGTCAAGTCGGTCGGCGTTGACCACCGGCGACTTGCCCTCTTGGAGCGCCCCGAGCCGGTTCATGAAGGCGGCCATCTGCTCGCGGGTGACGAAGGCGCTCGGACAGTAGTTGCCCCCACCGCAGCCGGTGGTCACCCCCGACGCCGCCAGGGCGCTGATGTCGAGGTGGAACGGATTGGAGTCAGGCACGTCGGCAAAGTCGTGGCTGGCCAGCGCTCCCAGCGGGAAGGTGGCCAGGGACAGGGTCGCGGCCAGGGCAAGGGCAGCCATCCGGCGGGATCGGCGAGTGACGGGCATCGGGGCCTCCTGTGCGGGGATCGCCGCGGGCGTGCAACGGCCGCCCCGGCGAGCCATCCCTCGCTGTCCGCCATTGTGCTCCGCCGCTGCCTGCCTCCGCGCCTGGCATCACCCGATGCACCGGCATCATCAGCCGGCACCGGAATCCCCTGCTCGGCTCTCCCGCGAGGCCGGCATCGGGTTCCGGCCAGCAGGTTTGCGCCCGGAACCCGCCACAATCGGTTGCGTGTTTGCGCAACTACCGATACACTGGCGCTACTGCAATGACCACCACCGTACCGCCCACACTCCCTCCGACGTTGCCCGATCTGGGCGATCCGCGCCACCCCAAGTTGGCGATCATCGGTTCCGGCCCAGCTGGCTTGACGGCGGCCCTGTACGCGGCCCGCGCCAACCTGGCGCCCCTGGTCTTCGCCGGCAATGTGCCCCTTGGGCAGTTGATGATCACTTCTGACGTGGAGAACTACCCCGGCTTCCCGGGCGGGATCCAGGGGCCCGAACTGATGGCCCTCTTCCGTGCCCAGGCCGAGCGTTTCGGGGCGCGGCTGATCGATCAGGACGTCACCAGGGTCGACTTCAGTCAACGACCGTTTGGCCTGTGGATGGGCGAGGACGAGTACCGCGCCGATGCGGTGATCGTGGCCACCGGTGCCTCTGCGCTGTGGCTGGGCCTCCCGTCCGAGGAGCAGTTCCGCGGCCGCGGGGTGAGTGCCTGCGCCACCTGCGACGGCTTCTTCTTCCGTGACCGCGAGATTGCGGTGGCCGGCGGGGGCGACACAGCCCTGGAAGAGGCGCTCTTCCTGACCCGCTTCGCCTCGAAGGTCACCATGCTCGTGCGCCGTGACGCGTTCCGCGGCAGCAAGATCATGCAGGATCGCGCGCTCTCGCACCCCAAGATCGAGGTCCGCTGGAACACCGAGGTCACGGAGGTCCGCGGGGAGACGACGGTGAACGAGCTCGCGCTGCGCAACACCGCCACCGGCGAAGTCTCGACCCTGCCAGTCCAGGGACTGTTCGTGGCCATCGGCTACCAGCCCAACACCGCCCTCTTCGAGGGGCAGCTCGACCTCGACCCGCGTGGCTACTGCAAGGTCCAGGCAGACACGCGGACGAAGGTCGAGGGCGTGTTCGTGGCCGGTGATGTGCACGACCACGTCTACCGCCAGGCTGTGACGGCCGCTGGGGACGGCTGCCGCGCGGCGATTGACGCCGAGCGCTGGCTGGAATCGGTCGGCGAAACGGTGTCCTCCACCGCCACCAACTGGTAGCCGGTCCCCCCGCTTGTGGCGGGCTTGATGGGCATACGGTGGTGGGGGTTGCTTGGGACGCGAAGAGCGGCGCACCGCGGCTTTGCAAGCGCCGATTCACGCTCAGCCACCCCGCGGTCAGCGCCAGCGCGGCGCGCCACCCACCTGAGACGCCACGCTTGATGCGCCTGGGTAATCAACACGCGCCAAGCGCCCTGCTCCGGCGCTGCCTGATCACCCCCACTCATCACATGACGCCGATCAACACCGATCGGCGTGCGTTGATGACTCCCACTCATCAAGGCCCACCGTCACGCCACCGCACCCGCGGACCGGCCGGCCTCAGCCCTCGCCGACCAGCGCTGCGTACAGCTCCGGGGTGATTCCTTCACGGCGGGCGTCGGCCAGGTGGCGCAGGGTCGTCTGCCAGCGCCGGTCCGCGGTGACCGCAATCGCCAGCTCAGCCCGGGCCGCGGCCACGTCTCCCGCCGCCGCCAGCTCCACGGCGCGCCAGAAGGCGAGTTCGTATGCCCCCGGAGCCATGGCCCGGGCGCGGGCGTACCGGTCAGCCGAGCTCTCGCCGGCGCGCGCGGCCTCACCCGCGTCATCGAGCAGGTCGTAGGCCAGCTGCATGGTCACGATCCGGCGCAGCTCTGGCACCGGATCAGGGTGATCCTCGACCCGCAGGTCCATCAGGCGCCCCTTCCAGGTGGCCGGTTGGGGCGTCGCGTCCACCACCTGGATGGCGGCTGACTGGCGCCCGCGGACGTCGCCTCCCTCGCGCTCTGCGGCCTCCATCGCGAGCAGCAGCCGCTCCACCAACGGAAGGCCTGCGGCCAGCGCGGCGGTGTAGGCCCCGGCCATGGCCGGCCAGCAGGTGTCTCGTTCCAGCAGGTTGCCCTGGACCGTGAAGCCCTCGCCCACCAGGTGGCCCGCAGCGGGGATCGTCTCGGCGCCGGTGAATGCGGCCGCCCTCCCGGCGCCATCCACGACGCCCACCTGGCGGACCTGCGCCCGATCATCCCCCGCGACCAGGGCCGCGACCACGGCATCGGCCGGGATGCCGTTACGCAGCATCTCGAGGCCCATCGGTCCGAAGCCGACGTTGACCGATGCCTGGGTGGCGACACCCCCGACACCCGCCTCGAGCCACGGCACCACCGGTCCAACCGATAGGTAATGCGACTGGACCGCGATCCCGAATCGGCCGGTCAGCGGGTCGCGGGCGACGATGCTGTAGGTCACGCGGCGAGCCTAGCGTGCCGCGCCCGCCACGGCCAGCCAATCCTCGCCCGAATCGCCGGTCGGCAGCGCGCGGACCACGCACGAGTCGAGCTCGGCACGGTACGGCGCCAACAGCGCCGGCACCTGCTCCGGATCGGCCGCGGCAATCCCCGGCACCCCGCGCTCGGGCGCGCCCTGGGCCGCGAACAGGCGCGTGTACGGCCGTCCGGGGCGACCGCGATAGCGGTCTGCCTCGGCCAGCAGCCGCTCGCTCGCATCGGGCCCGATCGCGGTGCGCACGTAGCACGCCACGCGCGGCATCGGTCGCTCGGCGAGAGCGGCGCCCTCTGCGATCCGCTGGCGGGTCCAGGCGATCCGCTCCGGGAACGACCAGTTGAGGAGCACGACGTCACCCGCCTCGCCGCCCAGCCTGCACATCAGCGGGCCGAGTGCCGCGATCGGCAGCCGTACCCTGGGCAGCAACCGGCGCAGCTCGGCCACTGCGGCGCGTACCTGCGCCAGCGACGAACCTGATCCGGTCCCCACCCCGATCGTGAGCCGGTGCTGCGGGAGGGCCTCGGCGCGCACCTCGTCGGCAATCGCCTGGGGGGTTCGCTCCGAGAGCGGCGCCACCCCCAGGCACAGGTCCAGGCCTTCCGCGTGGCCCCCGGCCGTTGCCAGCGTGCGCAGGCCGGATCGGCCCCGCCCGTCGTTGGCCCATAACTCCTCATATCCGAGCCCGACCAGCTCGGGACCGATGACCGCCAGGCCCGGGTCGGGATCCGGGCGGGCGGTCATCCCGAAGCCGAGGCGGGCCGGGTAGAGCTCGATCATCGGTCGATCTTGACAGCCGGCGCTACGCTGCGGCGAAACACCCAATCAAAGGAGATCACGATGCAGGCGTTTTTGATCGAACTCCAGAACCGTCCCGGCGCAGTCGCCGGCGTGGCCGAGGCGCTCGCCGGCCGGGGGATCAACATCACCGCGGTGGCGGGCGTCGCGGTGGGCGTGTCCGGCACAGTCGCCCTGACCACCGATGACGAGGCGGGCACGCGGGCCGCACTGGATGTCGGGGGCTTCGCCTATCGGACCATGCCGCTGGTCAGCGTCGCGCTGGAACACCGCCCCGGGACGTTGGCCGCCGCGGCACGCAAGCTGGCTGACGCCGGAGTCAACGTCGAGGCCGGATTCGTGACCGGGATGGAGGGCGACAAGGTGGTCTTCGCGTTCGCCGTTGCGGATGCCGCAGCCGCGGAGCGGGCGCTCGGCTGACGCTCGCTACGGCTTCGGGCCGAGCGTGGCACGAGCCAGGGCCGGGTCATCGGTGACGAACGCGGACAGGCCGTAGGCGGCCAGCAGCAGCATCCGTTCCGGGTCGTTGACGACGTAGCAGCCGACCTCCAGGCCGTAGGCCCGCGCCTGGCTCAGCACCGGAGCGGGATCCATCCCGAGGTCGCCATCCCACGGATACACCCCGCGGTGGCCGCGTTCCAAGGCCCACTTGAGGGCGGGCTCGATCGGCTGCATTGGGACCAGCAGGTAGCCCGTCGGGAGGCTCGGGTCGATGGCGCGCGCCTCCTCGATGGTGGCTTCGTCAAAACTGAGCAGCGCCGCACGGCCCTCGCGGCGCACCCGCGAATCGCGCAGGGCGGCAATCGTGGGCGCGACCGCTGCCAGGGCTTTGACCTCGACCACCAGGCCAATACCATCGGGCAGCCAATCCAGTATCTCGCCGAAGCTGGGAACCCGGAGGCCCTTGCCTCGGAACGGGGTGGACCCGTCAGGGGCCTCGAAGCGGGCGCCCGCGTCCGCCCTGCGGACGGCAGTCATGGTCAGGCTGGCGATGCGGCCGGCCTTGTTGGTAGTGCGGTCCAGCGTCTCGTCATGGATCACCGCCAACTGTCCGTCCACGGTGAGGTGCACATCGCACTCGATGGCGTCGGCGCCACCTTCCGCGGCGAGTTGGAATGCCGGCATCGTGTTCTCTGGCGCCACTGCAGCCGCCCCGCGGTGCGCGACCACCAGGGTCATCGGCTCAGACCCCGGAACGCGGTGGCAGGCTCTGCCCGAGTTCCAGTTCGTCGCCGACCTCGGGCGGCTCCGGGACGCCGCGCAGGATGGCCAGCCCGATCAACATCAGGACGAAGAGCGACAGGATCGCCACCTGGTAGGCGGCCCGTCCCATCGATTCCAGCAGCAGGCTGATGATCAGGCCGTAGGCCAGCGGCCCGATCACGGCGCTGAACTTGCCGGCCAACCCGTACAGGCCGAAGAACTCGCCCACCCGCTCAGGCGGCGAGAGGCGAAGCATGAAGACACGATCCGAGGTCCACATCCCGCCCAGCCCTGCGCCCAGGATCGCGCCGCCGATCAGGAACGTGGGCAGGGTCAGGAAGACCCCGACCAGGGCGAGCCCCACGCACCACGAACTGAGCACGAAGAGCAGGACTCGCTTTGGCCCGAAGCGCTCCACCGCGTGGCCGTACCCGAAACTGGCCGCGACCGCGGCCACGGTCAGCACCAGCAGGACCAGGTTGGCCTCTCCCTTGGTCATGCCCATCGCCTGGGTGGCGAAGACGGCCATGACCACGATCGCGGTATTGGCCGGATCGGTGTAGAAGAACCGACCGACCAGGAAGCGCAACAGCCCGGGGACCTCTCGCGCGTGGCGCAGGGTGGTGGCGACCTGCGACCAGGACCGCGCCGCCTCTCCCATCGAGAAGTTCTGGCCTGTTCCGCGGCCGTCCCGGAGGGTGAGGAAGATCGGGACCGCGAACAGGGCGAACAGGCCTGCCGCCATCAGGAAGGTCAGGCCGCTGGAGCCCGTGTCGTAGATGAGGATCAGCAGGGCGATGGCGATGGTGCCCATGTAGCCGACTGCCACGCCGATGCCGGACATCCGTCCGCGCGCCGATGGCCGGGCGACCAACGGCAGGCTGGCGTCGTAGTAGATCAGCGCGGCCTGGTAGGCGAAGTTCGACACCGCAAACAGTCCCAGCCCGACAAGTGCCAGGCCCGAGTCGCCACCCTCCGGCAGGAGGCCGACCGCCGCGATGGCGATGATGCACAGCGAGGTGAAGGTCAGCAGGAAGGACATCCGCCGTCCGACCCGGTCGCTCATTGCCCCCAGGATCGGCGACACGGCCGCGTTCAGCCCCACGCTGATGGCGGTGGCGATCCCGTACCAGAGTTGCCCGTCCCGCGGCCCCATCCGGTCCACCGCCCACAACGACATGGCGTACGACACCACCGCGTAGCTGTAGATGGTATTGGCGAAGTCGTAGAGCGCCCACGACATCCCCTGGGACGCGCGCCCCGATCGGGTCAGTGAGCCCAGGCCGCGCCACCAGCCAGCCGGAGTCCAGGCGGTCACGCTGCGGCCGTGGGGCGGGTCACGCCGCGGATCATAGCGCCGCGGAGCGCTACACTCCCCTTCCCGCCTGCCATTCCATCCCCCCTTTTCACGGAGGCTCGCCTCGCCGTGTTCGGCGCCCTCGGACGATTCACCTACCGATTCCGACGCTGGATCCTCCCCTCCGCAGTCGTGTTGCTGGTCGGGATGAACGTCGTCGCCTCATCCGCCGCCGGCACCCTGATCCAGGGCGGCTGGCAGATCCCCGATTCGGAGGCGATGCGTGCCGAGGCGCTGCTGGCGGACCGCTTCGGCGAGCAGGCCACCAGCCTGCTGGTGATCTTCCGCGATCCCGCCGGCGACGCCCGGTCGGAAGCCTTCGCCCAGACCGTCTCCGACTCGGTGGCGCCGCTGGCCGACGACCCCTCGGTGACCGAGATCCTGACCTACGCCACCACCGGTGACACGAAGTTCGTGTCTACCGACGGGACCTGGACCTTCGCCCTGGTACGCCTCGACGATCAGGTCGAGGCCGCGGTGGACGATGCCTCGCGGCTCTCCGGGTTGGTGGTTCGTCCCGCCGGGGTCGAGATCCTCATCAGCGGCGTGCCGATCATCTACCACGAGTACAACCAGAAGATCGAGGGCGACCTGCTACTGGCGGAGGCGGTGAGCCTGCCGATTGCGCTGCTCATCCTGCTGGTGGTCTTCGGCTCGTTGATTGGGGCCGCCCTGCCGCTGATGATCGCGTTGCTCAGCCTTGGCACCACCTTCGCTGCGATCCAGGTCGTTGCCGGCTTCACCGACATGTCGATCTTCGTCAACAACCTGGCCAGCATGATCGGCCTGGCCCTCTCGATCGACTACGCCCTCTTCATGGTCAGCCGCTTTCGCGAGGAACTGCGCCACCACAGCGTGGAGGTGGCGGTCGAGCGAATGATGGCCACGGTCGGCAAGGCGGTGGCCATCTCGGGAGTGGCGGTCGCCATCGGGCTCTCGTGCCTGGTCGTGTTCGAAGCTGTTGCCCTGCGCAGCATGGGGATCGCGGGGATCGTGACCGTGCTGGTCACGCTGATCTTCGCTCTGACCGTGCTGCCGGCGACGCTCGGCATGCTCGGGCATCGGGTTAACCGCTTGCGCGTCCCGCTGCCACGCTTCCTGCGGGTGATCGAGGACGATCCCGATGCCGCCGAGGCGCGCCACGGGCGCGGAGCGTGGATGTGGGTCGCCCAGCGGGTGATGCGCCGACCGCTGCTGATCGGCGGGCCGGCCCTGCTCGCCCTCGTGCTGCTGGGCGTGCCTTTCGTGGGCCTGCAGCTCTCCACCGGCGGCAACCTCAAGGACCTGCCGCAGATGCCGAGTCGCACCGGTTTCGAGATCCTGCAAGCGGAGTTCCCCGGCGGCGACACCGATCCGATCGTGCTGGCTGTCACCTACCTCGCCAGCGACCTGGCCGGCGAGGGCATCTCACCCGACCGCATCGCAACCCTGCAGTCGTACGTGGCTGACCTGGGCCAGATGACCAACGTGGTGAGCGTGGCCAGCGTGCTGGATCGGCCGGCTGGGGTACCGCTCGACCAGTACCTCACCATCCTGAGCGCGCCGGCCGCCCAACGCCCACCGGCGCTTGGGGCCTGGATCGACCAATGGATGGCGGGCGACACCCTCAAGCTGCAGGTGTTCAGCAGCGAACTGCCCGACTCGGAATCCGGGCGAGCCCTGGCGGGCGGGATCAGGGATCTCGCGCCTCCGGACGAGGCGACGGTGATGACCGCCGGCCTGTCGGCCCAGTCCCTCGACTTCATCACCAGCTTTGAGGCATCCGTCCCCGTCGCGGTCCTGATCGTGATCGGGGTCACCGTGGTGGTCCTGTTCCTGACCTTCGGGTCGGTCCTCCTGCCGCTGAAGGCCGTACTGATGAGCCTGATCTCCATCAGCGCCAGCTTCGGCGCGCTGGTCTGGGTCTTCCAGGACGGAAACCTGTCCGGTCCGCTGGCCTTCGAGCCGAGTGGCGCGATCGCCGCGTGGTTGCCGGTGCTGATGTTTGCCATGCTCTTCGGCCTGTCGATGGACTACGAGGTGTTCCTCCTCTCCCGCATCCGCGAGAGATACCTCGCGACTGGCGACAACACCACCGCCGTGGCTGAGGGGATCGGGATCACCGGTGGCACGATCACCGGCGCGGCCCTGATCATGGTCGCCGTTTTCGGTGCGTTCGCCCTTTCGTCGATCACCTTCCTGAAGGCGCTCGGGATGACCCAGGCCCTGGCGATCCTGATCGACGCCACCATCGTCCGCGGCCTGCTGGTGCCGTCCTTCATGCGGATCATGGGCCGAGGCAACTGGTGGGCCCCGCGCTGGATGCAGCGGACCGTGGCCCGGCTCGGGCTGTACGAGGGCCCTGCCTCGGTCTGAGCGGGTCCACTGGGGTGCTTCGCCACCTCGGTTATGCAGCCAGAAGCTGGTACGACCGTTTAGTCGAGGTCCGTCGACGCGTCGTACCCCGTGGCCGGTCCGCTCAGCCACCGGATGCATGGGGCGGCCGTACCGGGCATCGCCGCAGCGGTCCGCCGGTCGTACCAGTGCGGTGCTGAATGATCGCGAGCCCGGCCCGATGGCTACCCTTGGTCCGATGACCGGCGACCGTTCCAGCCGCCTCACCCACCTCGCCCGCCTCACCGCACGATGGCGCGAGCGTCACGAGGCCCGTCGCGCCGCCGCGGCGCGCGCCGACGCGCTGCCCCATGCCGACGCGGAACGCGAGGAGCGGGCGCGCACCGCCTTCCCGTGGCAGAGCCAGTCCCCCGCGGAGTACGCCGCGACCAACGCCGAGGCCATGATCGGCTACACCTACGACGCATACCGCTACGCCGACCCGGCCCTCGAGGCGTGGTTGCGCGAGCTCGGCGATCTGCTCAGGGAGCGCCGGTGAGCGGCAAGCCACCGCCCTGGGCCCGAGAACTCACGACCGAGGTGTGTGTGGCGGCAGGCGTGCCCGAGCCGCGCCTCTCCTGGCGACGCGTGGCGCGTGAGCCGTCCTCGGGCGTGGCGCGCGTGGAAGCCGGGACGGTCTCGGTCTCGGCGGGCACGCACGAACTGGACCAACGATTGACCCTGCTTCACGAGCTGGCCCACTGGTCGGCACACCGCCCCATCGCGGGCCGCCGTCGGCGCGGACGCCGCGCCCATCACGATGCCGCCTTCTACGCCCGCGCCTTCGGCCTGTACCGCGCCCACGGCATCGCGGACGCGGATGCGCTGGCGCTCGAGAGCCGCCGTTACCCCTCCGCCCTGCGCCACGCTCGGGCACTCGGCGTGCCAGGCGCAGCCCAGGCCTGGGCCGAGCGTCGCGGCATGCTGCGGGACCGCGCCGCGCTCCGCCCCGCCCCTCGCGTCCTCGTCCCGGAGCACACCGTCCGCCTGGTGCGCGACGGGCGCTGGACGCGCTGCTCGGTCTGCGGCGTGCGAGTGGTGGGTCCCATCCTGGCGCGGCTGCGTCGTCGGGGCGGCCGCCACCTGCTGTTGGCCACCGGCTAGCCTGTCCCCGGCATGAGCGATACCCAACTTCCCCTGGCGGGCCTCCGCGTGCTGGACTGCTCCCGGGTGTACGCCGGGCCGATCGGCGGGATGCTGCTCGCTGACCTGGGCGCCGACGTCGTACGCCTCGAGCCGCCGGGCGGCGACGAGACGCGGGGCTGGGGCCCGCCCTACTGGGGCGATCCGGCTGAGCGACGCAGCGCCTATTTCGCATCGGTCAACCGCAACAAGCGCAGCATGCTCCTCGACCTGCGCGGCGCCGCCGGTCAGGCGGTCCTCGACCGGCTCGCCGAACGGGCGGACCTCCTGCTCCACAACTACCAGCCGATGGTCGCCCGCAAGCTCGGACTCGACCCGGAACGATTGCGCGCCCGTCACCCCCAGCTGGTGGTGGCCAGCGTCGGTGGGTTCCCGAGCGCCGGTCCCGATGTCGAACGCCCCGCCTACGACCTGGTGGCCCAGGCCATCACCGGGCACATGTCGGTCACCGGCGAGCCGGATGGCGCACCGATGAAAGTCGGCGTCGCCTTGCTGGACATGACCGCGGGCCTGCTGACCGCCATCGCCGCCTTGGCCGGCCTGCTCGGCCGGGAGCGGCTCGGGACTCGCCCGGCGGCGCACCTGTCGGTGAGCCTGATCGAGGCCGGCGTCGCCGCGCTCACCAACGTGCTGGGCAACTACCTCGCCAGTGGCGACGAGCCGCAGCGCTGGGGGACTGCCCATCCCGATATCGTGCCGTACCAGGTCTTCCACGCCCGCGACGGCCACCTGGTGGTGGGGGTCGGCAACGACGCACAGTTCAGCCGCTTCCTCGCCGTCCTGGGCGTCATGCCACAGGAGCACTGGGCCACCAACTCACAGCGCCTCGCCAGCCGCGCCGATCTGGTCCCGATCCTGGCCGAGGTGATCGCCGCCCGCGGACGCGACGAGCTGGTCGCGGCACTCACCGCGGCAGACGTGCCGTCCGGCCCGGTCAACCAGGTGAGCGAGGCGCTTGCGTTCATGGAGCAATCCGACCCGGCCTGGATCACCGAACTGGACGGTGTCCGCAACCCACCGTCTCCGATCCTGGTGGATGGCGCCCGCCCCCCGGTGCATCACGCGCCGCCGCGTCCCGGCCAGCAGACCGACGAGATCCTGGCCGAGGCCGGCTACACCGCTGCCGAGATCATCGACCTGCGCGCCGCCGAGGTGGTGGGCTAGCGCCCGTCGAGGGCCTCGACCAGGGGAGCCAACGCCTCCATGGCGCCCTGCGGGACCGCGTAGTAGGTCAGCCCCAGTTCCGAGCGACGCCGCTCCAACTTGTCGCGCAGCCCGCGTACCGTCCCGTACAGCACGTACGGCGAGTTGAGCAGCGCGGTGGCCAGCGACTTGGTGGCCGCGACCAGCGAGGCCGGCAGTGGACGTCCGCTGCCCGCCAGTCCGGCATCGGCCACGAAGACGTTGAGCTCAAGCCGCTCGAATCCGTCACCCGCAGCCTCGCGGATGATTGCCACCTTGCGGGCGGTCGCCTCCACGCCGGCATCGGTGATCATCGGTCGGCCCTTGGGCGAGAACTGGGGGATGAGGCCCACGATCTGCGCCTCGCGCGCGGCCAGGCGCAGCATGCGCGGGCCACCGGCGCCGATGTGGATCGGGACCGGGCGCTGCACCGGGAGCGGCTCGACTCGCGCCGCGTCGAGGCGGTACCAGGTCCCGGTGTGGGTGACCGTCTCGCCGGCCAGCAGGCGCTTGACCAGGCCAAGCGACTCCACCAGCCGATCAACCCGCAATTTGGGAGCGTCATAGGTGAAGCCGAGTTGGCGATAGTCGCTGGTCATCCAGCCGGCGCCGAGCCCCAACTCGAGGCGCCCCCCGGATAACAGGTCGAGGGTTGCCGCCTCGCGGGCCATCATCAGCGGGTGGCGGTAGTCGTTGGCAAAGACGTATGGCCCGATCCGCAGCCGGGTGGTGACCGCGGCGGCTGTCGCCAGCGCGGCGATCGGGGAGAGGCGCGAGCCCAGGTGATCGGGCACCAGCAGGGCGCTGTAGCCGAGCTCCTCGGCTCGTCGGGCGAGCGATGTCCACTCCTCGGCCGAGGATGCGCGGCTGGCGTGGACCGCGAAGCGAAACGGATGCACCCCGCAACGGTAGGCGCCCGCGCGGCGCGGTGCTAGATTGCGCGGCAACCATGGACGAGCAGGCCGATCACGCGCGCTTCATGCGGATGGCCATCGACCTGGCGCGCACGAGTGCGATCATCGACCAGACCGGCTCGCCGTTCGGTTGCGTGATCGTCCGCGACGGCGAGGTGGTGGGGACCGGGATCAACGGGGTGATCGCCCGCCAGGACCCCACCGCCCACGGCGAGGTGGTCGCCATCCGGGATGCCTGCCTGCGGCTGGGCACCCATGACCTGTCCGGTTGCACGGTGTATACCAGCAGCGAGACGTGCCCGATGTGTTACGCCGCGGCCTGGTGGGCGCGGATCGAGGTCATCTACTACGCCTCGACCATTGACGACGCGATGGAGTGGGGCAACTTCGACGACCGGCCGATCTACGAGGCCATCTCCCTGCCCGGCCACGAGCGCGAGGTTCCGGCCCACGAACTGCTGCGCGACGAGATGCTCGAGGTCTGGAGGGCGTTCCACGCCATCCCAAACCGGATCCATTACTAGGCGCGGAGTCGCCGCATGACCCGCGACGCGCGCCTCCTCTTCGCCAGCCGCGTGGCGCGCATGTTCGGCTACGGCCTCCTCAGCGTGGTGCTGGTCCTGTACCTGGCTGAGCTCGGGCTGGACGGCGTCGCGATCGGGGCGATCCTGACCCTGACCCTGATCGGCGACGCGGCCATCAGCCTGTGGCTCACCACCCACGCCGACCGGCTGGGTCGGAGGCGGATCCTGCTGGCCGGGGCGGCCCTGATGCTGCTGGCAGGTGTCGTCTTCGCGTTCACCGACAACTTCTGGATCCTGCTGCTGGCTGCCACCATCGGGGTCATCAGCCCTTCCGGAAACGAGGTCGGCCCGTTCCTGGCGGTGGAGCAGGCGTCATTGACCCAGACCCTCGCGGATCGGGATCGCACGCGCGTCTTCGGCTGGTACAACCTGGTCGGCTCATTGGCCACCGCCGCGGGAGCGCTGCTGGCCGGAGTAGCCGCGGGCGCGCTCCAGGCGGGCGGCAGCCCGGCGCTGGAGTCGTACCGGGTGATCGTGATCGGGTACGCGGCGGTGGGGGTCGGGCTGGCCGCACTCTTCGCACTTCTTTCGCCCGCGATCGAGGTGGCCCGCGCAACGGCGACCAGCGTCGGTGCGCGGTTCGGGCTGCATCGGTCGCGCGGGACGGTGCTCCGCCTGTCGGCCCTCTTCAGCCTGGACGCGTTCGCCGGGGGATTCGTGATGCAGAGCCTGGTGGCGTACTGGTTCCACGTCCGCTTCGGCGCGGACCTGGTGACGCTGGGTGCCGTCTTCTTCGGGGCAAACATCCTGGCCGGCTTCTCGGCGCTGGCCGCGGCTCGCCTGGCGGGACGGATCGGGCTGATCAACACCATGGTCTTCACCCACCTGCCCTCAAACGTGCTGCTGATCGCGGTGCCGCTGATGCCGACCCTGGAGCTGGCGGTGGGCGTGCTGCTGGCCCGCTTCGCGATCAGCCAGATGGACGTGCCGACCCGCCAGTCCTACACCATGGCCGTGGTGGACCCCGATGAGCGATCCGCGGCGGCAGGGGTCACCGCCATCGCGCGCAGCGTGGGCGCCGCCCTCTCACCCTCGCTTGCCACCCCGCTGGTCGCCAACGTGCCGCTCGCCGGCCTGCCGTTCGTGATTGCCGGTGGGCTGAAGATCGTGTACGACCTGCTCATCCTGCGCGCCTTCCGCGCACTCCGCCCTCCCGAGGAGGCTCCTGGAAAATGAAGAAGCGGGGGCGCGGTTGGCGCGGGCCCCCTGGTGGGAGGGGGGGGGTATGGGGCGCGCACCCCAAACCCG
>JBKJYH010000002.1:0-6480 GCA_046715765.1 Candidatus Limnocylindria bacterium
CCGGCCTGTGCCGTCCGCAGCGAATCGAGGTCCTGGGCCACGACCATCTGCTCGACCTGTTCGTCGCGCAGGGTGGTGAGGCGCATCAGGTCGGCGATATAGCGCGCGTAGTTGCGGAACGCCGCCCGCGCTGCGCGATCCACCCCCGGGTCGTCCGGGTCGCCGCCCATCGCATGTGCCAGGTTGGCGCGCACCACCGCCCGCTTGGCCGGCGACGCGTCGTATGCCGCGTTGCCGACGGCCGCCGCGACGGCAAGCACCAGGCGCCTCGGCAGGATCCCGATCACTCGCTCGGCGAAGCGGTAGCCCCAGAAGGCGAGCAACTCGCGGCGTCGCTCCCCGGCCTCGGTCTGCATAGCGCGACTCGCCGCAGCCTGATTCCTCAGCGCGACCCGGCGGCGCTCTTGCTGCGAGGCGCGGCCGGCTTGCGGGCCGGCGCCTTGGCCGGCGCCTCGGTGCCGACCAGCGTCTCGTTGTCGTCGCCCCTGATGAAGGCCTCCACCCGTTCCCGCGCCACGTCGTCGTGGATCTGGAGCGGCGGGCTCTTCATGAAGTACGCGCTGGGCGCGACCAGCGTGCCCTTCAGGCCCCGATCCATGCCCAGCCTGAGGCAACGGATCGCATCGGTGATCACGCCGGCGCTGTTGGGCGAGTCCCAGACCTCGAGCTTGAGCTCCAGGTTGAGCGGCACGTCTCCGAAGGTGGTGCCCTCCATCCGGATGTGGCACCACTTGCGGTCCTTCAGCCACGGCACGTAGTCGGACGGGCCGACGTGAATGTTGTCCTCGCCGATCTCGTAATCCATCATCGAGGTCACCGCATTGGTCTTGCTGATCTTCTTGGACTCCAGGCGCTCGCGCTCGAGCATGTTCAGGAAGTCGGTGTTGCCGCCGAAGTTGAGCTGGTAGGTGCGGTCGATCCGCACCCCGCGATCCATGAACAGGCGGGTCAGCACCCGATGGGTGATGGTGGCCCCCACCTGGCTCTTGATGTCGTCACCGATGATCGGCAGCCCGCGATCCGCGAAGCGGCGCTGCCAGTACGGCTCGCGCCCGATGAAGACGGGGATCGCGTTGATGAAGCCGACGCCGGCCTGGAGCGCCTGCTCCACGTACCACTTGGTCGCCTCCTCGCTGCCCACCGGCAGGTACGAGACGATCATGTCGACCTCGCGCTCCTTCAGGATCCCGACCACGTCGGCGGTCGGTCCCGGCGCCTTCTCGATCACCTGCGAGAGGTACTTGCCCAGCCCGTCGTGAGTCATCCCACGCTCGACGGTGACCCCGGTGTGCGGGACGTCGGAGAACTTGAAGGTGTTGTTCTGGCCGGAGAAGATCGCCTCGGACAGGTCCTTCCCGACCTTCTCCTTGTCCACGTCGAACGCCGCCACGAACTCCATGTCGCGGATGTGATACCCGCCCAGGTTGACGTGCATCAGGCCCGGGACCGCATCACCGACCTTGGCATGCTCGTAATAGGTCCGCCCCTGGACCAGGCTCGAGGCGCAGTTGCCCACGCCCACGATCGCTACCCGGATCTTGCGGTCGCGGGCCGGGCGCCCGTTCGTCGCTGCGGCGCCGTTGCCACTCGTCACGCTTGTGTCTCCCTTGTCGTGGGGCCGCCGAGTTGCCGGCGTACATGCCAGATGCGTTGGACCGTGGTGAGCGAGGCCAGCCCGGCCACCACGGCCATGGCCGCCATGATTCCGAATGTCAGCCCCAGGCCGGTCAGCCCGATGCCGGTAACCATCAATACGAGGCGCTCGAGGCGGGGCGCCAGCCCCACCGATGCCCGCACGCCCAGGGATTCGGCCTTGGCCCGGGTGTAGCTCACCAGGAACGAGGCCGACAGCCCGCCAGCGGCCAGCAGCACGCCGGGAACGGGATCCGGCTCGCTGCGCAGCAGGTGAACCATCACCCCCGCGTACAGGATCGCTTCGGCGGCTCGGTCAAGGGTCGAGTCCAGGAACCCGCCGAACGCGGTAGTGCCCCCGGTCGCCCGCGCGACGGCGCCGTCCACCGCGTCGAGCAGCAGGCCGACGGTCAGGACCAGCGCCCCAATGAACAATTCCCCGACAGCCACCAGCCCGGCGCCGGCCACGGCCACCGCGAACCCGATGAGGGTCACCCCGTTGGCGGTCAGGCCGAGGCGAACCGCCAGCCGGACCACCGGCCCGAGCACCCCGCGCGCAGCCTCCTTGGCCCGGTCCGACATCAGCGAGCCGGCCGCCAGGTCGCGCGCCTGGTTGGGGCTAACCGACATCAGCCACCTCCGGCGCGGCCGCTGGGCGGGTCCGCGCCACCGTCAGCTGTCCCGACACCAGGCGCTCCTCGGCTTCGTGCAACTCGTCAAACCCCTCCAGGCGGAGGCGTGAGATCGTTTCGCGGCCCTGCCGGCGGGTGTGGACCAATCCGGCCAGGCGCAGGATCCGCAGGTGCCAACTGATGAGGGGTTGGGACAGGTCCACCCGAGCCGCGAGCTCATTCACCGGGAGCGGCCCGTGTTCCGCCAAAACTCCAATGACCCGTAGTCGCGACGCGTCACCCAGCGCCCGATGCATGGTTCGGAGGCGGCGCAGGTCGCGCTCGGCGGTCGTCTCGGGCGGTTGGAGCATGGCGGTAGGGGTCTCCCTCAAATGGGGATTTGTATAAGCGGGGACTTATCCTATTCCCCGGTCGGGCCATGCGTCAAGCGTTGATCGGGCCATGGCGGACGGTCCGGAGCACGGTGATAGACTGCCGCTCGCCGTTCTGCCCCCATCCCAGGAGGTGTCTCCTGCCCCAGACGACGCCGGACGCCCTGTGGTCCGCTCGCTCGACGCGCGCCCTGCGGCCGGCCGCGGTCGTATGCCGCGGCCTCGTCCGCCGTGAGCGTGGCCGCCGACTGCTGAATGGCCTCGACCTGGTCGTGCCGGTCGGCGCTCGAGTCCTGATCCTGTCCGATCCGCCGGAGAGCGGATCGATGCTGCTGCGGATCCTGGCCGGCATGTCACGACCCGACCGCGGCACCATCCAACTCGCCGGCCTGACCCACCACCACCTCGGCTCGGAAGGATGGGCCAGGCGGGTCGGTTACGTGGGGCCGGCCAGCGCGATCCTGTCCTGGCTGTCGCCCGCCGAGGCGCTTGACCTCGCCGGGCGCCTGGCGGGCCTCGGGAGCGAGCAGCGACCCCGGCGGATCGAGGCCGCGGCGCGCCGGTACGCGATTCGCGCCGACCTGCACCGATCGATGCGCCGCGGCGGACCGACGGTCATCCAGCGCGTTGCGCTCGCAGCCGCCCTGCTGGGAGACCCCGAGGTCCTGCTGCTTGACGAGCCGCTCCGAGCGCTGGATCCCGCCGAGCGCGAGCGGCTGCTGCAGGTACCCGGCAAGCGTCTCACCGTCCTGCTGGCCAGCCGGCTCCCCGCCAGCGAGAGCGCCCTGGTGGACCAGGTGCTGCTGCTGCGCGAGGGGCGCGTCGTGCTGCACGCCCCGACCAGCGAGCTCCAGATCCGCGAATTACCACTCTCGAGCGCCGGGGTCGAGGCGCTCGCGGAACTGCTCACCCACGACGCCCCGACCAGCCTCGCCGGATGACCCGAACCCAGGCATGACCATGTTCAGGCTGGCTCTGCGCGACCTGTGGATCGGCTACCGGATGCTTGGTGCGCTGACGCTGCTGCTCGGCGCGGGTGGGGTCGTCGCCGCCGCGCCACCCGAACTGGTCGGGGGCCTGACCGCGGTCGGCGGATCCGCAGCCTGGCTGGCTATCGGACTCGCGGCCGCGGTCGCGGCCAGCGCCGCGATGGCCGCCGGTGGGCTGGCCGCTCCGCGGCAGCGGGCGATGATCGCCTGGCTTGCCACCCGCGGGCTCCCCCGTTCCGCACCGCTGCTTGGCTGGTTCGGGGCGTGGGCGCTGATCCTGGGGTTGGGCTCCGCCCTGGCGGCTGCGGTTACCTGGTCCACCGCGCTCGATCGGGTGGAGGTCCTGCCGGACCCGCTGCCGTACCTGGCGGCGGCCTTCGCGGCGTGGTGCGGATCATTGGCGTGCGTCGCGGTCGCCCTGTTGCTGGGCACCGTGGCGCACCGTCGCCTGGCCGGTCCACTCACCCTGCTCGTGACCGGCGGGTGGCTGGCCATCACCCTCCTCGATCCGACTGGTCCGCTCGGTGCGGCCCCGCAGCCGATGGCCGGGTTCGCGATCCTGATCAGCCTGGATGCCACACCCCAACCGATCGGGGATGCCGTGATCGCGGCAGGAGCGGCACTGGTAGCGACCGCCTGTGTGCTGGTCCTGGCGGGCACTGCCCTGGAGCGCGCTGAGCTCTAGATCGGCTCAGCCACGATGATCAACTCACCGTAGTTGCGGTTGAATCCCTGGCTGGTCTGCAGGGTGAGTCGTTCATACGGGGTGGACCGGATCCAGCGCGCGCCGGGACAGCCGGGGGGCGCGTACTGGAGCGCGAGCGGCGGGTCCGGCATGGGCGCGACCCCCGGTTCCGGACACGCCTGGTTGGGATGGATCTCGGTCACCGCGTAACGGAGCACCTGCCCGTCCGACATGAGCACTCGGATCTCGTCGCCGAGCCACACGTTCCAGAGCGGCTTGAACAGGTAGTAGGTGGCGTGCCCGATCATGTACGAGTTGCCGCCGTGGCCCGGCTGCGGCCGGTTGTGCAGCACGTAGACGCCGTCGAGCGGCGGATACCCATCCATCGAGCCGCTGGTGGACCAGTGGACCGCCACGTTGATCCCGACCGAGGGGACCTCAAGTTGGACCGCCACCCAGTCGGCCGGGACGGGAGTGGGGCTCGAGGTGGGCTCCGGCGTCGCACCGCTCGGCAACGGTGTCGGTACAGGGGTCGGGGTGGCAACCACGATCGGCGGCAGGCTCGCGCGAGCCAGGCCATCCCAGTCCACCTGGCCGACAACGATCAGGATCGCTCCTGCCACGGCCAGCAGGAGCGGGGCCAGCAGGCCGGGCGCCAGGTATCGCCTCACGCCCCGAGTCTAGCAAGGGCGCCGCTCCGCGCCACCCGGCCCGCCTAGAAGAGGGAGGCGGCGGCGCTGCGCAGGAAGGAGAGGATCGGCTCGGGGTAGAGGCCCAGGGCAAGCACCCCGATCACCGAGGCCGCCAGCGCGAGGCGGCCGCCGAGCGCGGTGTCGATCGGCGCAGGCTCCGCTTCCGGCTCGCGCATGTACATGGTCACGATCACGCGCAGGTAGTAGAACGCGGCTAGCGCGGCGTTGAGCGCGAGGGCGATCGCCAGCCAGCCGAGCCCGGAGTCCACCGTGACGATCAGCACGTACAGCTTGGCGAAGAAGCCGACCGTCGGCGGGATGCCGGTCAGCGACAGGAGCAGGATCGCCATCCCCGCTGCCAGCAGCGGTGCGCGACCGGCAAGGCCGGCGAAGGAGGCCAGCCCTCCGAAGCGGCGCGGGTCGCGCTGGAGCATGCCCACCACCGCGAAGGCGGCGACGTTCATCAACCCGTAGCCGACCAGGTAGAAGAGGAGCGCCTCGATGCCCGCGGCCTGGACGGCGGGGCTGCTCGCCGCGCCGAAGGCGGCCAGCGCGGCCAGGACGTACCCGGTGTGGGCGATGCTCGAATAGGCCAGCATCCGCTTCACGTTGGACTGGGTCAGGGCCACCAGGTTGCCGCCGGTCATGGTGACCACCGCCAGGATGGCCATGATCGGCATCCACTCGGCGCGGTCCACGGCCAATCCGTCCGCGAAGAGGCGGACCAGCAGCGCAAAGGCGCCGATCTTGGGGCCGACCGATAGGAAGCCGGTGATCGGGGTGGGGGCACCCTGGTAGGCATCCGGGGTCCAGAAGTGGAACGGGATAGCGGCCGCCTTGAAGGTGGCGCCCACGGTCAGCATCCCGATCGCCACCAGCCCGCCCGGACCGCTGCTGCCGAGCACGCCACCCAGCTCGGCGATCCGGGTCGTGCCGGTCAGCCCGTAGGCCCACGCGATCCCGAAGAGCAGGATCGCCGAGGCGAACGAGCCGAGCAGGAAGTACTTCAGGCCGCCCTCGTTGGAGTAGCGATCGGTCTTGGCGAAGCCGGTCAGCAGGTAGGCCGGCATGACCATCAGCTCCAGGCCGATGAACAGGGTCACCAGGTCGGCAGCAGATGCGAGCGCGCACATCCCGGTCAGGGCGAAGACCAGGATCGCGTTGAACTCACCGAGGGGCATCTTTCGCGCGGCGAGGTACGAGGTGGCGAAGAGCGCGGCAAGCAGCCCACTCCCGACGCTGGCCAGCTTGATCACCACGGAGAGGTCGTCAACCCGGTAGTAGCCGGCGAAGACCGTCTCGTTCATCCCCCAGGTGGTGAGCGTCGCCCAGCCGGCCAGCAGCAGGCCGATCACGGTCAGCGGGGTGAGCAGCCACTTGTTGGGGCGAGCCAGGAACAGGTCCAGGCTGATGATCAGCAGCGCCAGGATGGTAAGCACCACCTCGGGCGCGATGGCTCCCAGGTCGGCGAACGACAGG
>JBKJYH010000003.1:0-6091 GCA_046715765.1 Candidatus Limnocylindria bacterium
CTGGGGTGGGGGGGGAGTTTGGCGCCGGGTCCCACCGTGTCGGGGGCGGCGGCGACTATGGCCGGGGGCGCGGGGATGCCGTTGATCCCCAGGGGGAGCAACGTCGTGGTGTTCGACCCGACGCGGCGGCGCGTGGGTTAAGAGGGGAAGGGGCGGCCGGGCGTGGCGACAACTCCGTGCCCGGCCGCCGATTGGCTTACAACTAGGACCCTTGCTGGACGCGATGCGGTATACAGCGGGGCTCTCCTGTCAGGGCCGCGCCACGCGACGGGAAGGGTGCCGGAAGGGCTGGAGCCTGGCGGCGCGTAGCCGCTGGAGTCCTGGTGTCGCGCCCTCCCCCGATCGCCCGGGGGTAGCCGGTGGCGTGGGACCGATGCTAGCGCTGTGACGGCTGCGGCGCATGTGGAGCGTGTGCAGTGGGGTGAATCCACGTGCGGTGCCGAGCGTCGGCCGCCTGTTGGACGCGCGCCCTGCGAGGGGGCATCAGCGGGTCGGCGACCAAGCCGTCGCGCCCCCAGGGAGTGACGCTGACGGCGGCGACGTTCGCTCGGCCCGCACGTGGCTGACAACCGGTGGCTCGGTTCGGGCCCTCCGCTGGTCCCGCCGTACACAGGTCTTTGCCGCGTCACCGAGGCCGTGGGTCAGTCCGTCGGTTGCCGGGGCTCGCCGTGTTGCGCGCGGGGGATTGTCGGAGCTGGCATGGAAATCTTCTCGAATAAGCGCCGGTTGTCTGCTGTGGACTCTAGGTCGAGGCTGCACGAAAGGGCAGGGGCAAGAGGGGTGCTTCACTCGACTGGGCTATCGGCCCCACCTCGCGATTACGTTAGGTGGGCGGCATTCTGGTGCCATGATCCGAACTCGCAACGTGACCATCCCCGGATCGGCGCGCTCGGCCGGTACGTGGAGTAAGCGCTTTGCGCGCCAGCGACGCGAAGTGGCTTCGCATTCGTCTGTCCACTGTGATCGTGCGATCACCCTGGACTTACACTGCCCGGCCACGTTTCGCGCCGCGAACGCTTCCGGTGCGCAGGCTCGGGCCGCTGCCGCCGAGTGCGGATGGACGCTGGTGGGCGTGGAAGACTTCTGTCCACTTCACACGGACGCCACATCGTGACGGCGCTGTCGCAAGCACTCGGCCACCTGGGCTCGGTGATCGTCCACAGCTCCCGAGACTGGGGCGGCTACTGGTGCGACGCCTGGCTCTACGGGGTGCTCGTCGGCTGGGATTGCGAGGAACGGCACGCCCACGACGCGACCTGCGTCGACGAGGGGGCGCTCATGGAGGTGGCTCGGACGCACGGATGGGACGCCACTGTCGTGGCCCGGCTGCGTGAGCACCGCGCTGCGGTCGTGGCGGTCACGGGCGGCTAGCCTTATGCAGGTGAGCATCAACCCTGGCGGTGGCGCCGTCACTGTCTACTTCGGTGAGTGGTGGGATGTCCCGGCCATGGAGTCCGCACGGCTGGCGGACACACCCGTGGGCGCCCTATGTCGCTTCTGCGATGTGAAGATCGTCGAGGGTGATCAAGGTGTCTTCATGGTCCATGTGGACCTCGACGCCGAGGGCAATCCGTCGGCGTCGGCGGGCCCGTGGCATCGTGAGTGCCAGCTCCGTAGCGTGCTCGGCTCGGTGGATCACCTGGAGGGCCGCTGCATCTGCCGTGATGGTGACGGCGGGCAGCACGAAGCCGCGACGCCTCGGGAGGAGGCGCTGCGGCTGCGGGCGTGGTTGGTCGAGCGTGGGCGGTGGTGATCTACCGGGGGATGCGGATCTTGCGCCCGGGGTAGATCACGTTCGGGTTGTCCAGGGTGTCGCGGTTGGCGTTGTAGAGGGCCTGCCAGCCCCCGGCGACGTTCTTGCTGGCGGCGATGGCGGAGAGGTTGTCGCCGGACTGGATGGTGTACCACTCCACGGCCGGCACGCCACCGCTGAGGCGCAGTCGCTGACCGGCGTGGATGACGTTCGGGTTGGGCCCGATGATGTCGCGGTTCATGTTGTAGAGGGCCTGCCAGCCGCCCGGGATGCCGTAGCGGGACGCGATCCCGGAAAGGTTGTCGCCGGACTGCACGACGTGCACCGAGGTGTCGCTCGGCGGCGGCGGGGGCGGCGGCTTCGGCGGCGCCGGGGTGGAGCCCCCGGTGAGGGTGGCGAGGTCGACCCAGCAGGAGTTGCGGTCGATGTCGGCGCCGTAGCCGGGGATGCGACCGCTGGAGGTGTACTGGTGCATCACGGTGCGGTCATCACGCCAGCCGGGGTTGCCGGGCTTGCGGCCGTAGTGGGCGATCCAGGCCAGGCAGTCCTTGTCGAGCCACTCCAGCTTGCCGAGGCGGTCGCGGGCGAAGCTGGCCGAGGCGTAGAGCATCCACTGGCGGCGGCCGGTGGCCTCGCGGGCGGCGGCGAGGAAGTCGGAGACCCAGTCGACGAGGTCGACCTTGGCCAGGGCTCCTCGGGATCGCTCTTCGAGGTCGAGGCACGGGGGCAGGTTCCCGGCGCCGACCGCGTTGCGGGCCTTGAGCTGCTCGGCGAAGTGCAGGGCGTCGTCGCGTCCGCTGTTGGTGTCGGGGCGGGCGAAGTGGTAGAGCCCGGGGATGATTCCGGCGGCGCGGGCGCCGCCCAGGTGGGCATCGACCTTGGGGTCGACGTAGCCGACACCCTCGGTGACCTTGATGTAGGCGAACTCGATGCCGCCCGCCTTCGCGGCGGGCCAGTCGATGGCGGGTTGGTGCCTGGAGACGTCGATACCCTCGGACATGACCCCCATCCTGCTACGCCGAATGGAGTAATGCGATCACGTCACCCAGTCGAGTGAATGGGTCGGTATTCGTAGGGCAATCGACCGCCGGTCGCCTTCGGCGCGGCGGGCGGCTTGGGGGCCCGGCGGAAGTCTCGGGTGACCGCCCCGTTGGACAGTGCCGTGCTCAGGTGGCGGCGCACGGTGATCTTCGCGACGTCGGCGCGTTCGGCGATCTCCTGCACGGTCAGCGGAAGGTCGCCCTCGGACACGGTCTGGAGGACTTTGTCGTAGTCGGATCGTCGGGTGGCGCTCATGGAATCCGAGTTTAAGCTCAGCGCGTGCATTCATGTCTGTTGTGGACCCTGGTCTTTTTCGCGGGCGCGAGCCTGACCCGTTTGATCAATAAGGACAAGCTGCTCATGCCGTGGCGGGATCGCGTGGAGGCGCACTACCTGCGGCAGCGTTGGCGCATCCTGACCGAGAACAATGCGCAGGCCCTCACGACGCACCTGGACACGGAGTCGGACCTGCGCTCGCAGATCAAGATCATGGAGTTCGAGGCGTATCGAGAAGCGGAGCGCGGCAATCGAACCTGGATGAAGGTCGCGTCCAAAGTGGACTGGGCGGCGGTGCGTGAAGGATTTCTCGGCTGCCCGTGGTGCGTGAGTTTCTGGGTTTATCTGATCATGTCGGTCACGGCGTGGTGGATCGCCCTGGGCGCCGCCTACGTGGTGCTCGGGGCGCCGTTCTGGTTCACGATCCCCATGATCGCGCTGGCCTTCCGGTGGATCTACGGAGTCGTCGCCGGATGGGTCGATTCGTCGAACACCTGATCACCATTCACCAATCTGGGTGACATAACCGCGTCCCGCTGGCTTTACTCCATTCGGAGCAGTCTTACTGGGCCGTGATGGCTAGCAGGTTCCGGCGCGCACGCCCAGGGGTAGTCCAGCACGGGCCACGGCCCCTGCTGGCCTCGGCGGCGCTCGTGAAGCAGTCGTCGCTACGCCCGATCCCCGAGCAGCGCGACTGGCAGACCCAAGCCTGGGACTACTACGACCGCGTCGGCGAACTCCGCTTCGCCGCCCAGTGGGTCTCCAACGCCCTCTCACGCTGTCGCCTCTACGTCGGCACCCCCAGCGGTACGGTCGGCGCGACCGCGCCGCTTCCGCTCGACCGTGTCGAAGACGCCGATCCGTTGGCGTCCGTGCCGCTCGACGAGCTGTTCGGCGGCGGCGCCGGGCACTCTGAAATGCTTGCCCGCCTGGCCCTGCACCTCACCGTGCCCGGCGAGAGCTACTTGATCGGCTTCGACGACAAGGTCACGAAGGAACGCCGCTGGCTGGTCGCCTCTTCGGAGGAGTTCACCCGCAACTCGACCAAGCAGTTCCGGGTGCGCCTGCCCGAGTCCGACGTGCAGATGGTCGTCGACGTCGAGAACTCCATCGTCATCCGGCTGTGGCGACCGCACCCGCGTCGCGCCTGGGAAGCCGACTCCCCCGTCCGTGCGGCCCTGTCGGTCCTCAAGGAACTGGTCGACCTCACCGCGCACATCACCGCGACCGTCGAGTCCCGACTCGCCGGGGCCGGGGTCTGGCTGCTGCCGGAGGGGGCCACGCTCCCGGCGCCGCTGACGCAGCAGGGCGAGCCGCTGCACGCCGACCCGGCGATGGCCACGTTGATCGACGCCATGGTCACCCCGATCAGCAACCGCGACAGCGCGGCGGCCGTCGTCCCGATCATCGTCCGCATCCCCGACAACGCCGTCGGCAAGTCCGAGTACATCAAGTTCTGGACCCCCCTGGACGACCGCATCCAGGAGCTGCGCGAAGCGTCGATCCGCCGCTTCGCCACGATCGTCGACATCCCCGCCGAGGTGATGACCGGCGCGGCCAGCGACACCAACCACTGGGGCATGTGGAAGATCGAGGAAAGTGCCCTCAAGCTGCACATCTCCCCGCTGCTGGGCCTGATCTGCGATGCCATCACCACCCAGTACCTGTGGCCGGCCCTGGAAGCGCTCGGTGTGTCCGACCCGGAGAAGTACGTCGTCTGGTACGACGACTCCGAGCTTGTCCAGCGCCCCAACCGTGGACCCGAAGCCCAGAACCTCTACGAAACTGGAGGTCTGGTCGGCGGCGCCACCGTCCGGCGCTCCAATGGGTTCTCCGAGGACGACGCCCCGGACGAGGAAGAGCGGCGCCGCATCCTGCTCACCCAGCTCGCGACCAAGGGCATCGACCCGCTCCTGGTCAAGCCCTACCTCGACGAGTTGGGCATCACCTTGGACGTGCCCGAGGCCGAGGCCGACGAGGCCGGAACCCGAGTCATGGGCCGTCCGGTGAAGCCCACGCGCCTGCCGACCCGACCCGAAGTGATGCCCGAAGGGACCGGCGACGCTCCCGACCTCGTCAGCTCCGGCTCCCCGCTGGACCGGATGACCATCGCCGCCCTGGAGATCGGCGCCATGCGCGCCCTGGAGCTGGCCGGCAAGCGCCTGCTCAACAACAGCAACAGGCAGTGGAAGGGCCAGCTCCGCCGCGTCGACGCCTGGGAGATCCACACCCAGATCCAGGCCACCGACCTCGACCACCTGCTCGAAGGGGCCTACTCGCTCGTCGATCAATGTATGCCCGACGCCCCCTGCGTGCGCTCGGTGATCGACTCCTACGTTCGTGAGCGCCTGATGACCCAGCAGGCCCACGACCGTGACCTCCTGCTGGCCAGACTGGCGGTGGCCGGGTGCCTGGCCTTCGGCGGTGGCTATGCCTCCATCGCCTGACTACACCACGCTGCCCTCCTGGTTCGACCCGGCCGACCCGTGGGCCTCGACCCGGATGCGCCAGTACACGGAGATCCTCGCCGCCGAGGAAGAGATCGGCGAAGCGCTGACCGAGGCGCTGAGCAAGCTGCTCGACGCTGCCCGAGCCGGTGGTGCGATCACCGCCGCCGCCGGGCCGTGGGCGCAGGGTTGGCGCGGCCTGCTCAACTTCGTCGCCAACCTGGTCATGGCGCTGTTCGGCCGCCGCTTCCGCGCCGAGAACCCCGAGGACGCCGCGCTCGCCGCCCGCCTCGGCGCCCAGTACGCCCGCGCGGTCCTCGACCGGCTTGCCGCGTGGCCCGACCAGATCGCCGCCGAGGTCGACGCCGAACGGGCGGCCGGTCGCGAGGCTGGCCTGTCCGAGGCGGAAATCTCCGACCGCGTCGCCGAGATGCTCACGATCACCGCGCCCACCGCCGCCGTGCGCGCCGAGACCGAGCGCCTGCAGAAGACCATCGCCGACCCCGACACCCGCCCCGGCGTCCGCCCCGAGGCCCGGCGGCGGCTGGCCGCCCTGCAGCGGCGCGGGCAACTG
>JBKJYH010000004.1:0-12426 GCA_046715765.1 Candidatus Limnocylindria bacterium
TCGAGCGCCTCCTCGAGCCGGGTCTCCTCGTCCATCGCGCCCCAGCGCAGCGCGTCCTGGCTCCAGGTGTACGACGCCAGCAGGATGCCGCGCGAGGTGCTCGGATCGGGGGTGGGGTAGTTGATGCGCCGGATCGGCAGATCGGTGACGGTTGCGCCGCCGTAGATCCCGTCCTCGGCCTCCCAGATCCGCTCCCGGACCTGGAACAGGATCTTGGTCGAGGCTGAATAGTTGAGTTGCCGGATGGCCCGCTGCTTCTCGTGCGAGAACGGGGTCAGCTGCTCGACCTGGCGCAGGACGGAGAAGGGAATGGCGCAAATCGCGTAATCGGCGCGCTCGGTGTAGCGGCCGGCCTCGGTCTTGAAATGGACCGATACGCCGTCGGGGTCCTGGTCGATGGCGAAGACCTCCGCGCCGAAGCGGATCCGGTCGTGCAGCTCCGCATAGAACGAACCGGGCAGCAGATCGGTGCCGCCCACGATCTCCTGCATATCCTCGTAATGCTTGCCGAGGTCCTCGCGCAGCTCCTCGACCACCGCGTTGTTCATATCGGCCTCGACGAAGTTGATGACGCCGTACATCTCGATGGCGCCCTCGCTGAAGCCCTTCAGCACCAGGAACTCGCGCAGGGAGTACTGGTCGTACTCGCGCACGATCTGCTCCCAGCCGGCGTCCCCCTCGCGCTCGAGCAGCGCGCGCAGGTCGGCGGTGGCTGCGGCCCACAGGTCGTCGACGCTCCGCCCGCGCTCGTGCTCCGCGACCTCGAAGGGGAGCTGGTCCGGCCGGTTGTGCGCCTCCTCGGCGGTCATCCGCTGTCCACCGATATGGACCAGGCCCTTGGGGTTGCCCATCATGAACGGCCGCAACTGGAGCCCGAACAGGCTGCAGTACTTGAGGGTGAGGTCGTGGACCCGCGGGATGCGCATCGCGCCGGCCTCCGCGTACAGGCCCGGGGCGAACGTGCGCAGGGTGTAGACGCGTCCCCCCACCCGGTTCTGGGCCTCGAGGATCAGCGGGTCGTGTCCCTGGCGCGCCAGCTCGAAGGCGGCCACCAGCCCCGCCATCCCGGCACCGATGATCACCACTCGTTTCCGCTGCCCCGCGCTCGGCTCGAGGCCGTAGCGCGGGACCGAGAGCACCTCGGCGTCGACGGGCACGTCGGAAGGGGGCGGCTGCTCCTCGGGATCGGGCGTCGGGGTGCGCGGATCGAGCGGATCGTTCATGCGGCGCATCGTAGCCGCCGGCGCGCGTCGCGAGCCGCACAGGGCGCACCGGCGCCCTGATAACCCTGGGTAATCAACGTGCCCCGATGGACCGGTTCCGGCGCTAGGTGATAAGCCTGGCTCATCAAGCGACGCCCCGGCAGTGGCTGCGGTGCACGACGATAACGCCTACTTATCGGCCGCCTACTCGCCCCTTCCGCGCCACTCCCGCAAAGGGTCATAGTCCGGGTCGGGCGGCTCCTGGACCGGCCGATCAGCCTCCGGCACGTGGCGCAGGTTGACCCGCACCCGGTACCACAGGCTCGAGCGGCCGCGCATCCCATCAACCAGGACGTCGTCCTCGGCCAGCAGGGCGGCGGCGTCCGGGTGCCGCCCCCGCCAACGCTCCAGCCCGGCAAGCGCCTCGTTGCGCAGCTTGGCCTGCGCCACCACGATCAGCGGCTGCGACGAGCGGCGCTTCCCGGTGGGGGAGACGCCGGCCTCGGCCACCATCCGCCGCTTCGAGGGCTGGACCCGCGGCGGCTCCCCGGGCTGCTTGGCGTAGTTCGGCGGCCACGGGGCGTCGCCCAGCCCGCGCGCCTCATCGCGGGCCGAAAGCTCCAGCAGCGCCTCCAGCGAGCCAACGCTGGAGTCAATCCCGGCACCCACGTCGCCGAGGGCAGCAACGCGACCGGGCATGGAGGCAACCGTGAAGTCGCCGAGCTCCGCATCGGGCACCTCCGACCAGAGCAGCGGAGCCGAGACACGGGCATCGGGCACCGGCCGCACGGAATAGGCGGACGCCACGGTGCGGTCCTTGGCGTTCTGGTTGTAGTCGAGGAAAACGCCGTGGCGCTCCTCCTTCCACCATTTCGAGGTCGCCAGCAGCGGAGCCCGGCGCTCCACCTCGCGCGCCACCGCCAGGGCTGCGCGTCGCACCTCCGCGAACCCCCACTCGCGGGAGATCCGCGCATACACGTGGATCCCGCGCGAGCCCGATGTCTTGGGCCAGCCGACCAGGCCGTGGTCGCGCAGCACCTCGTCGACGACCAGCGCCACCCGGCGCACGTCGCCCCAGGCCACGCCCGGCCCCGGGTCGAGGTCGATCCGCAGTTCATCAGGGTGGTCGAGGTCATCGGCCCGCACCGGGTGAGGATTGAGGTCGATGCAGCCCAGGTTCACCACCCACGCCAGCGCCGCCGGGTTCGAAACGACCACCTCGTCGGCGGTGCGTCCGGAGGGGAAGGCCAGTTCCACGGTCCGCACGAACGCCGGCAACGAAGCAGGCGCGCGCTTCTGGAAGAAGGCCTCGCCCGCCGCGCCGTTGACGAAGCGCTTGAGCGCCATCGGCCGGTCCCGCACACCGCGCAGCGCGCCATCGGCCACGGCGAGGTAGTAGGTCACCAGGTCGAGCTTGGTCAGCCCCGGCCCGGCGAAGAAGACCTTGCCCGGGTTGGAGATCGTGACCTGCTCGCCGTCCAGCTCGAGCTGGACCGATGCGTCCTGCGGCATGCCGACAGGGTAGCCTCTGGCGCATGGCAGACCGATGGCGACGGTTGACCGCCGCCGCGCACGCCTGGCTGGACCGATGGCGGTTGACGCGGATCGGCAGTCGCGCGGCGGCTGGTTTCACCGAGCACCAGGGCGGCCAGATGTCGGCGGCGATGGCCTACTACGCGGTGCTGAGCCTCTTCCAGGTGGTCGTGCTGGGCGTCGTCGTCTTCAGTCTGGCCCTGGGCGAGGGGGTGGCCCGTGACCTGTTCGTGGATAGGCTGGCGGCCGTCGCGCCGCTGGATCGGGCGACGATCGAACAGCTGGTGAACGGGGTGATCGAAGGTCGGGGCGGGATCAGCGTCGTCAGCGTGGCATTGCTGGCCTGGGGTGCGAAGGGCTTCCTGGGCGCGCTGGCGGTCGGCATCCGGCGTGCGATACCCGGCGCGCAGCGCTCGTTCTGGTGGGACCGGCTGGTCGACCTGGTGGTGATGGTGGGCGTGATCGGGCTGGCCTTCGCGGCGCTGGTCATCGGCCTTGTGACCGGCTTCGTGGGCAGTGGCTCGCAGCTGGCGGACCTGATCGGCAGCGTCCTCCCGATTGGCTTCATCTTCTTCGCCCTGGTGCTCCTGTACCGGGTCGTACCCAGGCGGCCGATGAGTCTTCGCCACGTGTGGCCTGGGGCGCTGGTTGCCACCGCGCTATGGACCGCGCTGCGCCTGGGATTCAGCTGGTACGCCACCGACCTGGCCCGCTATGAGACCTTCTTCGGGCCGATCTCGGCCGCGATCGGCCTCCTCGTGTTCCTGTACCTGGCCTCGGTCACGCTCCTCATTGGGGCGGAGATCACCCGGGCCGTGGTGGATGACGGTAGGTAGACCGGTGTAGTACCTTGTCGCGGCGTCACACGGCCAGGGGCCCTGGTTAGTGTGGCTGGGCACACGCAACGCAAAGGACCGGGGCCTTGCATATGTCACGGATCGCATCGCGATGAAGCGGCGATCTCGAGCCGTCAGCCTGCTGTTTGCCCTGCTGGTTGCCGGATCGAGTGTCGTCAGCAGCAACCCCCGCGACCTGGCCCTGGCCGCGGATCCACTCGCAGAGGCTCGTGCCGAACAGCAGGCGCTGGAAGAGGCACTCGAGCGGCAGCGCGCTGACCTGGCGGCCCTCAAGGCCTCCGCCGCGCAGCTCTCCACGCAGTTGAACGTCGCCGAGGCCGAGCTCTCGGCCGTCAGCGCCGAGTACGACCGGGTCAACGGGCTGTTGGTCCAGGTCAAGGACCAGGTCGCCCTCATCCAGGAGCACCTCGCCCAGCTGCGCGACCGGATCGCCGAGCTCGACGCCACCCTCCAGGCCCTCTCGCTCGAGATCGCCGCGCAGACCCGCGAACTGCGTGGCCGCGAGGCGCTGCTCCAGGACCACGTGCGCTCAGCCTACGAATACAGCCAGACCTCCCTGCTGGAGGTCCTCCTGTCTGCCGATTCGCTCGATGCGGCCGCCAACCAGGTCAGCTACCTGCTCAGCATCGCCGACCAGGACCGCGAGCTGGCCGATCAGATCAGCGCGCTCCGCGACGAGCTGGACATCCGGCAGGAGTCGCTGCGCGAAGGACGAGCGGTGCTCGCCGATGCCCGCGTCCAGGCGCAGGCCGAACAGGCCTCGCTGATCGAGCGCGAGAAGGAACTCGCGGTCATGGAGCAGGAACTGGAGCGCTTGCGTGCCGCGGCCGATGCGAAGCGCCGTGCCCAGGAGGACGCCCTCAACGCTGCGCTCGATGCCCAGGGCAACGTCGAAGCCAGGATCGCCGCCAACCAGGCCGCCTTCGCGGCCGCCAACGAGCTGGTGGCCAGGCTGGAGGCCGAGGAGGCTGCGCGCCTGGCCGCGGGGGGCTGGCGCTGGCCCGAGGATCGGTTCCGGGTCACCCAGGAATGGGGCCCGACCACCTTCCGGCTGGAGGGGCCGTATACCTACAAAGGGGTCTATTACCCGCGTTTCCACGGCGGGATCGACCTGGCCAACGGCTGCGGAACCCCGATCAAGGCGATCCACGCCGGTACGGTCGTCGCCTCAGGCCAGCCCCTCATGCCGTGGGACTCGGTCTGGGGGGTGGGGATCAGCCACGGCGCCGGCATCTCGAGCTGGTACTGGCACATGCGGGCCCAGGTGGTCGTCTTCCCCGGACAGGAGGTCGTCGCCGGCGACGTGATCGGCTATGAGGGCAACACCGGCAACTCGACCGGCTGCCACCTGCACCTGAGCGTGAGGGACAACGGGTGGTGGGAGAACCCGCGCGACTACCTCCCCTGAGTCAGGCCCGATAGGTTCGGCTCGGTGCGCGCCGCCAGCGGCCGATAGACCTGCGCGCGGTATTCCGCCAGCATCCGCGCACTGCTGAACGGCCAGAGCGAGGCTGACGCAGCCGCGCGCATGGTGATCAGCCAGTCGTGCGGCATTCCCTTCGCGTCGCGGGCGTAGAAGCGCGGGACCACCTCGTCCTCCAGGATCCGGTACAGGTCCGCCGCATCGGCGTCGTCCTGGGCCTCGTCATCGGACTGGGTTTCGCGCGAACCGATCGCCCAGCCGTTCTGGCCGTCATAGCCCTCGTCCCACCAGCCATCCAGGATGCTGACCGATGGCACCCCGTTCATGGCCGCCTTCATCCCCGAGGTGCCCGATGCCTCGAGCGGCCGACGCGGCGTGTTGAGCCACAGGTCCACCCCGCCCACCAGGTAGCGCGCGATGCGGATGTCGTAGTCCTCCAGGATGAAGACCTTGCCGCGCAGACCGTTCTCCCGGGTGAGGTGGAAGATGCGCGCGATGACGGCCTGGCCGGGGCGGTCAGCGGGGTGGGCCTTGCCGGCGAGCAGCAGCTGCACCGGCCGCTGCGGATTGGTCATCAGCCGGACGAGGCGCTCCTCGTCACGGAACAGGAGGTCCGCGCGCTTGTAGGTGGCGAAGCGCCGCGCCGAGCCGATGATCAGCGCCCCCGGATCGAGTGCGGCGTACAGCTCGCGCAGGACGTGGGGCGCCTCACCGTGGCGTGCGAATTGGCGCGCCAGCCTCCGCCGGGCGAACTCCACCAGTTCGCGCTTCTGCTGCAGGTGGGCAGACCACAGTTGCTCGTCGCTGATGGCGGCCAGCCCGGCGAAGGCTTCCGGCCCCCGCGGATCCCCCACCAGGGCGTCGCCGGTTGCGCGCCGGTAGAGCCGTCGGATGGGCCGGCCGGCCCAGGAGGCGAGATGGACCCCGTTGGTGATCGCGCGGATCGGGTGGCCGGCCACGACTTGCCACGTGGCGGTGGCGGTCTCCGCGTGGAGGCGGCTGACCGCGTTGGCGTCGGCGGCGTGGCGCAGCACGAAGGCGGTCAGGTCGAACGCGGGGTCAGGGTCCTCCAGCACCCCGCGCCCCAGCTCCATGAGCTCCTCGGCCGCCATCCCCGAGGCAGCCAGCCAGGGTGCCAGCAGGCGGCTGGCGAGGTGGCGTTCGAACGACTCGTTACCGGCCGGGACGGGGGTGTGGATCGTGAGAACCGCATTTCGCCCGACCTGCCGCAGCGCGGTCCGCGGATCGGTGCCGGGCCGCTCGGCCATCAGGGCTGACGCGCGTTCCAGGAGAAGCAGCGCCGAGTGGCCCTCGTTGAGGTGCCAGACCGCCGGCGTGATCCGCAGCGCGCGCAGGGCGCGGGCGCCGCCGATCCCCAGGATCAACTCCTGGCAGAGGCGCATCTCCCGGCCGCGGACGTACAGGATGTGGGTGATCGGCCGATCCGACTGGTCGTTGGCCGGCAGATCGGTATCGAGCAATAGCAGCGGGACGCGGCCAACCTGGGCGACCCACACCGCGGCGTGCACCAGCCGCCCGGGGAACTCGACGCTGACGCGGAGGGCGGACCCGTCCCGCGCTCGCGCCTGGCGCAGCGGCAGGCTGGTGGGATCGAGGTCGGGCTGCGCGTGCTCCTGGTGGCCATCGGCGTCGATCTGCTGCCGGAAATAGCCGCGCCGATAGAGAAGGCCGACCGCCACCATCGGCAGGGCGGCATCGGAGGCGGACTTCAGGGTGTCACCGGCCAGCACTCCCAGGCCGCCGGAGTAGATCTGCATCGATTCGTGGAGTCCGTACTCGGCGCAGAAATAAGCAACCAGCCCGGGGAGATCCGCGACCGCATCGGCGTCGGTATCGGCCGCCGGCTCGGAGCCGGCCATGTATCGGGCGAATTCGTCGACGACCCGGCTGGCGTCGACCATGAAGTCCTCGTCGGCGATCAGGTCCGCCCAGCGCGCCTGGCTCATGCCGGTCAGGACCGGGATCGGGTTGCGATGGCGCCCCCAGGTTGCCGAGTCGATCCGGGCGAAGAGGGCTCGTGCCCGCGGGTTCCAGGCCCACCACAGGTTGTAGGCCAGTTCGCCGAGCCCATCGAGGCTGGGTGGCAGGCCGAAGTGGTGGCCTGCCAGGGTGGCCACCGGCACGGGGGGCGTCATGAATGGCCGATGATACGGGTCAGGCTCGACAGAGGGGGTACGCTATCGCACCCGTGGCGAACGGTTATTCGGTCAACGAGGCGGCCTCGGTCCTCGGTATCCCGGAGGCGCGCGTGTGGGAGCTGTTGGCTCGCGGCGTGCTGGCCGGGGTACCGGAGGCCAGCGGCGGCATGCGCGTCGTATTTGCCGACCGCGAATCGGTCCAGCCAGCCACCGCTCCGCCACCCCCGGTCAACGGCGGCTCGCACGCTGAGTTGAGTCCGTTCCGCGAGCTGCTCACCGAGTTCCGCAACCTGACCGAGCGCTACGGCCAGGCGCTGCTGGCCCTGGGCGAGTCGCGCGGCGAGGTCGCATCCCTTCGCTCCCGGGTGGAGGTGCTCGAGGCAAGGCTCGACCTGCGTCTGCCCGGAGGTCCCGGCCCCGGACCGATCTCCTGGCAGCCGCCCCCCAGTCCGGACACGGAGTCCAGCCCGGAGGCTGTCCCACCCACCCCACCGGCACCGATGGCTGCCGTCCCAACCGCCGACGCGACGATCGCGGCGCCCCCTCCCCTCAAGCCGCGCAGGTCCCGTGTCAGGGGCAGCCGCGCGGCGGTGGCCGGCTTCGCCGAGGCAATGGCCCGCGCCAATGATCCCGGAACGGCGGTCCTTCCCGGAGCGCGTGAGGCCGCCGAAGCGTTGGCCGAGTTGCGGCGTGAACAGGCCGCACAAGCCGGGCCCGTGGCCGGACCCGTTGCCGCATCACCCGTCCCGACGCCACCGGCGGCGCCGATTGAACCAGAGCCGGAGCTGATCGAGTCGGAGCCGACAGCTGCGGCGGCCATGGCTCCTACGCCGGGCTACAGCACCCAGGTGGTCGAGCCGGACTGGTTCGCCGACGGCGACTTCACCTGGCTCGAGGCCGGGCAAACGCCGGAGCCCGCGGCGGCAGTGTCGGCGGTGCCGGAGGCCGAGCCCGAAGTTGTCCTCACACCCCTCGTCGCAGAGAGCCCGGGCGGGGCCGCCGAAGGGGCGGCCGCACTTGATGTCGCTCCGGAGCCCGCGCCGGAGCCCGCGCCGGAGCCCGTCCGCGAATCTGCCCCCGAGTTGGCCGCCGAGCCGGCCCGGCCTCCCCTGGTCGCCCCGATCTCCGAGCCATTCGGGGAAGAGGTGATCGGCCACATCCTGCCGATTGCGAGCGAGCCCCCACAGCCCGAGGCCCCGTTCCTGCGAGCCGGCATCCGTCCGCCAACGCCTCCCGAACCAGCCGCCGACTTCGACAACGTCCGGTTGAGCGACGATGAATTCGACCAACTCGCCCACGACGAGGGCTGGGACGAGGCGGAGATCCGCGCCATCCGCGTCTTCCTTGGTCGGCCGGGCGATCTGCCGCGGCGGAGCCCGGCCCCCCGGGCGCCCGTCCTGCCGCCAACCAGCCCGCCACCGGCGATCGAGCGAGCTGCTCCCGTTCCGGAGCGACCCACGCCCGCAATTGCCCAGCGGCGCAGTCCGGCGGCCGGCGCCTTCCGCCGCTTGCGGCGACTCCTCCGCGGTTGAGCGCGACACCGCCCGGCACTTGGCTCCCGGCCCTGGGGGCGCGGGGCCAGGGCTGGGTGATCGGTCAGTTCGTCCTGTTGGGGCTGGTCCTGGTCGCGGGCTGGCCGCTCCACCTGCCGATCCCGCCAGGCGACGCCGCGGACTGGGCGCGCCTGCTGGTGGGCGGCGGCGCATTGATCGGGGCAGGCTGGCTGGGGATCAGCGCCGCGCGACAACTGGGGAAATCGCTGACCCCGCTCCCGTACCCGCGCGACGGTGCTGAACTGGTGCAGGGCGGGATCTACGCCGCCATCCGCCACCCGATCTACGCCGCCCTGGTCCTGGGCGCGGCGGGCTGGGCGCTGCTTGCCGGCAGCCTGCTCTCCGGGCTGGCGGCGGCCGCCCTGACGCTCCTCCTGGACGGCAAGTCACGCCGGGAAGAGGCGTGGCTGGTCCAGCGCTACCCCGGCTACACGGACTATCGGCTCCGCACCCGGCGCTTCGTGCCCCGGATCTACTGAACGGCGAGGCCGGGGAGCTCCACCCGAAGCGCTTCCAGGTCCGAGTCCTCGAGCGCGAACGAGTGGAGGTCGGGGCGTCGCCGGAACGCGTCCGGCAGGAGGCGGCGGGCGCCATCCAGGTCACCGTCGAGCGCGGCATAGCAGGCCAGGTTGTAGAGGAGCGTGCCGGCCTCGCGATCGGGCAGGCTGCCGCCCATGGCCAACTCGCGCGCTGCCTCGGAGAGCGCATCGGTGAGGCCCCGAATCCCGTGTTGGCGTCCGAGCCGCGAGACATGCTCGAGGGCGTGGGTGGCGCTGTTGCCCAGGATGCCATCCACCATGTCGGGGGTCGAGGCCAGCATGTCGGGGTCCATCGCGCGTACCTCGTGGACCAGGCGCTGGTGGGCGACATCGGCCTCGGCGGCCACTGCGTTCCAATCCCAGTCGGCTCGCTCCGCGTGGGCGATGGCGTTCAACGCGTCGGTGTCGCCGCTGCTGGGGGCTTCGGGCTCAACGCCCTCGCGCCTCTGGCGCAGCCGACCGGCCTGACGCAGCTTCCAGAACGAGAGGTGTCCCTGCACGTCCTTGGGCGACCACTTGCCGGGTGCCGGGGCGCGGTCGAGCGCCAGCGGGTCGAGCGCGGCGAAGAGGCGTCGCTCCGCATCGCGCGCCGACTCCACGGCGCCGGCCAGGGCTTCTCGCAGATCACTCACGATATTCGATACTCCCGCGTTTGACGGACGGTTCAACCCCCCGCTAGCATACTTCGTGTGACACGAACCGTTAGCGACCCACAAAGGGTTGCCGATGAGCTGATGGACGAGCTGGAACCGATGATCCGCGGTGAGCGGACGGCCTTCGCCCATCGCTGCCACGAGCGCGACATCAGCATGAGCCACCTCCACCTGATGAGCCTGCTGGAGAGCCACGGCCCGATCCCCATGGGACGCGTCGCCGAACTGCTGGAGGTGGGCTTGCCCACCGTGACCGGCCTCGTCTCGCGGATGGAAGAGCGCGGCCTCGTCCGCCGCACGCACACCTCGGCGGACCGCCGGGTGGTGCTGGTGGAGCTCTCGAGCGGCGGGGCGGAGCAGCTCCGCGAATTGCAGCTCATGCGCCGCAGCCGGATGGCGACCGCCATCGCCGACCTCGACCCCGACCAGCGCGAAGCGCTGCTGACCTCGATCCGAGCCCTGCGCCGGGCCTTTGAGCGCTTGACCCCTGAAGGAACCAACGCCCCGTGACCTCTCCCGCCGACCCCTCCGTGGCGCCGTACGACGACGCGCCGGTCCACGTCAGCCGCAGGACCAAGTTCGAGATCCTGTTCGCGGTGATGCTGGGCCTCTTCCTGTCGGCCCTGGACCAGACCATCGTCGCGACGGCGCTCCCCAAGATCCTCACCGATCTGCACGGCAATGACCTGTACACCTGGGTCATCACCGCCTACCTGCTCACCAGCACGGTGACCGGTCCGCTCTACGGCAAGCTCTCCGACCTCTTCGGGCGACGTCCGATGCTGATGCTCGGGATCGGGCTCTTCCTGGTCGGCTCGCTCCTGTCGGCCGCCTCCCAGGACATGGTCCAGCTGATCGTGTTCCGCGGGATCCAGGGACTCGGTGCCGGCGCCCTCTTCCCGATTAGCCTGGCGGTCATCGGCGACCTCTTCAGCCCGCGCGAGCGGGGCCGCTACCAGGGGCTGTTCGGCGCCGTCTTCGGCCTGGCGACCCTCATCGGTCCGGGGCTGGGTGGCTTCCTGACCGACCAGGTCAGCTGGCACTGGGTCTTCCTGGTCAACCTGCCGATCGGGCTCGTGGCGCTCGGTGTCATCTGGCGCCTGATGCCCGCCATCCGCCACCCCGAGCGGGTGATCTCGATCGACTACCTGGGTGCGGCCGTCTTCAGCGCCGCGGTGGTGCCGCTGCTGCTGGGCCTCACCAACAAGCAGACCGCGGACTGGACCGATCCATCGGTCGGTGGCCTGCTGCTCCTGTCCGGCGTGCTGGCGGCGGCGTTCGTGTGGGTCGAGTCCCGGGCCAAGGACCCGATGATCCACCTCGAGCTGTTCCGCAACCGCACCTTCGTAGTCTCGGTCCTCGCGACCGCGCTGGTGAGCTTCGGCTTCTTCGGCGGCATCATCTTCATCCCGCGCTGGTTCCAGTTCGTGCTGGGTTCGAGCGCCACCGAATCGGGCTACCAGATCATGCCGATGCTGATCGGGCTGATCGTCAGCTCCATCGCCTCGGGCCAGATCGTGAGCCACACCGGCAGGTACAAGTGGCTGCTGACCGCGTCGCTGGCGGTGAGCGCCATCGGGCTGTACCTGATGACCGGCTTGCGGGCGGATACACCGACCACCACCCTGTGGATCTGGATGGCGATCATGGGGCTGGGGATCGGGCCGTCATTCGCGGTCTTCACCCTGGTCGTTCAGAACGCGGTGCAGTTCCGGATGATGGGTGTGGCGACCAGCGCACTGACCTTCTTCCGCCAAGTGGGCGGCTCGATCGGGCTGACCATCGTCGGCACGATCCTGGGCACCACCCTGGTGCAGGAGACGCCGCGCCAGATGCTTGCCGCCGGCGTGCCACAGCAGCTGGTCGATGGCTTCGCCAGCGCCCCCGGCCTGTCGGGCGGGACGCTCACCAACGTGGGGGTCGACCTCGGCGCCCAGATCCTGGCACAGGTGCCGGACCAGTTCCGCCCGCTGGTCGAGCCGTACATCACCAACATCGTGGCCGCGATCCACGAGGCATTCTCGATCGCCTTGGGGGCCTCGCTGTGGCTCGGCGTGGCGGCCGCGGCCGTGGCGGTGCTGGTCACCGCGCTTGGCTTGCCCGAACTCGCCCTGCGGCATACCACGGGCGAGCCGGCCGAGGGTCGGGACGGAGCAGACGCGCGGCCTGCCCCGGTCATGGCCATGGAATAGGGGAGCGATCCGTATCCGATGACGCGCGGCGCACTGCTGGTGGTGGACCTCCAGAACGACTTCGCCGATCCCGCCGGAAGCCTCGCGGTGCGGGGCGGCGAAGCGGTCGTGGCGCGCGCCAACGACCATGTCCAGCGCGCGGTGGCTGCCGGGGAGCTGGTTGCCTACAGCCAGGATTGGCACCCGCCGCACACCCCCCATTTCGCGCACGACGGCGGCGTGTGGCCGGTCCACTGCGTGATCGATTCCTGGGGAGCGTAGCTCCACCCGGCGCTGATCCTGGCCGGGGTCCTCGTGCGCAAGGGCTCCAACGGG
>JBKJYH010000005.1:0-15483 GCA_046715765.1 Candidatus Limnocylindria bacterium
TGTTGTGTATAAGAGACAGCCGCCACATCGAAATGAGGACAAGCCCATGGCCATCCTGACCGTTGAGGACAAGTCGGTTCCGCTGGAAGACCCGAACGACACCACGATCACGCTTGACATGGAGAACGACGACGCCCCCGCCACCGTGTACCGATGCCGCACCTGCCGGGAGGTGCTGTTCCCGGTGGACGAGGGCCGGCAGTGGATCGACGAGTACTCCGCTGCTGTCGTGTGCCCGGACGCCGAGGAAGACGGCGGCCCGCACACCCGGGAGCGGGAGCCGCTGACCTGGGTCAACTCGGTGAGCGTCGAGACCGACCCGGACAAGGACTCGGTGACCCTGTCGATCAGCGTTGACGACCCGCGCGGGGCGTTCACGTTCACCGTGTACCGGGTTCCCGACAACGCGGACTTCAACGCCGGCCGTCTCATCCTGAGCGTGCCGCACCCGGACCAGCCGAAGCTGCACGCGCCGCTGGAGCAGGTTAGCCCCGGCTGGTACGTGATCCGCACGTGAGCCCGCTGACGACACGCTGGGTTTGTGCCCGGACTAGAACCGTTACCCCCCAACGCTTCCGACCCGAAAGAGGGCCAGCAATGGAATCCGCACTCGACACCGTGGACGTGACCGACCGCGCCGTGAGCCTGGGCTACGTCCTGCCCGAAGGGTGGACGGTGACCGCGTCCACCCTCGGCGACGACACCTACAGCGACCCGCGCGAATCGGGGGACGTCTACCGGACCGACATCGACGAGGACAACTACGACGACCCTGCCCACGGTTTCTGCAAGGGGTGCGGCAAGTGGATGCACAAGGCCACGGCCGACGAGGTCGCGGCCGGGCGCGAGGCGCAGATGGTGACCGTCACCGACCTGGCGACCGGTGATCTGATCGAGATGGCGGGTGACCCCATCTACGACCCTGCCCACCCGCACACGGACGGCAGTGCCTGCTCTCATGCGTGGGCGGGTTACTTCGTGGTCGGCGACAAATTCGGCGACGCCGGGGAACTGGAACGGCCCGACCTTTACAGCGTCTTCCACGAGAGAGGCAGCTTCGGATTCCCGCTGGACCACAAGGTGTGGCGGGTCGGGACCACGGAGACCGGGGCGACCGTGCTGGACCTGCACGAGTGGGTCACCGACGACGGGAACCTGTGCCCTGAGAGCGGCGGCGCTCACGAGCTGGACGAACCGGCCACGGTCAAGGCGTGGCGCGAGGGCAAGTGGCAGTTCGTGACCATCGTGGTGAAGGTGCTCGACGCCGACGGGATGAGCGCGGGGTTCGCGTCCCTGGGTGGGACCGAATCGGGGTACTTCCCGGTGGAGATCGACCCGGTCACGGGTGGGATCGAGTGGAAGGACATCAACCCGCTGACCGACCCTGACCACCCGACGCCGGACATGATTCGAGAAGCGATCGCCGACGCGCGCGGCAGCGGGGAGGCCGTCGGGCCGTGCGTCTGCGGCACCAACCCCGACCCTGCCGACGAGACCAAGCGTCTGACCCCGGACACCCGGACCTGTGGGTCGTGTGGGCGGGTGTGGTGCGGGCGGTGCAACCCGACCCCGGCGTCGCGGTGCCCGTACGAGGCCGCCCACGGGGACTACGTCTCGCCCGGTCACGTTGTGGACCTTGGCGACGACATGGAACACGAGGTGTCGACCCCGGACACCGACCTGGCTGGGCTGTGGTCGGTGCGCCTGCACCAGTACGGCGTGACCGTGACCACGGTCCGCGCGCCCAGCCTGGCCGCGCTGCTGTCGACGTTCGCCGAGATCACCAGCGACCTCGCGTACTGCATGGAGACCCTGCACGAGGAGCCCAAGGGCTGACGTACCCGCGTTGTAGTTTGATCGACACCCCACCACCACCACCACGAAAGTGAGCAACCCTAATGAGTGCCAGTGAGGAAACCACCACCGAACCCCGCTCGACGATGGCCGACGCCGTCGCGGAGTACGAGGAAGCCGCAGCGGGCGACAGCAACGACGCGGAGCACGATGCCGCGAACGGTCTGGCCCACGAGATCGAGGCCCTGATGGCGGAACACCCGACGACCGTGATGTACATGCCCGAAGATGGCGGCAACCCCGTCGCGGTGTTCGCCGACCGGGCTGGCTGGCTGACTTTCGACTGGGGTCGCGGTGCGCCGCGCCTTACTAGGCATGACAGCGAAGCCAGCGCCCGAAAGGCGGCGGCAGACCTACAACGCCCCCCGCACGCGGACGACACCGGCCACGCCCGGCGGGTGGTGATCCAGCCGAAGGCGTTGCCGGACCTCACCGTGCCGTACCCGTACTGGATCGACGAGGACGGCAGCGTCGGCCGCCAGGACTTCTGGCAGGGCACGGTGACGACCCTCGTCGGGTTCCAGGCAGACGCCACGGTGCAGAAGGTCGACCTGCTCTGCGAGGTCTTTCTCGCCGACCCGGTCAAGGCGATCGGCATGTTCCCCGTGTTCATCGGCAGCGAGTTGGGCAAGCCGAACGCCGGCCCGTCGATGTTCACGCTCACCAACCCCATCGACACCATCCAGGTGGTCAACGAGCCGCGCGCCAACTGACCGCCCCTGTGAGCGACGACGACCCGCCCGACAACTGCACCTGCCCGTGGAGCATGTCCCGCCGCCGCAGAACAACGCGCGACGGTGAGGAGTTCACGGGGAAGTTGGTCCGGGTCGGCACAGACCCGGACTGCCCCCTCCACGGCTGACCACAAAGGACCGAGGCGGCTCCGACTTTCACTACCCGGACTGTGGTGTCGGGCTCGACACCATCACGGTCAACAACTAACCTGAAAGCAGGTAGCAATGACGTACACAACCGAGCGCGACAACCTGATGTTCGTGTGGGAGGACCCCGAGCAGATCGACATCTACCGCCGCGCCGCGACCGGGGAGGCAAGTACCGACGGGTGGCCGGGGTGGGTGTGGACCGACTCCACCATCGACGTCACCAAGGTTCTCTCCGAGGGCGACGGGGCGGACGCCTTCGAGGCGGTCGTCGACGAGTACATCCGGGGCACCCCGATGCGGTCGCTGGACCTGATGGGCGCGGACGAGATCAACCAGGTCGCCATGATCGACGCCGAGGGCGACCGCGCCTACGAGGTGATCGAAGATCTCCGGGGAGCTGTGCGCAGCCTGTACGAGGACACCATCGGGTTCGACCCTGATGACCCGGACGAGATGGCCACGGACGCGGGGCAGGACCTGGTGCCGCAGGGCGACAGCGACGCCATCGTGGCCATGCTGCTCACGGTGAGGGCAGCCCGGGATGTCCCCATCGTCAGCCGCGAACCCCTGATCAACTTGATCGCCTCTGCCCTGGCCGAAACGATGGGGCGCGGTGTCCTGCGGATCGTCCGCCACATCGAAGGGCGCGAACAGTGACCCTGCCCGTGGTCGTGTACCTCCGGGGTGCGGGCGCACGAGAGCGCACCTGGGAGCGAGTCACCGCAGCCGTCGCCGCTCGCGGGTGGCACCCGGTGAACGACGAGCGCACGGCCTGGCACCTCGCGCGAGGCGGGTGCCGAACGGTTCTGTGTGACTTCACCCCGACCTACGGGGGAGGGCTCACCAAGGAAACCGTTACGGTGCAGACGGTTCACGCACGTTACAACCTGAGTAGGGAGATCGACCAGTACGAGTTGGCCCCGCGTCGCGATTGGGGCAGCGGCGAATTCCGGCGGCCGACACAGTCCTCCTCAACCAGGGCGCTGGATGTGGAAGCCCTGATGGTCCTCATCGAGCGGGCCGTCCTCGGTGTGGACCCTGTGGTGCCGTCCGGGACGTCCCCTGGGGTGTGGTTGGCCGAGATCCGGTCGTGGCCGTCGAACACCCGGACCCGCACAGTGCACGCCACCCAAGTCAGCGCACGAAACTGGGTCATCAGCGAATGGCGGCACGCCGCCGCGATGATGGAGGACATGTCCGCCCCGCACGCGGCGAAGGGTTACCGGGATGCCCTCGCCGGGTTCCTCCCGGACCACATGGGGTGCCTGGCCTTGACCGCAGACACACACGAAAGGCTGGCGGAAGCCAGCATCGACGGCCCGGAAACCGTCCGGACCGACAACCACGTCCAGTAAGGAGAGACCGTGACAACATCGAAGGCTGTGCACATTTATGAGCACGAGGGGTCCGTCTACATCGGACTTGCAGGCCGTGTTCGTGGCTGGAAGATCGCGACGCTCTCATCGGATTTCTACGCCAGCGCTGCCGAACACGCGGCGGCCTGGGCCACGACCGATTGGAGCCCGGGAAGGGGAGACGGGTACGTACACGCCGTCCTGGACGGGCTGACCCGAGTGGCGACCTGGGCCGACGGGACACTCACCGTCGACGGGGAACCGGGGGAACTGGCCCGGTACTACCTGGGCGTGGGTGCAACCGAGGTCGACCGGTGGAACTACCGGGCGACGTTCCTCGCCAAGACCGCCGACGACGAGCAGCCGATGCTGTCGGTGGCGGGTGTGCACGTGTTCTCCTACATCGACGAGGCCGAGGACGGGGTGCCGGGGCTGCGGATCAACATCCGCTACGACAGCGCCGAGGACGCGCTGAGCACCGAGGAGGACGAGGTGCCGACCGTGGTGGTAGCCGGCGGTGAGGTCGTGTGGGACTCGGCCACACCGCCGCCGCCGTGTCACCGGGCGGACGAGGCCGGTTTCCGCAGGGCCGTGCCCCCGGTCGTCGACCGGCGTCACATCGTGGAGGTCGCGTACTTCCGCCCCGGTTGCCCGGGTTTCTATGCAACGGCGATCGCCACGACCGACGAGGGGCGCGGCACCTACGGGGTGCACACGCTCATCCACAACGACGACCTCGGGACGTGGGGGCTGGACACCGGCCGCTACGACATGACCCGGGAGCGCGCGCGTGAGGTCGCCCGGGAAAGGGGCGTTGAGAGGCTGGAGGAGTTGAGCGCGACCGGGGAGGTGACCCTGTGACGTTGACACCGACCCTGCGCAAACGCGGGGTGCACATGGTGACCGTGGCGACGAAACACCACATCGACGGCGACTACCTGACCCGCGCCCTGTGCCTGTACGCGCTGGACAACGCCCAGCCGGACACATTGCCCGACACGGTGACCAAGGCGGCGGTGGAGAAGTTCCTGCGCGATGAGCTGTACCGATCGGGCATGGACCGGTTGGATTGGTTCTCCGACCGGGTGAACGATTCGGACTTCGACGATGCCGCCCTGTGGGCTTGGGCGCGCGGGCAAATCCTGCGCCTGTGGCCCGACGTGACGGTGAACCGGTGACACGCAAGACCGGGCGGATGAGCGACCGGCGCACCACCACGCTGAACCTCACACTCAAAGACGTCGAGATACTGCTCGGCATCGTCGGCTTCGCGAGCGAGTCCGAGACCTACGCAGACCAGGACGAGCAGCTCGACCGCATGTGGAAGCGCCTGGAGCGCGCGGCCTCGCGCATCGCCGGCGGGCAGCTTCTTCCCGACGGAGACGAACGGAGCGATTGATGACCCTGATCACCGGTAAGGAACCCGGCCACTGGCATGACCAGGACGGGCGGCACCGGATGCGTGACCCCCGCCGGCTTCCCGGGTGGAAGAAGGCGCACTGCAACAAGGACGAGGGCGCCTACTGGGACCACCTCGATGCCCACGACAACGTCGAACCCACCCCGGACGACAGCCCCGCCGTGGCCACGATCTTCGAGACGATCGCCGCACACGAACGGGTCATCGGCAAGATGCGAGAGCTGGTGAAAGCCGTACGCCAGAAGGAAAGCGAAGAAAAGATCCGAACCGTGCCCACCACGCACTGACCACAAAGGACCCCCACCATGCACGCCCACCGCGCGTTCACCGAAATGCCCGACAGCTACTTCATCGACCCGACCACCCGTGACTACCGCTCGACCTGCCCCACCGCGAACGGCAAGAACCTCAACGAGTGGGACGCCGCCCTCGCCGACGCCAAGGCCAACGGTGCCCTGGACCGGTGGCTGGAGCGCAACCCCATCGTGATGCCCAAGCACCAGCGAGTTCCCCTGCTGATCGTGCGGCCCGCCCTGGCGGACCAGCCCGGCACCGCGAGGGTGACGAACAACGGCTACCCCGACCCGGTGCTGCGGGAGATGCTGCGGGAGGCGATCATCAACGACCCGCGCCCGCTGGACCGTGCGGTGCGGGCGTACTGGATCGACGGCCACGAACCGCAGCCGCAGTTCCACCAGCTCGACCTGGACCGCGACCTGAGCGAGGACGCTGTCCTCGGGCGGCACAACCAGGGCCGCTCCTGCGTGGTCTCGTTGCAGACCCCCATGGGTAGCCACAAGACGCCCGCCGCGACCTTCACGGCCGACGTCACCACCTACCCCGACGACGTCCACGGCCTCGCCCTGCGGATGCACGCCTGGTGGATGAGGCCGGTGCACGTGACGCCGGATGACACCGAAGCCGCCGTCGTCGAAGCCAAGGCGGCGACTTCCACCTGGGCCACGTTCACGTGGGTGCCGAGGCCGGCCGGGGAGATCGACGGCACAGGCTGGGAGTGCGTCATCACCGACGACGCGAGCGGGCGGATGGCGACACTCAACCACGCGGTAGTCATCGACACGATGCGGCAGATCGTGGCCGACCGAGACAAGATCGACACCTGGGACTCGATCATCGACACCTACGCCGCCATCCTCACCGCCGACACCAACGACACCGCGACCGGTGAGCTGGAACAGCTCGGCCGCGTCGGCATGGACGTGCTGATCCAGTACATCGTCCTGGGTGACACCAGGTGAGCGCGACCACCGTCAGGACCAAAGCGGGCATCACCTTCGACCGGTCCCGGGAACAACTCAACGGGGTGGCCCTGTGGGAAGCCAAGAAGGGCGACCACACCTTCACCGTCTACCGGGACAGTCGGCAGCAGGGCGTCCGCACCTACTACCTGGGATACCGGATCGCTGGGCTTCGTCTCGGCGAGATCGCGGAGAAGGTCGCGAAGTGGCGGCGCCTGCCGGTCACCGACCTCGCTGAGGCGCTGGAGCTGGCTGGGCGGCACATCGCCGCCGGGCTGCCCTCGCGCCCGCCGACCCGGTTGGTGCTGCTCGACACCGACCCCCGCTCGACCGAACTGTTCGAGGTCGAAGCGCGCGGGGAGGGCACCGCGACCCGGTTCACCGTGGTCGACGACACCGAGGGGTTCACTGCCACCCTGTCCGTGCGGTTGGGCGAGTGGTATCAGCCTGATGAGGCGAAGATGGAGGTCAGCATCGTGCTGTCGCCGGAACTGCTCGCCGAACTGATCGAACGGGCAGGGCCGGCGGTGCAACGGCAGTTCGCTGCCCGCCAGGCCGACGAGCAGCGGGGGCCGCTGCGCGCGCCGACCCAGCCCTGACCACCACCACCACCACCACCAGACCGAGGGCAGCCTTCCGGTTGACCAGGCGATCGGCCACACGCTGTGAGGGGGCAAACTTCCCAGTGTGTGGCCGGTCGTGGCTTACCGGCCAAGCGATGACCGCATGGGTCATCATCAAGTAGCGGGGGTTCGGCGTTCAGTCGCCGGGCCCCCGTCCTTCATTTCACCCCCACCACCACGCGCATCCCTGACCCCACCATGGAGGCATAGCTGTGAACCCGCTCATTCGTGCCTGGCTCGGCGACACGTCGACCTCTCCGCAGGACCCGCACTTCCGTGAGTTGTTGCCCCGCTTGGATTCCTTGGCCGTGCAGAGCGCGCCGGGTTTGGCCCTGGTGCTCGACCTGGGCGTGCGTTTCTGGTCGCAGCAGCCGCTGCGTCTGCCGAGTCTGTCCTCCACGACCGCGCTGGAGCTGGCGCGGTTGGTCTACGACCGCAACATCGGCGACCCCCTCGTCGGCAAGGCGGAGCGGGCGGCGGAGCGGGCGCGGCTGCTGTTCGTCAGCCACGGGCACCGCACCGAGGCGGAAGCCGCGCTCGCAGCGCTCGACATCGCCCGGGACGCGCGGCGGGCCTTACGACCGTGGCAGCTCGCCGCGCTGAACGACTTCGAGCACAGCGACATCCCGTCCGTCGTGCTCATGGAGGTGCGCCGTGTCCTGCACAACACGGACCCCGGCGCCGACTACGCCGAGGTCGGCGGGCTCCGTTGGGTCGTGTGGCGCCTCAACGGCGGGGACGCTGGCTCATGATCGGGGTGTTCAAGCGCGGGTACACCACCCGACGCGCGACCCGGGTGTTGCGCAGGCGTGGCAGGCGCACGCTGATCGTGCTGTTCGACTCCCCCTGCTGCGACGCCGTCGTCGGGATCACCGTCGCCGACCTCGATCGGGCCCTCAAGGACACCGGCCGCGACACTCACCGTGTCAAGTGCGGCCGGTCCTTGGACCACAGCCGCCTGGTCAACACCCAAGGTTGCCAGTGGCCGTGGCAAGTGACCGTGCACCGCGACCGCTACGGCGACCCGATGGCCATCAGTTGGACCGCCCTCTAACCCCGGAAGGAACCCGTCGTCATGCCTACCGCCGAACAGCTCGCCGCCGAACCCACCATGACCGTCACCGTCCGCGACATCCACGCCGAAGCGCCCTGGGGCAGCGGCATGACCGACCCTGTCACCCGCAAGATCACCATCTCTGCGCTGTGCCCCACGTGCGGCGGGCCACGCGGGGAACCGAAGGGGCTCAACCAGTGCGAGGACGGTGCGCACTGGTGGACCCAGGTCTGGGCCAACCCGTGCGGGCACCCCGACATGTACGTCGACGTCATTGCTGAGTGGAAGCGGTACGTCGAACTCGACCCGGCCGGCCCTCAGCCCGCCGGGGACGTCGGCGGTGACTACCAGTGCGGCGAAGCGTGGGGTCGCCGCTTCGCCCGGCGCATCGAGGGCACCGTGCCGTGGGCGGTGATCGAGGTGACGTTCCACATCGAGGACGGCGCGGTGGTCGACTTCATCGACGGCGCGGAGCTGACCCGCATCACTTCCTACAGCACGTGCACCGACATCCGCGACGTCGGCGCCACCGAAGGGTGGGCCGGAACCAAACACGAGCGTGTGCCCACGGCGCAGGAGCCCACGGAACAGGACGTCAAGCAGGCGTGCCACGATCTCGACCCTGCTGGCCTCGCATGGGACGGCACACCCTTCTAACCTTGACCACCCACCACACGCACGCACTCTCGAAAGGCGCTCTGATGCCCGCCAAGACGCCCCCCGCCACAGCCCAGGAAGTGCTCGCCGCGTTCGCGGCCGACGACCACGTCGCCACCGCCAGTCGCCTAGCCAAGGTGATCTGGCAGGCGCGCGGCGGCACCGGCCGCTACGGGGCCGACCGGCGTTTCTCCGACGGCCCACCCAACGTCCCGTTCGTCCACCCCCGCCACGTGCGTGACGCCCTGGACGACCTCGTCGACGACGGGGTCCTCGTCACCGCCGTCGGCCACGACGCCAACCGCCTCGGCCCGACATGGTCAAGCACCCAACCCAACGCCCGCTACTACGGCCTCGCGGCCGTCGCCAAACAACGCCAGGCGGACCGGGACCAGCTCACCGACGCCACAACCGACGCCGCCAGAGCACTGGGCCGAGCATTGAGCAAGCAGCACATCGACGTCGCCGGCCTCGATGGCGTCGTGACGGTGCGGTTCACGGCCGAGCAGGCGCTGACCCTCGCCGCGACCCTCGGCGTGTTCGCACCGTGATCACCGTCGAGGAGGTGAAGCAGGCGCTCGTGGCGGTCGCGTCGAAACAAGGCAGGCACATCGACGCCCGGGTCGACCGCCGCCTCGGCCCCCGCTACATCGAGCACGGCAAACCCTGCTGCCTGGTCGCGGTCGCCCTGGTCCGACTCGGGGTGCGCGTCGCCGTGCTCCGCCAGCTCGACCGGGAAAACCGCCCCGCCGGGACCGGGGGCGGCGGCATCCAACTCCAACACACCCGCCACCGAATCCGGCGCCGCTTCGACCCCGTGGCCTGGAACCTGCTGTGCGAGGTGCAACGCCTCCAGGACAAGGGGCGGGACTGGGAGCAGGTCGTCACCGACCTGCTCGACCCACAGCGCAAACCCTGGGACCAATACGGGCCCCCGAAGTACTCGTGGAACACCACCGAAGGAGACCACACCACATGAACATCGCCACCCGCGCGCTTGTGGCTTTCGCCGCGATCGCGGCGCTCACCGCCGCCACGACCACCGGCTGCGGTCGCGAAGTCGACGTCTCCGCGACCGGGGCGCAGGCCGTCCCCGGAGTAGCCAACCTCTACCGGTTCTGCGACGGCCCCACCTTGGTCTACTTCACCAAGGTCAGCGGCGGGAACGACGAGTACGAATGGTTCTACCCCGGTGGCTGCACCCTGGCTGGCGACGGAAAAACCTGGGTGTTCAACGACGTGCCCCCGGACTACTCCGTGCCCAACGGCGACTCCACAGAGGACAAGTAAGCCAACCCCGCCACGAAACATCGACCGAGACGAGCCCGCATGACTGAGTACAAAGTTCAGGTCGAAGCCTCCCCCGACGGGCGGATCTGGGATGCGATCGAATCTCCCCAGGTCGTCGACTTCGGCGACGCAACGCCCGCCGATTTCGTCGACGCCGCCGACACCGCCCGGCACATCGGTGACGCCCCCGGGTGGTGGACCCGGGTCCTGGTGTGGGCTGTCGATGACGAAGCCCTCAACCACCACAATGCGATCCACACCGACGAGTACCACTCGCGGGTCTGCACCCACGACTCCCACCCTGAGGACAAGCCCGTCGCCGCCGTCGCCGTGCTCGTCTACTACGGCGGCGGGGTGACCATCGGCAGCGACGGTCTCTGCGCCGACCACGCCCAGTGCACCAGCGGCGGGTGCGCCACGATCGGCACCGTCATGGACTCCGACTACCAGGAACCCTGGTGCCAGGCCCACGCCGAACAGTTCTCCGTCGACGAAGCCCCCACCGGCCCCGACATTGTGCTCATCAACTCCGACCAGTACCGCAAGGTCGAAGCCGAGGCCGGGCAGTGAACACCGTCGACGACGCCACCCTCCGCGCGCGCCGCTACCTGCTGCGCGCCGGGGGTCCGTGGCCGAGTAAGGCGTTGGTCGAGCTGATCGCGGAGCGTGGCCCGGTCGCGGCCGTCGAGGCGATCGACCGGCGTGATCCCGAAGGCGACGGGATCATGCTGAGCCTGGCTCCGGTCAGGCAGGCCCAGCTCGACCACGAGCAGGGCCTGCTCGACAAGGGCACGTGCCGGTTGCTCACCCCCGAGCACGAGGACTGGCCGTTCCCCACCAACGAGATCGGCAACGGCTACGCGGCACCGGTCGCACTGTGGACGGTCGGCAACGGAACCCTGCCCACCCCGCACACCCCGTCGGTGGCGATCGTCGGTTCACGGGAAGCCAGCGAGCACGGCGTGGCCGCCGCCACCGAGTGGGCCGGCTACCTCGGCACCCGGGGTGCGACCGTCGTCAGCGGCGGCGCACGCGGGATCGACGCAGCCGCCCACCTCGGCACCCTCGGCGCCGGGGCCACCACCATCGCCGTCCTCGCCCACGGGATCGAGCAGCGACACCCGCTGGTCAACACCCCGATCTTCAACCGCATCGCCAACGAGGGTGGCCTGCTGATCACCGCGTTCCCCCCGAAATCCCCGGCGATCGGCTGGCATTTCCCGGTGCGTAACCGGCTCATCGTCGCCCTGGCGCAGCCCTTGCTGGTGGTGGAAGCCAGCACGGGCGGCGGCACGATCCGCGCGACCGACGAAGCCCGCCGCATCGGCCGCCAGGTCCTGTACGTGCCCCACCGGGGGCCGGGCCTTGAGTCCCCAGGTGTGGCGGCGATGCGGCGCCACAACCTGGCCCGACCAGTAATGTCACCCGAAGAGATCATCCCGTTCATGTCAGACCCGACGAAAGCAGGAGAACCCAGATGAGCACCATGTACAAGCCCGGCGAACGCATCGTCGGCCCGCAGCGCACCCAGCTCGCCACCAACCTCGCCGCGCGTTACGAGAAGGGCAGCTCGATCCGCAGTCTCGCCGAAGCCACCGGCCGCTCCTACGGCTTCGTCCACCGCCTGCTCACCGACGACGCCAACGTGACGCTGCGCAAGCGGGGAGGCAAGCGCACCAAGGGCAAGTAGCCCCCGCCCGTTCTCCCACCACGTACCGCGCACCCCCACCACGCACGCGGAGACCCCACCATGAGCGCACCCCAGAAAGAGCTGAGCACCAACAACCTTCACCTGCTCGCCCTGCACCGCCTCGCGCAGGAGCAGGAGCTGCCCGGCCTCGACATCCTGCATCTCGCCGTGCGGACCAGGGTCAGGCCCCACCTGCCTGCCCTGGCCCGCCTCGCCGACAGCTACTTCAGTGTCCTGTGGAGGGAAGCCGAGATGGCGTTCGATGAATCAGCGGACCCGAACAGCTACCCCACCCAACCGATCGTCGTCGGCGGGGCCTGCCTGCTCTACACCTCGGCCGCCAGCGGCCTGGCGCACACCATCCGGCGCCGGGCCCAGGGCAACCGTCCACACGGGCCCGGCGACGTGGTGTGGAACGTCCTCGTCGCCGCCCTGGCGATCTGCTACCGCCGCCACGCCGCCGCAGGCGACCTGACCACGCTCACCGCGCTGGTCGAGGACATCGCCGACAGCATCGGCACCCTGTAAGGAGCGACACCATGGGCCCCGAGGTACAGCGCAGCACCGTCATCGTCGCCGCCGCCGACGTCACCGACGAGATCATCCAACTCGCCTGGTCCATCGCCGACGGCTGGTACCAGGGCAGGACGATCGACTGGGGAGACCTGCTCGACCGACTCGACCAGGCTGAGCTGAGTGACGGCACCGTCCTGGAGCTGGGCGAGGACATGCTCTCCCCCGCCATCATGAAGATCAAATTGGAGGTACGGAAGATGCGGAGGGAAAGCTCATGACCGCCGCCACCGAGGACTTGAGGACCCACGGTGCGACCGTGGGGCACTGGTTGGTCGACCTGGTCAAGGCGGGGACCGTCGCGCACGGGGAGGTCGAGCTGCGCATGGCCACCGGCTCGGCCCCCGAGGCGCTGAAAATCGTTGCCTACGCCGAACGGCAGGGAGTTCAGCTCCCGTCGGCGGTCGCGGCGGCAGTCGACGCGATCGAAACGCACGCTGCGTCGATGCCCCGCACCGCACTGGAGCGGCCGGTCTATCGAGGACTCGTGCAGAGCTGGAGGCGACGGTGGCACCCGATGGACGGCAACGGCATTCCCCAGCTATGCGATGAGCCGGCGTGCCAGGCGTGCTCCATCCAGAGGGAGAGCTGATGCCACCACGCACACCACCCGGCACCGGGTCGATCACCGAGACTGCGCTCGCCGCCGACCGGGGTCGCCTGCGGGGAGACCGGGCCATCGGCTGGGAGTCGGTGCTCGACCTGATCAAGACCGTCCACCACACCACCCGCAGCCGAGCTGCCGGATGGCTCCTCGAAGCAGTGACCGCCGAGGACAGCGAGATCGTCGCCGTGTGGAACCACGGCTCCGTCCTCACCGGCACCGACGGCCGCACCGAAGCGCTCACCGCCTGGGGCTACCCGCTCACTGCCATCCTGAGCCTCAACCTCGCAGCCAACGGTGCCCGGATTCCCATCCCCGACACCACCACCAAGCGCGTAGGCAAAGCCCTCTGGGTGGTCCGGCGCGACACGCTCGTCGCGATGCTCGACCTCATCGTCACCGAGACCGAGTCGCGTAACCGGGAACGAGCCGAGGAGGAACGTCGTGCCCGTGACACGTTCGCCACACACCACGGAGACGCGCTCCCCGTCATCGAGTCCGCACTCGGGTTCCTCGACGACCCTGACGACGCCATCTCGATCAGTAACCGCCACCACCTCGCCGGCCCGCCCGGGACGCTGCACCTCAAGCTCTCCGGCGCGGAGATCGACCGCTTCGCCGAGCTGTGCAGGCGGGGTCTCTACGACACCGACCAGAAGGAAGGATGAACGCCCATGGCACCACGTGAAGCCCCCAGCGTCGACGACGTCGTCGAGACCTTGCTGGAAGCCAGCAACGGCCGGTTGAAGCGCGACCGGGCTATTCGCTGGGAAGAAGCGGTGCTGGTCATCAAGCGTGGCTTCCGCACCGTCCGAGCCAAGGCCGAAGACTGGCTCACCGATGCCCTACACCAGCCCAACGGTGAACTGGTCGGCTTCTACAACAGCGGGCGGATCTACAGCCGCACCGAGGAGACGGTGGCGGACTGGGGCTACCCCAGTAACGCCTGGATGGACATCCTTTTCACCGTGGACGGCGCCCGGACCCGCAAGGCTCAGCTCGCGCACAACAGCAGGTACCCATGGGTGATCAGGCGCGCAACCCTGGTAGCGATTCTCGACCTCATCCGCGAGGAACAAGCCGAAGACCGGCGCCTCGCCGCCGAGGAGGCGAGGCGAACCCGCGACCAGTTCATCGAGAACCACGGCGACGCGCTGGTTGTGATTGAGCAAGCTCTCGCACCGCTGCGGGCGAAGTCGAGGCATGGATCAGTGGTCACCATCAGCAACTTCGACATGAGCGAGTTTTACCCCGGGCCGCCGGGCTCGGTAGAAATCAAGCTCTATGGGGACGAGATCGCCCGGTTCGCCGAGCTGTGTAAGCGGGCCACAACGAACGCGGAAGGAACCGCGCAATGATCCCCCAGTCTGACCCGATCAACCTGGACAAACTCTTCCCACCAAAGGACGACACTCCCCTGGACGTGAAGGTCGTCGACACCGTCGACAGTGTCAGTTTCACCGCCACTCGCCACGGGAAGGGGCTCCTCGTTTCCGTGGAAAGGGCCGGCAACCCGAGCTTCCGCTGCGAAGTCGAACTCTACGACGACGACACCGAACGCCTTTACGGCCTGGCCTACAACGCTGTCAGGACCCGGCTCGCCGACGATGCCGCCGCAGCTATGGAGCCGCGCCTGCCCCGCACCATCAACACCGTCGCACCTATCGGCGAACCGTTGCGCTGGTTCGAGACCGGGCGTAAGCGGGTCAATGATGAACGGGGCCCGAACAACTGGCATGGCGACAACCGTCTCAATATCGGGGCGATAGAGATCCACAGGGTCGACTGCAAGAAGATGCTTGCCAGGAGCGTCCTCGACAGATACAAAGACGGCGACTGGCCTGACCTCGTTCCTGCGGTCGCGGAAGGCCGGGCTGTTCCGCGAATGTGCCTGGCCTGCAAACCGCTCGGGAGGTACAGCGCGGCCATCAACGCACGCACCGAGTGGTCGACCTACGCCAATCCTCCGGCCGAGATGCCCACGAGGATCGAAGGGTTCAACACGAGGCCCGAAGACAGCAAGGTGCCGAAGAAAGCATGGAAGTCGCAGGTGCTGTTGAGGCTCGGCCGGATGAACCCCGACCGTTGGGAAGCGCTGGCCCACCTCATCATCTGGTGCGCCGCCCAGCAACCCGACGACATCGGCCTCTGACCCAACACGGGTAGATCACCGACCCGCCAAGCCACCAGCAGAGGGGGGGGGGGCCCGGCCGGGCGGGG
>JBKJYH010000006.1:0-3089 GCA_046715765.1 Candidatus Limnocylindria bacterium
TCGGCATCGGGTTCGACAAGCCAGCGAGTGCCGATCCGCGGTCCGTCGAGCACCGTCACCAGGCAGGTTGCGCGCCCCTCGTCGAGCGCCACCCGCAGCGCCTTGGCGGTCTCCAGCGCTCCGTGGGCCGGCTCCACCAGCAGCTCGATCGCCCCGTTGCAACCAAGTCCGTAGCCCCACACCGCGTCGTCATCGGCGGTCAGGTCAAAGCTGACGGTGCGGGGCACGCCCGAGGCGATCACCTCGCGCCCGATGCGGGCCACGTCCCCCTCCAGGCAGCCGCCGCTGATGTTGCCGATCGGCTCGCCGGCAGCGGGGATGAGCAGCCGAGCGCCCGCCCGCCGGTATGTCGAGCCGCGAGTTGCCACGATAGTGGCCAGGGCCATCGGTTCTCCCCGGGCATGGCGCTCGGCGAGGGCGTCGAGGATCTCGCGCAGTTCGGACATCGGGCCCGATCCTAGGCCACCCGTCGCTCCGGGGGTTCGTCGTACAGCTCGGGGTGCAGGAAGGTCCCTCGTTCGGCGCCGACCTTTTCCTCCTCGACCACGATGGGATGAGCCTCTGCATAGGCGTCCCGCCGGCAGCCGATGACCTGCCAGCTGATGCGCTGGCCGGGCAGCCCACCGGCGATGCTGAAGCGACCCTGGCTCACCTCGTCGTGGATGTAGACCGGGCTGAACGACCCGAGCGGCGTGAGCTGGTAGCGCAGGTCTCGGTTCAGCGACTCGAAGTACGACGGCAGGCCCACTACTGCGCGGCCCGCCCGGTCAAGCACGGCAACGCCGTCGTACACGTTTTTCATCTCCGGGCTCTCCACGAACGAGTGGCTCAGGTACTTCCCGCCCGGATCGAGCGGGTGGTCGATGCGGAACGATCCGGCCGACTTGGAGAGGGTGCCGTTGACGTGGACCCGACCCTGGAAGTACCCAGCGTAGCCGGTCAGCGTGTCGCCGTACACGCCATTGCCCGATGTGGATGAACCGTAGACGCCATGGTTGGTCGACGACGCGCCAACCGCGCCCCAGCCCGAGGTCGACTCCCCCCACACGCCGGCGACCGGAGACGTGCCGTAGGCTCCGTAGCCGCTGCCGGAATGGCCGGCCACGCCGTGGCCCCCGTTCGACCAGCCCTCGACCCCGGCACCACCCGCCGAGTCGCCCCGCACCCCCACACCACTCTGCTGGCTGGTGCCATACACCGCGTAGCCGACGAAGCCGGATGAGACGCCGTTGACCGCGATATAGGACGAGCTCGCGTCGACCCCCGTGTTGTTGCCCCCCGTCGCCCGGATCGCAGCACCGTTTCCGGTCCCGCCATCGTGGCTGGCATGGATGGCATCGCTGTTCGGACCGTCCGTCAGCGCCCGGACCCCCAGGTTCGAGCCGCCGCTGGCTCGGATCGCCCCGCCAGTGCCGCCGCCGGCCGCCACGTTGGCAGTGCGTTGCGCGAAGCTGTTGGCTCCGGCGGTCTGGGCGTACAGGCCGGTTCCCGATGGTGCCTCGGCCCACAGCGCGGTGCCGGCGCCATATTGGACGGTGCGCTGCACGACGCCGGCGTTGGTGGCGCGCAGGTAGGTGGTGGCCGCTCCAGCGTCGTTCACCGCGCCAAGGATCACCGTGTCTCCGGCGGCGGCTCGGGTCGGGGCCACCCTGGCCACGAGGCCGGTGAGGGCGGCGGCCGCTCCGCCGAGCGCGGCGGCCAGCAGCGCCCGTCTGGTCTGCGGCCCATCGGACGCTGGGGAATGGTTCTGGGGCTTCTCGGACACGCTCTCGCTCCTCGGCTGCGGCTCGGCTCCCGGTAGCCACCTGCTCGGGTCGCCTCCGGTGGCGAATATTGCATGCCACACTCCCCGGCATGCGGCTGGATCGGGTCATTCGGGTGGTGGACGCCCACGCCGGTGGGGAGCCGGGGCGCGTGATCATCGGTGGCGTCCACGACGTGCCCGGCGCCACCATGCTCGAGAAGCGCAACCACCTGGCCGAGCACGGCGACCGGCTGCGGAAGCTCATGCTGCGCGAGCCGCGCGGCTACCCCGCCACCTGTGCCAACCTGCTCCTGCCTCCGACCGACCCGCGCGCCCAGGCGGGTTTCGTGATCATGGAGCAGGCCGAGTACCCAGCCATGAGCGGCAGCAACCTGATCTGCAGCGCCACGGTGCTGATCGCCGAGAAGCTCGTGCCGGTGACCGAGCCGATCACCGAGTTCACCCTGGAGGCACCCGCCGGCCTGATCCGGGTCCGGGCGGCGGTGACCGATGGTCGGGCGACCTCGATCACCTTCGAGAACGTGCCAGCCTTAGCGATCGAGATAAACGCGCCGGTCGAGGTGCCCGGAGTAGGCACGATCCGGGTGGATGTGGCCTGGGGCGGGATGTTCTACGCCATTGCCTCGGCCGACCAGTTTGGCCTCCACCTGACCCCCGACGAGGGCCGCGAGATCGTGCGCCTGGGGGAGATGCTCAAGGCCGCGGCCCGGGAGCAGATCCCGGTTGCGCACCCCGAGCTGCCCGAGATCGCAGGGATCAGCATCGTGGAGTTCACCGCGCCACCCACGCTCCCCGGCGCACACGCCAAGAACACGGTGGTGGTGTCATCGGGCACGCTGGATTGGGACCGGCCGGAATCGTTCACCGGGGTGCTGGACCGATCCCCGTGCGGCACCGGCACCTGCGCCCGGATGGCCGCGCTCCACGCTCGCGGCAAGCTGGCGATCGGCGAGGACTTCGTCCACGAGGGGATCCTGGGCACGGCGTGGACCGGGCGCCTGCTGCGCGAGACGACGGTCGGCCCATACCGGGCGGCGGTGCCGCAGTTGACCGGATCGGCCTGGATCACCGGCCGGGCCGAGTTCGAGGTCGATCCCGATGATCCCTTCCCCGACGGCTTCACCGTCGGGGACCTGTGGGGTCTGACGACGTGACCGTTGATGCGGTGACCGGGGCGACCAGCTACACCGGGCGGTTCATTGCCGAGCGGCTGGTGGCGAGTGGGCGCAGCGTCCTGGACCTCACCCGCGCGCCACGCAGTCCTCATCCGTTGGGCAACGCGGCGACGAGCGTGCCGCTGACCTTCGACGACCCCGATGCGCTG
>JBKJYH010000007.1:0-11617 GCA_046715765.1 Candidatus Limnocylindria bacterium
TAGCCCATGGCAACCTCCGTCACGCCCGCGGGTGGGCCCGGGCGTATACCTCGCGAATCCGCTCGCCGGTGAGGTGAGTGTAAAGCTGCGTGGTGCTGATGCTGGCGTGTCCCAGCAGCTCCTGGACAATGCGCAGATCGGCCCCGCCCTCCAGCAGGTGGGTGGCGAACGAGTGGCGCAGGGTGTGGGGCGAGGTCCGCAGCGGCGCCCCGGTGGCCTCCACCCAGCGATCGACCACCAATCGCGCGCCGCGGGCGGTCAACCCGGCGCCGTTGGCGTTGAGGAAGACGGCGGGCGACCCCGCGCGCTCCCCGGCCCGTGCGGCCAGGGCGCCCCGGGCCCCGGCGAGGTACGCCTGCACAGCGGCGGCGGCATGCGACCCAAAGAGCAGCTCCCGCTCCTTTCGTCCCTTGCCCACGACCCGCAGCCGGCGACGCTCGAGGTCTACCCGGTCGAGCGTCAGGCTGGCCAGCTCGCTGATCCGCATCCCGGTCGCATACAGCAGTTCGAGCAGGGCGGCGTCACGCCGGACGAGGGCGTCACCCAGCGCCGCCACGGCAGCCCGGCGATGGGGTTGGGCGACATGCTGCGGCCCCTCGACCAGGCGAGCTGCCTCCGAGACGGAGAGCACCCGGGGCAGGCGCGTGGGGCGCTTGGGCGAGCGGACGCCGGCCAGCGGGTTGGCGGCCAGCCAGCCCTGGCGCGTGGCGTGCCGATACAGGGAACGGATCGCTGCCAGCCGGCCGGCCACCGACGAGGCGGCCAACTCCCGATCGGCGAGCTCGCCAAGGTATCCACGGATGGTTGCGCGATCCGGGTTGCGCCAGCTCACGCCTCGCCCGGCCAGGAAGCCGAGAAACTCGGCAAGGTGGCGCGCGTACTCGACGCGGGTCCCGTCGGCCGCGTTGCGCGCGGCGAGGTGGTCCAGGAAGCGGTCGCGGGCGACCTGCGCATCGGGGTCCGGCGTGCCCGACGCTCGGCTCGAGGGAGCGGCGGCGCGCCGCTCAGCCATCTGCGGCCGGCGGGTCGGGGGCACCGCCGTTGGCGCCCGGCCGGTTCGACGCCGTGTAATCGCAGGCGGGGTAGCGGTCGCAGCCCCGGAACCGCCGTCCGCCCCGTGCCCGCTTGGCGACCACCGTGCCCTCGCCGCACTTCGGACAGGTGCCGAAGGTCTCTGCCGCCGGCCGATCCTTCTTGATGAACTTGCAATCGGGATACCGGTTGCAGCCGGCGAAGGCGCCGAACCGGCCGCGCTTGGCGACCAGCTCGCCCTGTCCGCACTCGGGGCACGGCTCTCCGACGCCAGCCACCGGCGCCTCTGCTTCGGCTCCGGGGAGCGGCATCGTGTGGCGGCACTCCGGGTAGCCGCTGCAGCCGAGGAACCAGCCGTTGCGACTGAAGCGCTTGACCATCAGGTGGCCGCTCAGCGGGCAGACGATGTCGGTCATCTCGACCTGCTTGGGGATCTTGGCCTTGCCCTCCGCGATCTGGATGCTGAATGGCTCCCAGAAGGCGCGGACCACCGGCACCCAGGCCTCATCGCCGCGCGCCACCCCGTCGAGGCGCTCCTCCATCCGCGCGGTGAAAGACACGTCCACCACCTCGGGGAAGTGCTCGACCAATAGGTCGGTCACCCGAAAGGCCGTCTCCTCCGGGTGCAGGCGCCGCTCGCGCAGTTCCACGTAGCCCCGCTGCCGGATCGTCTCCACGGTCGGAGCGTAGGTTGACGGACGGCCGATCCCGTGCTCCTCGAGCGCCTTGATCAGGCTCGCCTCGGTGAAGCGCGGCGGCGGCTCGGTGAAGTGCTGCTCGGGTGTGACACTCACCAGGCTCAGCTCCTCGCCCTCGCGCAGGTCGGGCAGGACCGTCAGCCGCTCGTCCTCCTCGTCGTCCCGGCTCTCGGTGTACAGGGCCTGGAACCCGTCGAAGGTGCGCTTGCGGGCGGTGGCTCGCAGGAGATAGCGGTCCGCGCCAACCTCGACGGTGACCACGTCGAAGCGCGCCGGGCGCATCTGGCTGGCCATGGCCCGCTTCCAGATCAGTTCGTAGAGCCGGAATTCATCGGGCTTCAGGTACGACGCCACCGATTCGGGACTGCGGGCGAAGGCGGATGGCCGGATCGCCTCGTGCGCCTCCTGTGCCCCGCGGGTTCGGTTTCGGTGGACATTCGGCTTGTCCGGGACGAATGCGGAACCGAACCGCTCGCCGATCACCCGCCGCGCTTCGGCCACCGCGCCCCCGGACATGACCAGCGAGTCGGTGCGCATGTAGGTGATCAGGCCGACCTGGCCCTCGGGCAGCCGCACCCCTTCGTACAGCGACTGGGCGACGCTCATCGTCCGCCGAGCACCGAATCGCAACTTGCGCGACGCCTCCTGCTGCAGGGTGCTGGTCGTGAACGGCGGCGCCGGCTTGCGCTGCTCCGCGGTCCGCGCAACGCTCGCCACCCGATAGTCGGCCGATTGCAGCGCAGCCTCGTGCGCCGACGCTTCCCCCGCCGAACCGATGCGCGGCTTGCCTCCGTCGATCTTCACCAGCTCCACCCGGAACTGTCCGGAGGCCGGCGCGCGTCGAGCCAGGTCCACCGCCACGCTCCAGTACTCCTCCGCGGTGAAGGCCATGATTTCACGCTCGCGGTCCACCACCAGGCGAACGGCCACGCTCTGCACCCGCCCCGCGGTCAGGCCGCGCCGGATCTTGCTGCTGACCAACGGGCTCAACTTGTAGCCAACCAGCCGATCGATCACCCGGCGCGCCTGCTGGGCGTCGACCAGGTCGCGATTGATGGTCCGCGGAGCCGCGAATGCGGCCAGGATCGCCGCCTGGGTGATCTCCGAGAAGGTGACCCGCCGCAGGCGCTCGGGCGGCAGTTCCGCGTACTCGGCGATGTGCCAGGCGATCGACTCGCCCTCGCGGTCAAGGTCGGTGGCGAGCCACACGGTGCCCGCCGAGCGGGCCTCCCTGGCGAGGCGCTCCAGCTCGGTGCGGCGTTCCTTGAGCGGCACGTAGCGCGGCGCAAAGTCGTGCTCGAGATCCACGCCCAGGCTGCCCTGTGGCAGGTCGCGGACATGCCCGAAGGAGGCGAGGACCCGGTAGCCGTCGCCCAGGTAGCGTTCGATGGTCCGCGCCTTGGCGGGCGACTCGACGATCACGAGGTCGCCGGCGGCGCGTTTCTTCGGCGGCATCGGTCAGGGAGTGTACCAGCCGGTTTGCGCCGAACCCCGAACCAGGCTCAGTCGGCGAAGTCCCAGACCACCACCACCCGGTTGCCGATCTGGGCAATCCCGATCCCGATCCGACGGTAGTTCGGGCTCAGGATGTTCGAGAGGTGGTTGTACGGGGGCGGGGGGTACGCTTCGCTCATGAAGCCGGTGTGACACCAATCCAGAACAGCCTGGATGGTGGGCATCCCGTTGTACGAGCAGATGTTCTCGCCCGAGCGGCTGAACGACACGCCCGCGGCGCGGAGCCGGTCCGAGGTGGTCGATCCGTCGAGGCTGATATGGCTGAAGTAGCCGTTGACCAGCATGTCCCTCGCGTGGGCGTAGGCGACCGAGGTGATGGTCGGATCCAGGGTCAGCGGGGCAAACCCGTAGGCAGAGCGCGCCTGGTTGACCTGGGCGAGCGCGTAGGCCTGCATCGAAGCGGTCCCCGGCGGAGGGGCGGAGGCCGGCGGGCGCGGAGGCGGCTGGTAGACCACGGCCGATTTGGTGGTGAAGGACCAGCTGGCGGTCACCGGGTTGCCATCGGGGTCGGTCGCCTCGCCGCCGAGCAGCACCTGGAAGCGACGGCCCTTCGCCAGGGCGGCGTCGGGAGTCCAGCTCAACTGCGTTCCGGCCGCGTTCCATGCCAGGGAGCCGGCGATGACCTCGCCGGATGCTGTGTCGGTGACGCTCAGCGCGGCACTGGTCTCGGCGGTGGCCATCGCCTGGCTGAACCACAGGGTCACCGTCCCATCGGGGACATTCCGCGCATCCGCGGCGGGCGATACCCGAACCAGTTGGGCACCCGGCACCGTGGTGAACGAGAAATTGGCATCGCCCCCGAGCAGGTTGCCCGAGGCGTCATGTGCCCCGGCCACGCTGATCGAATAGCGGGTGCCGGCGACCAGGCGCTGACTCGGGGTGAAGGTCAAGTTGGCTCCAACCCATGCGATGCTTCCCGGGACGGTCGGGCTGATGAGCAGGTGGCGCGCCACGTCGCCGCGATCCATCAACGTGCTGAAGGTCAGGCGGATGGTCGTGCGCGAACTGACTCCGCCGGTGCTGTTGGGTGGGGAGGATGGCTCCGCAGACGGCTCCGTCTCGCCGTACGACCCGTCGTCGAGGGTCGCAGGTGGGGCAGCTCCCTGGTCGGCGACGGCCAGCGACAGCCGCAGGTCGACGATGGTCGGCGCGGTGGCCGTGGTGAAGCTGAACTGGAGTGTTTCGCGGATCGGCCTGCCGGTGACGGTCTTGGCGGGACCCGGAATCGTCAGCAGGTAGCGTTGGTCGGTCTCCCAGCGGGTCTCGGGGCTCAACCAGGCGCGCGAGCCGTCCGCGCTCCATCGCCACGCCACCGCCTGGGTGGGGACGAGCAGGGCGAGTGCCTCGACCGAGGCTGGATCCATCGGCTGGGAGAGGGCGACCTCCACTTCCCGGTCGGTCGGCAGGCCGGACCCGATGACCGAGGGCAGGATCGAACTCGAGGTCGCGGGGACCAGCAGGCCGCCCCGGATGATGGGGTGCGGAGATGCCACCAGCGCCGTGGCCAGCAGGACGGCAGCCAGCGCGGCGTGGGTCGCAGCCCGATGCCGGATCAGCCGTCGGCTGAGCGTGGCGAAGGACGGCCGATGCGTCACCAGGACGCTGCGGGACGACGACAATAGTCCATCTCTCAGGTGATCTCAGTCGCCCGCCAGCACCGCGCGAGGTGGGAGGCAGGCCCGGCCCAGTATCGCATGCCGCGCTCGGCATGTCGTCACCCACCACGTTCGATGCGGCGCGCGGCGAGGGTGGGGTGGAAGGTTGCACCCCCGAATGACTCGACCAGGCCGCGCGCTTCGAGCAAGGTCAGGCCGCTGGCCACGGCCCCCGGTCCGAGACCGGTGCGGTCGATCAGCTCCTCGATCGAACCCGAGCGACGGAGGAGTCGATACAGCAGCATCCCCTCCGCCTCCGACAGGCTGGCGACGCTCACCGGCCGCCGGTCGGGGGTGGCGCCCACGTGGTGCAGCAGGGCCGCCGCCGAGGTCAGCAGCGCGGCATGCTGGTCGGCGATGAGTCGGTTGCAGCCGCGCGACCCGGCAGCGTCGATGGGGCCGGGCACGGCGTACAGGTCGCAGCCGCAATCGATCGCTGCGGCGGCGGTCAGCAGCGCGCCGGATCGATCGGGCGCCTCCACGACCACGACCGCCTGCGAGAGGCCGGCGATCCAGCGGTTGCGCCGCGCGAAATCGGGACGGCCGATCCCCTGTCCCGGGGCGACCTCGCTGACCAGTGCGCCGCCCGACGCGACCAGGCGACCGGCCAGGTCCGCGTGGCGCGGGGGGTACACCCGATCGATCGGCGACGGCAACACCGCCACGCTCCGCCCGCCCGCCGCCACCGCTGCGGCATGGGCCGCCCCGTCGATCCCGATCGCCAATCCACTGACCACGGTCACGCCGGCGCGCGCCAGCTCATCCGCCAGCTCGGCAGCAACCGACCGTCCGTAACCGCTCGCCCGCCGGGTGCCCACCAGCGCGACGCACGGGGCGGCCATCGCCTCGGGATCGCCGCTGACGTACAGCACCGCAGGTCGAGGGTCGAGCGACTGGAGGCGGTGCGGGTAGGCGTCCTCGAGAGCGGTGATCAGGCGCCCTCGTGCCTTGCGGGTGGCTGCCTCGACCTCGCCGGCCACGCGACCGGCGCCCAGCCGTTGCAATCGGTCCAGGGTTGCTCCCGCCTCGTCCGGAACGCGCGGCAATAGCTCCAGCAGGCGACGACCGGTCCGCCACGCCGCCTCGGCGCTCCCGTGCTGCGCCAGCAGGCGACCGAACCCGACCGGCCCGACGCCCGGCACCAGCGAGAGCGCAACCCAAAACGGTCGGTCTCGCTCTGGGTCGATCCCGCGCAGGTCGAGGGCTTGCCAGCCGCCGTCGGAGCGACGCGCGGCGTGGTCCGGACCTCCCGCCGGCGCGGCGGGGGTGGTGACCGGGTCTCGCCTGCCGACGCCGATCACGCCGCCAGCTCCGGGCGGTAGTGGAGTGCCTCATCGAGGTGAGCAGGCTCGACGGCCGGGTTGCCGTCGAGGTCCGCAATGGTGCGAGCCAGCCGAGCAGCGCGGTCGAGCCGTCGCGGCGAGAGTCGGAATTGGACGCCGCGCCGCGCCAGCAGCGCCAGGACGTCCGGGCTCAGGCCGGTCAGCGGGCCCAGGCTGGCAGGCGGCAGCCAGCCATTGGCCCTTCCCTGGCGAGCGACCTGGCGGCGCCACGCCTCGAGCACCCGCGCCGCTACCCGCTGGCTGCCCTCGGCCTTTCGGTCGGGGCGTGGACCGCGCAACGGGTTGCCACTCACCGGCACCCACATGTCGAGTCGGTCGCGCAGCGGTCCGGACAGCCTGGCCCGATAGCGGCGGGCGACCGCGGGATCGCATTCGCACAGTCGGGCGGTGGCGCCGGACCAGCCACAGGGACATGGATTGAACGCCGCCAGCAGGGCGAAGCGCGCGGGCAGGGTCAGCGCGCCGTCCACCCGGGCAATCGTCACCTCGCCGACCTCCATGGGCTGACGCAGCGCATTGAGCGCGTCGGCCCGGAAGTGCAGGGCCTCGTCGAGGACGAGCAGGCCGTGATGCGCGAGCGATGCCTCGCCGGGCCGGACCGTCGGTCCACCACCGATCAACCCCTGGGTCGACACGGTGTGATGCGGCGCGCGCACCGGGCGCCGGCGCACGACCGGGGTGCGCCGATCCACCAGCCCCGCCACGGAGTAGATCCGGCTGACCTCCACCGCCTCGTCGTCTTCGAGCGGAGGGAGGAGGGCGGCGGCACAGCGCAGGAGGAGTGTCTTGCCGACGCCGGGCGGCCCGACCAGCGCCAGGTTGTGATGCCCGGCCACCGCGATCTCCAGCGCGCGTCGAGCGACCGGCTGCCCGTCTACCTCCCACAGGTCCGGGCCGAGCAGCGGCTCGGCCTCGACGACGGCGGTGGGCATCAGGGCGGAGAGCTCGCGCACGCGGGCGAGGTGGCCGACGACCTCGGCCAGGGTCCGCGCGCCGTGCACCCGCAGGCCGCGCGCCACGCTCGCCTCAGCGGCACACGCGCTGGGCACGATCAGGCTCGCGACGCCTCCCTGCCGCACCGCCGCCGCCAGGGCCAGAGTTCCGACCACCGCCCGCAGGCTGCCGTCGAGCGCCAGTTCCCCGACCAGCGCCGTGTCGGCCATCCGATCCGTGACCGGCAGCTGCCCGGAAGCGGCCAGGATCCCGACCGCGATCGGCAGGTCGAACGCTGTCCCGTCCTTGTGCAGGTCGGCCGGAGCCAGGTTGACCGTGATCCGTCGCGCCGGGACCTCGAAGCCACTGTTGCGGATGGCGCTCCGCACCCGCTCACGCGCCTCCTGCACCCCACTCCCGGCCAGCCCGACGATGGTCAGGGACGGCAGGCCGAAGGCCACATCAACCTCGACCCGAACCAGGACGCCCTCCACGCCGAGCACGGCGGCGCTGTGGGTTTCGGCCAGCACGGCATGCTCCTCAGACGCGGGAGGCGGGTTGGGTAGGAGTGAAGTGCCGGTCGCCGACCTGCTCGCCTCCCATGCTCCGGTAGGCGACCGGCCAGCGCATCCTGGACGAGCAGGGTTACCGGGCGCTTAGGGACCGATTACCGGCCCGCGTCAGCGGCGCTCGGCGCGCGCCTCGGCTTCAGCGGTCGCCTCGGCCACCGCCACCGCGTCGATTGCCCTGGCGAATGAAGCCACGCTCTTGCCGAGCGCGCCGTCGGGCCGAGTCAACATGAACGGCTCACCGGTGTTGAGGGCACCGATGGCGGCGCGGTATTCGTTGATGACCTGGTGCTCGATCGGTCGTTCGAGCGCCTGCTCGATGGCCCTGACATTGATCCCGGTGGCGGCGGTGGATCGGTTCAGGATGAGCTGAACCTTGGAGCGGGCGTAGCCCAGGTGCTCCATCGTCTCGAGCACGAGGCGCACGTTCTTGATGCATGACAGGTCCGCGGTCATCACCACGAAGATGACATCGGCCGCGTCGAAGATCGCCAGGTCAAAATCATCGATCGCGGTCGACATGTCGATCAAGGTGTAGTCGTAGTGCTGGCGGGCGGTGCCCAGCAGGCGGCCGAGCTGTTCCGGATCGGCCCGATGGCGCTCGACCACGATGTCGCCGGCGGCGGGGTTCGGTGGCGCGAGCAGCAGCTCGACGCCGGACTTGTGCGAGACCGTCATCCGCTTGAGCAGGTCCGCATCCAGCTCCGACTCGTTCATGGCCTCCACCAGCGACTTGGTGTCGAGCCCCAGGTCCAGGAAGACGCGCAGATCGCCGAACTGCAGGTTGGCGTCGATCAGCAGGGTTCGGCGCTTGAGGTCGCGCGCCAGGGTGATGGCCGCGTTGAGCGCGATGGTGGTGGTTCCCGCCCCCCCCTTCGCGCCGTAGAAGGCGCACAACCGACCGAACGCAGGCGCAGCCCCAGCCCGCGGGCCGACCGATCCCTTGCGCGTCACCAGCGCCCGGATGCGGGCCATCAGTTCGAGCGGGTGGAACGGCTTGACGATGTCGTCGTCGGCCCCGGCTCGCAGACCGCGGACGCGCTGGCCGACGTCGGCGTCGGTGGCCAGCATGATGATCGGCACCCGCTGGCCGGCCTCTTCCGCGGCACGGATCTGCTGGACCGCGGCGTAGCCGTCCAGTCCCGGCATCACCACGTCCATCAGGATCAGGTCGGGTTGGTGCTCGGCTACCATCGCCACGCCGCTCTGGCCGTCGGAGGCGACCAGCACCTCGAACCCTTCCTGCTTCAGGGTGAAGACCAGGACGCGCTGGATATTGAGGTCGTCGTCGACGATCAGGACTCGGGTGGCAGCCACAGGTGATGAGACCCCTAGCGCGGTGATGGGCAGAACGCCCGCCGCGATTATACGAGCGCGGCGGCGACGCTCGGCTCGACCGATCGGTCCCCTTCGAGGTAGCCGGCCAGGAACTCCAGGACCACGCCGCGGTAGGCCTCCGGCGCGTGGTGATATGCCGCGGCGTGCGGGGCCTCGTCAACCACCCAGAGCTGCTTCGGCTGGCTGGCCGCCTCGTACAGGCGCAGCGACTCCGGATGGCTGATCAGCCGATCTTCGCGCGGCACGATCATCAGCAGCCCGCGCGGCGCGAGGCGGGCGACCGCGGCAATCGGCGACGGCAGGCGCACCCGGGCGCGGAATGCGGCGCCGGCCAGCACCACCCGAGCGCCGAGATGGGAGAGCGGCCACCCCCGTTGCGCCATCCGGTTGGCGATCGGGTCGGCCAGGTGAGCGTACGGCGCGTCGGCCACCACCGCAGCCACGGGAAGGGTGGACCCGGCCAGGATCGCGACCGCGCCGCCCATGCTCGAGCCCATCAGCGCCAGCGGCCCGAACCCGCGCGACTGCGCGAAGGCGACCGCTGCTGCCACGTCACGCGGCTCGGTGGCTCCCAGGGTAACCAGCGCATCGTCCGAGTCGCCGTGACCCCGGAAGTCGATCTGGATGACGTGGTAGCGCTCCCGAAGCCACGGCACCACCGAGGCGAGCTGGGGGCGCCGGTCCCAGCTGTAGCCGTGGAGCAGGATCACCGCGGCGTGTGTCTCGCGAGCTGCCGGGATCAGCCAGCCTGCCAGCGAGACGCCATCCTCGGTTGCGATGCTGAGCGCCTCGAAGGGAAGCCCCAGGGCGGCCGGCGAGTCGGGCAGGCCGGCCGTGTCGGCCGGCGCGCGCCGCGCGGGCCGGGTCAGGCGCCGCGAACCCTCGACCAGGACGTAGGACAGGTACCCGACCAGGGCCGCGAAGGCGACCGCCAGCAGGCGCCGCGCCAGTGCGAGCACCGGCTAGTCCTTGCCGCCGGCCTCGCGGGTGTTGCGCAGCGCGGCGGCCAGCGGACGGGTCAACTCGGCCAGCTCCATGGGTACGATCCACTTGGTGGAGGCTCCGGCGGCGAGGGCCTTGAGCGCCTCCAGGTACTGGAGCGCCATCGTCTTGTCGTCGACCCCCTTGGCCGCCCCGAAGATGGTCTTCAGCGCCATGCTGAAGCCCTCGGCCCGCAGGGTCTGGGCCTGGCGTTCGCCCTCGGCGCGCAGGATGGCGCTCTGCTTGTCGCCCTCGGCCACGTTGATGGTGGCCTGCCGGGTGCCCTCCGACTCGGTGATGTTTGCGCGCCGGTTGCGCTCCGCGCTCATCTGCCGGTTCATCGCATCCTGGATGTCGCGCGGGGGGACGATCTCGCGGATCTCGACGCTGGTGATCTTCACGCCCCAGCGCTCGGTGACCTCGTCGAGCTTGGCGCGGAGGGTGTGGTTGATCTGCTCGCGCTTGGTCAGCACGTCGTCGAGCGGGATGTCACCGATCACCGCACGCAGGGTGGTGGCGGCCAGCGCCTGCGACGCGCCGGTGAAATCGGTCACCGCGGTCACCGTGGTCTCGGGCTCGAAGACCTTGGAGTAGACCAGGAAGTCAATGCTGATCGGTGCGTTGTCCTTGGTGATGCAGGTCTGCTGCGGCACCTCCAGGAAGCGCTCGCGGAGGTCAACCTTGACCGCCTGCTGGATGATCGGGATCAGGAGCACCAGGCCGGGTCCTCTCGCACCCTGCAGGCGCCCCAGGAAGAAGACCACCAGCCGCTCGTACTCGCGCACGATGTGGACCGTGCTGCTGAACAGGAAGAGCAGCACCGCCAGGACGACGACCAGGATGATGATGCCGGTCAGGTTCTCCATTTCCCACCTCTACTCCGCGGTGTGTCCAGCATAGGCCGATCCGGGTCGTTCCGCGCCGCCCCTCCTCGGGCCGCATTTGCAGGGCCAGCACATATCTACGAGGCAAAGACCGATTCTGCCCCGATTCAGCCCGTTCCGGCCTCCTGCCTGCCGCCGTTGTGCCTGGCGTGCACAGGCGCACCAACCGCCGCCGGCTGCTTCGTAAGTACGTGCTCCGGCTGCAAATCCCCGCGGGTCACCCGGCAAACACGACCTTCACCGCCCCCGATCGGCGCCGATCCAGCACCGCCCGCATGGCCGCCGGCCACTCCTCCAGCCGATACCGATGCGTCACCAGCTCACCGAGCGGCAATTCCGGGTGCTCGGCCAGCAACCGCAACGCGTGTTCGATGGTGTGCGGCCGCCCGGGCACCCCGTCCTCGCGCCCGTACACGTAACTCCCCCGCAGGTCGAGTTCGCGAGCCCAGGTCAGGGTCAGGTCCACCCGATCCACCACCGCCAGGCCCCCGAGCAGCATCACTCGGGCCCGCGGAGCCGCCGCGCGCAGCGCGGCATCGAGGCTGTGCGCCGTCCCGCCCGTCTCGAACACGACGCTGAATCCGCCCGCCAGGGTGTCCGGCCCGGACAGGGGCCGCAACCGCCGTGCCCCCGCGTGGTCCACCGCAGCGGCCAGGGCCGCCTCCGGGC
>JBKJYH010000008.1:0-11612 GCA_046715765.1 Candidatus Limnocylindria bacterium
CTGGCCGACGCGGTTGAGGCGTATCGGTCCTTCGTGGGAGCGCGTTCGGTGACCTGGCCCCGGACCCGCCCCGGCCGCGACCTCGCCGGCGCGCTGCGCCGCTTGGGGTAGCGGCGCGGGTCCACGTCAGGCGGGCTCAGTCGCGTGCCGAATTCACACCCAGCGACCACAATCGGCCCGCGCACAGCCACCGGCGCGCCAGATTCACATCCCATGACCGTGTGGCGTCAGATTCGGGTCAGATTCACGCGGGGTGTGCGTGTGACCGGCACGCGCCGGCGCGGCGTCGCGCAATGTGCACCCGGTGTGAATCCGGCAGGAATTCCGCGGCCGGCAGGTTCCGCGGCCGGCAGGCTCGGAACAAGACCGGCCATCACGCCCCCTCGGGCTCGAAGTCAACCACCACCGGGGCGTGATCCGAGGGGATCCCCGGGTAGGTGGATGGCTTGCGCGCGTCCCGGTCCCGCTCGGCACGCACCGCTCGCCCAGCCAACGCCTCGGTCACGTACACGTGGTCGATCCGCATCCCGAAGTTCTTGTGGAAGTTCCCGGCCCGGTAGTCCCACCAGGTGAAGAAGCCGGGCTCCGGGTGGAAGCGGCGGACCACATCGACCAGGCCCCAGTCCCGCATCCGGGCCACTGCGGCGCGCTCCGGCTCCGAGACATGGGTCCCGCCGTTGGCCGCTGACGGGTCCCACACGTCGAGGTCCTCCGGTGCGACGTTGTAGTCGCCGCACACCGCCACGGGCGCCGCGGGGTCACAGGTATCGGCCAGCCATCGGTTCAGGTGGTCCAGCCAGGCGAGCTTGGCGTTGTAGAACTCCGAACCGACCACCCGGCCGTTGGGCACGTACACGCTCGCCACCCGCACGCCGCCGCAGTCGGCCGCCAGGAAGCGGCCGCCCTCATCGGTCCAGCCGTCGGCCGGCGGGAGGCCGGACTGCACCACCTCCAGCCCGACCCGCGACGCGATCGCCACCCCGTTCCACTGCCCCAGCCCATGGTGGGCGACCTCGTATCCCAGCGCCCGGAAATCGAGAGCCGGCATGGTCGCGTCGGAGAGCTTGGTCTCCTGCATGCACAGCACGTCGGGACCGATCGCCTCGGTCCAGGCCAGCACCCGGTCCAATCGGGCCTTCAGGCTGTTGACGTTCCAGGTCGCCAGGCGCATTGGTGGGATTATCCTCGACCCCGATGACTCCCACCTCCGGCCGATACGACGCCCAGGGCATGACCGCGCCCCTCCGCGAGGTCCTGGTCCACCGCCCCGATGCGGCCTTCGGCCGCGCCTTCGACGACCCCGCGCACGGCTTCCTGCACCCGGTCGACCTGCCGCTCGCCCAGCGTGAGCACGACGCCTTCGTCGACCTCCTCACCCGCCTTGGGGTGCGGGTCCACCACCTCAACGCGGAACCGATGAGCCCGGACCTGGTCTACACCTTCGATCCCCTGCTGGTGACCGATGCCGGCGCCATCCCCCTGCGCCCCGGCAAGCCGGGCCGCCGCGGCGAGCCGGCCCTGCTCGAGGCATGGACCACCGCGCGCGGGATCCCGGTCGCGGGGCGGATCGAGGCGCCGGGGACGGTGGAGGGCGGCGACACGTTCTGGCTCCGCCCGGACATCTTCTGCATCGGGCGCAGCCTGCGGACGAACGACGCCGGTGCTCGGCAATTGGCGGCCATCGTCGGCGGGGACGTGCGGATCTTCGACCTGCCCTACTGGCGTGGGGCCGATGAGCTGGTCCACCTGCTCTCTGTCATCTCCCCGGTCACGCATGACCTGGCGGTCGTCTACCCGCCACTCCTGCCCGCCGGCCTGTGGGAGCTGCTCGGCGAGCTGGGCATCCGCACCATCGCGGTCCCCGACGCGGAGTACCCGACCCTGGGCTGCAACGTTCTCGCCGTTCGTCCCGGAGTCGTGGTCATGGCCGACGGCAACCCGACCACCCAGCGCGCGCTGGAGGCCGCCGGCTGCGAGGTGCACACCTACCCCGCGTCTGAGATCGGGATCAACGGCTCCGGCGGCCCGACTTGCATGGCCAGACCGATCTTGCGCGGCTAGACTCGGCTCATGAGCGTGCTCAACGAGTTCCGGACCTTCATCCTGCGCGGGAACGTCATCGACCTCGCGGTCGGCGTGGTCATCGGTGCGGCGTTCGGTGCCGTCGTGAACTCGCTCGTCAAGGACATCCTGACGCCCTTGCTGGGGCTGGTCGGCGTCCCGGACTTCTCGCAGCTCGTCATCCAGGCCGGCTCCGCGACGCTCAACTACGGGCTCTTCCTCAACGCACTGATCAGCTTCCTGCTCATCGCCGCGGCGATCTTCTTCTTCATCGTCAAGCCGATGAACGCCATGAACGCGCGCATCCGGAAAGGCGAGCCCGAGCCCGCCGCGACCACCAAGTCCTGCCCGTTCTGCGCAACCGAGATCCCGATCGCCGCCACCCGCTGCCCGCACTGCACCAGCCAGCTCGACTAGCTGGCAGCCGCCTCCCGCTTGGCGCGGACCAGGCCGATCCCGGCCAGCGCGACAGCCGGCGCCAGGATGACCAGGACCCAACTCGGCAATAGCGACAGGAGCAGGAGGCCGGCGTACCCGAGACGCCTTAGCTTGACGCTCCGCGGACCGTCAGACAGGTCCACCGCCCCGAGGGCGAAGATCCCGAACGAGACCAGATAGGCAGTCGCTACGACGCCGAATGGCCACCAGCCGCTGGTGACCAGCGTTCCGGCGGCCCAGCCCAACATCGGCGCCAGCCCCGGTCCGGCCGCCGCGGCGATCCCGATCCAGCGCCACCACATGAGGCGCTTCCGGGGCACGACCAGGCTCCCGCGCAGGTCCAGGTACAGCAGCCACATCCCCGCCAGCACGAACAGGTACGGGATCGGCATCAGCGGCAGTCCGTCCGCAGGCTGTTGCGATGGCCAGCCCAGGATCGGGTCCCGGCTCCCATCACACTTCCTTGTACTCCCCCTCGATCGTCTCGCCCTCCGCCGCATCTCCCTCGCCGGCCGGCCCGGCCTCGCCATCGGAGCCATCAGTTCCGTCCGGGCCGTCGGGCGTCGCCTGATAGGCGGCGGTGCCGACCCGTTGCAGGACCTCGGCCAACTGCTGCTTGGTGGAGTCGACCGCCCCCGCGTCGGTTCCGTTGAGCGCCTCCCGGACGGAGGCCACCTTGGACTCGATCTCGGTCTTGTCGGCCTCGGGCAGTTTGTCGCCCAGGTCCTTGACCAGGCGCTCGGCCTGGTAGGTCAGCGCATCGGCCTCGTTGCGTGACTCGACCTCGGCGCGCCGCTTGCGGTCCTCCTCGGCGTGTTCCACCGCGTCGCGGACCATCTTGTCGACATCCTCCTTGGCCAGCATCGAGGAGGCGGTGATCGCCACCTTCTGCTCCTTGCCGGTGGCCTTGTCCTTGGCGGCCACGTTGAGGATCCCGTTGGCGTCGATGTCGAAGGTGACCTCGACCTGCGGCACGCCGCGCGGGGCCGGCGGGATGCCGTCCAGCCGGAAGGTCGCCAGCCGCTTGTTGTCGGAGGCCATCTCGCGCTCACCCTGGAGCACCACGATGTCCACGCTGGGCTGGCTGTCGGACGCGGTCGAGAAGATCTGGGTGTGGCTGGTGGGGATGGTCGTGTTGCGGGTGATCATCTTGGTGGCCACCCCGCCCAGGGTCTCGATCCCCAGCGACAGCGGCGTCACGTCCAGGAGCAGGACGTCCTTGACGTCACCGGCCAGCACCCCGGCCTGGATCGCGGCGCCCAGCGCCACCACCTCGTCGGGGTTGACTCCCTTGTGTGGCTCCTTGCCGCCGAAGAGGCGCTTGACCGCCTCCACCACCACCGGCATGCGGGTCATCCCGCCGACCAGGATCACCTCGTCAATGTCGCCCGGCTTGAGGTTGGCATCGGTCATCGCCTGGCGCACCGGTCCCTCGGTCCGCGCCACCAGGTCCGCCACCAGGTCCTCCAGCTTGGCGCGGGTGAGGGTCATGACCAGGTGCTTGGGGCCCGATCCATCGGCACTGATGAAGGGCAGGTTGATCTCGGTCTGGGTCGTGGTCGAGAGCTCGATCTTGGCCTTCTCGGCTGCCTCCTTGAGGCGCTGCAGCGCGATCCGGTCCTTGGAAAGGTCGATCCCCTGGTCCTTCCGGAACTCGTCGATCAGCCAGACGATGACCCGCTGGTCGAAGTCGTCGCCGCCCAGGTGCGTGTCGCCGTTGGTGCTGCGCACCTCGTACACGCCCTCGGACAGTTCCAGGATGCTGATATCGAAGGTGCCGCCGCCGAGGTCGTAGACGGCGATCTTCTCTTCCTTCTGCTTGTCGAGGCCGTAGGCCAGGGCCGAAGCGGTCGGCTCGTTGACGATCCGCTTGACGTCGAGCCCGGCGATCCGTCCCGCGTCCTTGGTCGCCTGGCGCTGGGGGTCGTCGAAGTAGGCCGGGACGGTGATCACCGCCTCGGTCACCTTCTCACCCAGGTACGCCTCCGCATCGGCCTTGAGCTTCTGGAGGATCATGGCGCTGATCTCGGGCGGGGTGTAGGTCTTGCCGTTGGCCAGGGTCACCGCCACGCCATCGGACTTGGGGTCCTTGCTGACCTGGTACGGCACCAGGCCGATGCTGCGTGCGACCTCGGGGTCCTCGAAGCGACGGCCCATGAAGCGCTTGATCGAAAAGACCGTGTTCTCCGGGTTGGTGATGGCCTGGCGCTTGGCCACCTGGCCCACCAGCCGCTCCCCGCTCTTGGCGAAGGCCACGACCGATGGCGTGATCCGGCCGCCCTCCGAACTGGTGATGACCTGGGGCTCGCCGCCCTCGATGACGGCCACCACCGAGTTGGTGGTGCCAAGGTCGATGCCGATGATCTTGCCCATGCTTGGTCAGTTCTCCTTTGGGTTGTTCGCGACGCGGACGAGTGACGGGCGCAGGACCCGATCGCGCAGCTTGTAGCCACGCTGCAACTCGCCGATCACCTGGTTGTCGGGATAGGCGACGGTCTCCTCGTGGACGACCGCCTCGTGCAGGTTCGGATCAAATGGCTGGCCGTCGGCCTCGATGGCCGTCACCCCCTCGGATTCGAGAGCCGCGCGCAACTTGCGCTCGACCAGGCGGATGCCGTCCACCCAGCCCTCGTGCAGGTCGGCCGGGACGCTGGCCAGGGCCCGATCGAAGTCGTCGAGCACGGGGAGCAGCTTGGCCAGCAGCAGCGCATTCGCGAAGACGGTGAGCGCCTCGCGCTCCTCGTCCGCCCGGCGACGCACGTTGGACAGGTCGGCCGCCGCGCGCTGCCACGAGCGCAGGTGCTCGTCGGCCTCGGCGCGCAGCGTCTCCAGCTCGCGGGTCAACTCGCCGAGCTTCTCGATCAGGTCGCCGCGCGACGGACCACGGCCCGGGCCGTGGCCGGGGCGCTCGTCGGCGCCGTTGGTCGGTCGATCAGTCATGTGGCTCTCCGTGACCGCTGGTCACCAGCTCATTCATCAGCGCTGCCAGGTAGCGCACGGTGGGGATGGCGCGCGGGTATGGCATCCGGGTCGGCCCCAGCACCCCGAGCAGCCCTAGTGCGTTGCCCGGCTCGCCGTACGGGGCGAAGATCAGGCTCACCTCGTGCATGGCGTCGAGGTTGTTCTCGTGCCCGATGATCACGTGCACCCCTCCCCCGCGCTCCAGCACGGGAAGCAGCTGCTCCAGGAAGTCGGAGCGCTCCAACACCTCCAGCACCCCGCGCAGCTTCCCGCCCTGCGCGAACTCAGGCTGGGAGAGGACGTTGACCAGGCCGTCGGTCACGACCTCCTCGATCACCACCCGGTCCTCACCCTCGAGCAACTGGGCCACCACCTCGGCGAGGTGCGCGGTCAGCGGGGCGAGCTTCGCCTGGCGTCGACGAGCTTGGGCGGCGGAGAGGCCGGCGAGTTCCACGTTCAGGGTGGCTGCGACCTCGTCGAGTTCTGCCTGACCGATGCTGGTCTCCGGCGCGATGCGCTCCACGGCGGCCCGGTCCAGGCGCCGCTGCACGACATTCCCGTCACCCAGCACCAGGACCGCCAGTCGGGACCCGTCCCCCAGCTGGACGAGCTGGAGGTGCCCGAACTTGGCGCGGCGGGCACGAGCCGGAGTCACGACCGCGGCCGAGTGGGTGCTGCCGGCCAGGATCGAGGCGGCCAGGCGCAGCCACTCGTTGCTGGTCAGCTGCACCTGGGAGAACTGGTGGCGGATCATCAGCTGGTCGGCGCGGTCGAGGACCGACTCGTGCATCAGCGACTCGACGAAGACCCGATAGCCGAGGTCCGACGGGACCCGCCCGGCGCTGGTGTGCGGATGGCTGAGCAGGCCGAGGTGCTCGAGGTCCGCCATGGCGCCGCGAACGGTGGCCGCGCTGACGCCAAAGCCGTGGCGAGCGAGCAGCGCCTGGGAGCCGACCGGCACCGCGCTGGTGACGTAATCCTCCACCACGGCGCGCAGGATCGCCCGCTGGCGCTCGGTCAGGCTGACGACCGGGCGTCCGGCGGGGCCACGCTCATCTGCTGACGCTCGCTGGCCGACCATGGATTCCTCCGAACTGCGTTAGCACTCTATAGGGGAGAGTGCTAACCGATCACGGCGGGCATCGTACCAATCGTCGCGCGGGAGTGTCAACGCGGCATCGGGAAGGGGAGGGCTTGCCGATGCGACCGGGCAGGCGTACCCTGCGCGGCACCGGCTATGACCACTCGACGAACACGCACCGCCTGTTCTTGCGCCTGTCGCTAGGCGGGAGGACCCGTCTCGCCTGACCCGCGCCGCGTGCGCGAGCATCGCCCCCGAGGCACGCCCCGGCCCAGCCTCCCGCCTTTGATTCCAGACCGATGCCGGTCAGTTGCCGCCGTTCCCACCCTGCTACGCGAGTCCAAGCATGTCCCCGTCGCTCGTTCGCACCGCCGATCCGTACCGAGACCTCGACGTCATCGACGCCCGTGCGCCGCGGTTCAACCAGGCCCTGATCGGCAGCCTGTCACTTGTCGCGGTGACCACCGGCTGGTGGCCGATCCTGGCCTTGCTCGCTGCCCAGCTCGCGATCGGCCTCCGCTACGGACGCCGCTACTGCCTGGCGTGCGTCGTGTACTTCGAGCTCGTCCAACCGCGCATCGGCGAAGGACGAATCGAGGACAGTCGCCCACCGCGCTTCGCCAACCAGGTCGGCCTGGTCGTCCTGAGCGCGGGCAGCCTCGCCTACGCGATTGGTCTGACGGCCATCGGCGCCGGGCTTGGTCTGCTGGTGGCCGGGCTGGCGCTCCTGGCCGCGAGCACCGGCCTGTGCGTGGGGTGCGAGATGTACCGGCTCGGCGCGCACCTGCGTGGGATCCGCGCCCGGCACTTCGACCGTGTCGAGTTGGCCGAGATGGGCGCCGCCACCCCAGGGACAGGTGATCTGGTGGTGGCATTCAGCCATCCGCTGTGCACCGACTGCCGCGACCTGATCAGCGGGCTAGAGGCCGATGGCCGACGGCTGGTGACGGTCGACATCCGTGACCGCCCGGAGCTCGCCCGCAAGTACGGGATCGCGGTGGTGCCGACCGCCGTGGTGGTCGCCGCCGACGGCCGCGTGACGGCGCGCCTAGCCGGCTAGCGGCCCTCCGGCCGAAATCGCTCCAGCATCTCGTGGGGCGCGGGCCATACGGCGTCGGGTTTCATGAATGACCACGCCACGAGATTCCCGCCCTTGACCGTGGCGACCCATGATCCTTGCGACTCACCGTCGACCACCAACTCGTACACCATCCAGATCACCATCCGGCTCGACGCCGCGGCGGCGGACGCCCCGCTTCCGATCCCGATTCCTCCGAAGAGGTATGCGACCAACGTCCCTGGGAGCCTGCGAAGGCTCCCCCCGAACGCAAGCTTCAGGCTGGTCCTGAACCCCGCCGACAGCGCGCGCCGGCGAATGGTGGCGGTCACGCGGCCGAGGTCGAAGCTGGACACGGCATCGCCGCGCAACTGTGGCCATGGTCCACCGATGCGGACCTTCACTTGATCAGCGATCACCGTCCGCGACGCTCCCCACACTGACCACGGGCCGACGCTGACTGTATGACGCGTTCCAGCCACGGTGACGGTCCAGCGCGGAACTCGCATGATCGAAGCGGATCATAGCTCTAGCCACGGAGGTGCCCCGGCGGTCTACCCCGGCCTGACCTCGATGACGGATTCGACCAGCCACCGCCTGTCCCGCCAGCAGTCGCGGGCAGGCGGCACAACCCACTCTGCCGGATCGGAAGGCGACTCGAATTCCCCGCCGCCGACGACGAGACGATCGCCGAGGTGAATCTCTTCGCCGTACACGACAAGCGTCTGCGAGAACGGCCTCCACTCAGTGCCCGGTGACGGCCATGCGAGCAGCATGGTCCGTCCGGTTCTGTCTGCGAGCCATGGGCACGACCCTGCGAGAGTGAGCCGACCCTCTGTCCGCGCCTGGTGCCCACCAGAGCCGGGCGCCCTCGCGAACATGGGCACCGAGGTCGTCACGCCGCAGCCGCTGAGAAGCAAGAGCCCGCCAAGGACCGCCACGGCCTCCACGCGCTGATGCGGATGCACGAGGAATCCCCCGATCTATTTCGCAGATGCACCGACTGTCAAGGGGGAACCAGCCGTTGCTGACCAGAGCATAGGGGCGGACGCGAATCAGTCAACATCGGGGCGCCATCCAGACGCGGCTCCTCCAGGTTGGGGCACCTAGCCAAACATGACGAGCACCTCGTTGGCCAGCAGGCGCCCTGTCTCCGAAAGGCGCACGCGGTCCCCGCTATGCTCGATCAGGCCGGCCGCGGTGGCGTCGTGGATCGCCCCTGGCCAGCGAGCGAGGAGATCGGTGCCGAACTCGGCCGCAAACCCGGCCCGCGAAACCCCGTCGACCAGGCGCAGGCCGAGCGCCAGCGCCTCGAAGGCGTGCGTCGGCTCGTCGAGTTGCTCGCTGCCGGCAAGGGGGAGCTCACCGGCACTCACCCCGCCGAGGTAGCGGTCCAGGTCGCGCTCATTCCAGGAGCGGGTCGCGCGATCGAACGAGTGGGCGCCGGCCCCGATCCCGGTGTATGGGCGACGCTCCCAGTACGCGGTGTTATGGCGTGACTCGCGCCCCGGTAATGCCCACGAACTGAGTTCGTAGTGGCGGTAGGCGGCGGCGCCGAGCAACTCCTCGGCAACGCCGTACTGGTCGGCAGCGAGGTCCTCGTCCTGACGGTCAACCATCCGACGCCGCCATCGCAGGGCGCCTGGGCGGGGCGGCGCGGCCCATTCATCGGGTGCCACGGCCAGGCTGAGCCCGTACAGGGACAGGTGATCGGGTTCGAGCGCGATCGCGTCGCGGAGCACCGCCCGCCAGTCGGCGAGCGACTGGCCCGGAATGCCGTAGATCAGGTCGACGCTGACATTGTCGAAGCCCGACGCGCGAGCGGCGCGATAGGCGGCCAGGGCTTCGGCAACCGTGTGACCGCGGGCCAGGGCCACCAGGTCCGGATCTCGGAGTGACTGGATCCCCAGCGAGATGCGGGTGACCCCGGCCGCCCGCAGCCCGCTCCAGTCGGGGGCCTCCCGAGAGCTGGGATTTGCCTCCAGCGTGATCTCAGTGGGCGTCCGTCCCCAGCGCTCGACCGCGGCGCCGACCAGCCGCTCGACCGCGGCCGCGGGCAGCAGCGACGGCGTGCCACCCCCGAAGTAGATCGTCGCCAGCTCGCCGGGTGCGGGGCGGAGCGCCATCTCGGCGAGCAGGGCCTCGACGTAACCCGGGATCTCCGCGCCCCGTCCGCCGACCGTCACGAAGTCGCAATAGGCGCACACCAGCCGGCAAAACGGCACGTGAACGTAGAGGTGGTGGCTACCCTGTTGGTCTCCAATCACGACGGCCTCCAACGGGCCGTCAGACAGGCCCGGCGCCGGACTCGAGCGGCGTCACCGCGTCGTCGTACCACGCCTCGTACGCCTCCCCCACCGCGGTCTCGAACTTGAGGCCCATCAGGATCACGCCGGCGAAGGCAGCGGCCCGCGCGTTGCGGGCAATGGCCTTGGCCGCGCGCCACGCGAAGACACGCCGCTCGCCTTCGGGCGTCGCGGCGAGGCGCGAGCGGAACGCATCAGAGATCGGCACAGCACCGACGTCCTCCAGCCGCTTGACCCAGCGGGGCGAGAAGGGCGGCGTGAGCTGGAGGTAGACCGGCGGGTCGCCCTCGCGCAGCCCGAGCCGGGCGGCGGTGTCGGCGACGGTCTCGGGATCCATCACCGGGCCGGTGGTCAGGAACTGGGCACCGACCTCGACCCTGCGTCGCACCACCCAGCTCCGGGAGCGGGTGCTCATTCCGACCTCGAAGCGCGGCGCGACCTCTTGCAGGGCGCGCAGGTGCTCGACGATCTCGTAGCTATTGCTCCAGTGCTCGACCTCGGGAAGCATGTCGCCCTGGACCACCAGGAACGAGTCGACGCCGTTGACCAGCGCCCCGCGCACCTCGCTCTCGATGGCCAGGATGTTGCGATCGCGGGTGGAGCACACCACGGTGGGGTGGACATCGGGCACGTCGTGGGTGATCCGCGCCGCAAAGGCGTAGGGCGAGACGCGGACCTGTTTGAACGGGTTATCGGTGATCAGGACCTCACGCCAGCGGCCGACGAGTTGCATGTGGGTCATCGACGGCAGGCGCGGCGGATTGACCTCCACCATCTCAACCCATTCGCGCGGCGCCGACAGCATGCCTAGGCGCCCGCCCCCTCGCGGCGGCGCCGGGCGGCGGCCACCATGTCGGCCAGCTGGCGCTCGATCTCGTTCCAGCCGCGGGTCTTCAGCCCACAGTCGGGGTTGACCCACAGGTCCGATGGATCCATGAACCCCAGGAAGTGCCGCAGCCGCTCGTCCATCACCTCGCTGCCCGGGGTGTGGGGCGAGTGGACGTCGAAGACGCCGGGACCGATCTGGAGGTGCCCATCGGCGAAGAGCCCGTAAAACTGGCGGATGTAGCTGTCGTCCTTGGAGCGGCTGAACTCGATCGAGGCCACGTCCACCCCCGCGTCGCCCCATAGCGGAACGATGTCGCCGAAGTCGCCGTAGCACATGTGGGTGTGCATCTGGACCGATGCTGGCTGGTTGAAGACGTGCGCCAGCGCTGCGCGCACCCCCCGTGCGTACACCGCGCGGCGCTCGTCGGCATCCTCGGTGGGGAGTGGCCAGCGCTCACGGACGGCGGGTTCGTCGACCTGGATCACCCGCGCGCCGGCCTCCACCAGATGGCGCACCTCCTCCGCGATCGGCTGGGCGACCGCCCAGAAGAGCCGATCATCCGGCACGCCGGGCGGGCGGAAACTCCAGTTCACGATGGTCACCGGGCCGGTCAGCATCCCCTTGACCGGCTTGTCGGTGGCGGCCTGGGCGATGCGCCATTCGTCCACGGTCATCGGTTCGTGGATCGCCGGCGGGCGGGCCAGGATCGGCGGGCGCACGCAGCGGCTGCCGTACGAGACGACCCAGCCGTGACGCGTGGTCAGGTAGCCGTCCATCTGCTCGGCGAAGTACTCGACCATGTCGGTCCGCTCGAACTCGCCGTGGACCAGCACGTCGAGCCCCATCCGCTCCTGCCAGCCGATGGCATCCGTGATCAGG
>JBKJYH010000009.1:0-5377 GCA_046715765.1 Candidatus Limnocylindria bacterium
GGCGATCCGGTCGGCGACATCATCGGGGACTACCGCGGCTTCGTCGCGCAGCAGCACGCCCGCCTCCTCGCCCGTGGCATCGACATCCGCCCGTACCCCCTGAGCCACCTGGCCGTCCGCGTCGCCGAGTGGGACCAGTACGTCCACGTGCGGGCGCTCCTCGAGCGCCACGCGACCGCCAACCTCGAGAACGTCTGGAACGGACGCCCGATCTCGATGATCCTGCTCGTGACCCCGCTCGAGGTCCTCGATGGCACGGCCGTCCCGTTCATCGAGCTCATCCCGCCCGTCCACCAGCGCGTCTACAAGATGGGCCTCGAGCACCTCGGGGTGGTCGTCGGTGAGGGGGTCGACGCGTTCTCCCGCGAGCACCGCGCCGCGCTCACCGGTCAGCAATTCCAGAGCGCCGACAACGAGCCGTACTACACCCTCTTCGAGGACTTCACTCACGTGAAGTTCTACCGTCGATCGCTGTACGACGTCCGCGTCCTCGAGGGCGCCCGGTTCGACGGCTTCGTCCACGTCGACGACTGGGTCCCGCAGCGTCTCGTCACGGCGACCGGCCCGAACCCGTTGCCCCGGTGACCGGCGCCGCCGCCGTACGCGATGCTGGGCACGAGGTGTTCCTGCCCCAGGAGCAGGATCCGGGCAAGGACTCGCCTGGCATCTTCGCCACGGATGTCGGCGGCATCGATTGGGCCGAGGGCCTCGTCGCGATCATGGATGGGCCGGATCCCGACTCAGGGACCGCCTGGGAGTGCGGCTACGCCTACGGCAAGAAGCCGGTCATCGTCGTCCGGACCGATTTCCGGGAGCGCGCCGGGCGGAGCGGCCCGCATAACCCGATGGTCAGGGAGTCGGCGACACTGGTGCTCGATCTTCCGCTCGCCCCGATGGCCCATGTCATCCGATCGGTGCTGGAGGCGATCGAGGCCGTGGAGGCGAGGCCATGACCCCTTCGGCCGCAGGAGCAGGACGCGCCGACGCCACGGCGGCGTGTGGCACCACGCGAAGCGGTCCGAAAGCTACGGGATTTCGCGGAGCTCTGGCAGTCTCGGTCCGAGACGCAACGCGCTGAGATGATCCGTTCTGTCCATGCACGCGTCGACGTGGAAGGCCCGGAGTTCGTGGCCGCGCACCTAACGCCGGACGCCGGGGAACTCGGTCTAACGCTCGCGCTCCCAGAGGAGTTTGTTATGGCGTCCCCGGCAGGATTCGAACCTGCGACCGGCGGTTTAGAAGACCGCTGCTCTGGTCCACTGAGCTACGGGGACGGCGCCGACCACGCCTAGGATAGCCCGATGCCAGGGTCCGCCGCCCCTCGGGCATCGGCTAGACTCGGACCCGCGATGAGCGACGACAAGCTGATCATTCCGGTCCCATTGCAGCCGTCCCAGATCGAGACCGATCAGCAACTGCTGCGCGACGAGGATCTCCTCAACGAGGAGCACCTGCGCCGAATGGACCAGGTCCTGCTCCGGCGCAATCTCGACCACGCCCGGATGTTCAGCCGCAAACTCAGCCTCCAGCTCCAGCAATTCGTGCACCTGTACACCCCGGAGGCTAACGAGCTGCGCCGACGGATCGAGAAGTACATGGTCATGGAACGCCTGATCGAGAAGGAGATGGCGCGCCGCCACACCTACTGAGGGGTCGGAATGTGGATAGTTGACCGATCCACAGACCGCGGTGTGGAAAACCTCGCGGACCCTATTGGCGGCAAGCCGACGGCGGGTGGGGAACTGTTCGGGCCGCTCCTTCGCATCCTCGCGTCGAGCCGAGCCAGAACCTGGCGACTAGGCGCTCAAGACCTCCGCGGCGTCCCGCGAGAGTGCGTCGGTCGGCGCCGCCAGGACCGTCCGTACCCAGCCCGCGAGACGCGGCATCTCGAACAGCGAGAAGGCGACGCCGTGGGCCGCGAATTGCTCGTGACCCCATCCGTTGAATTCACGGCGGCCCACTACCGCGCACATTTCGTCGTAGATCTCGGGCCAGCCAACGGCGCGCCGGCCGTGACAGAAACGGATGAACGCGGCCACCTCGGCGGACGGCGGATCAATCGGTGGAGGGAGCGGGATGTGCCTCGGGACCGGGGCTGCGAGTCGGGCGGACATCGGTGCGGAGGCCTCCGGAGGTAGGCTGCGAATGCGGATGGAATCGTGATGGACCAGGTCAGTGTGAGGTCAGCGCCGAATGCTAGAGGCCGAAACGGCCGCTGCGAAGGGGACCTGTCCACCAACTTGTCCACATTCCTTTCCACACCGGGCGAAAGGGTGGACATAGCCGCCTGGAGCGGTGGAAAGAGGGGTCGAGGCCCCCCGGCTCAGGGTTCGAGGTCGGTCCCGGTTGCGATCACGGTCACGCTCTTGCGCGTGATCCGGATCGTCGCCCAGCTGCTGTTGTTGTTCTCGTCAAGCTCGACGAATTCGTTGGCGAGATCCGCCTCCAGGGTGACCAGGTAATCGCCATTGGGCAGCCCAGTGATGTCGATGTACTGGAACGCGATGCTCGACGGGTACTCGTCACCCCAGCCGACCGACAGGCCCATCGGCACCGTCCCTTCCGCGCGCGCCATGCAAGCCGAGGTCAGGGATGGGTGGTACACGATCGGCGTGGTGGCGGTGTAGTCGTAATTGTCCCAGAAGCAGAACCCGGTCTTCGCGCCGCGCTTCAGGACATTGGCGGGGTCATCCAGCCGTGCAATGGTCCAGTCCTGGAAGGCTCGCACGTGCCAGTGGTTGTGCCCGTCGCCGGCGAAGAAGATGCGGGCCGGAGTGCCGACTTCGGTCCACCCTCCGGCGCCATCCTGGATTCGCTGCACGACCGATAGCGTGCCGTCGGCAGCCGCGGGACCGTGGCCGTAGATGTCGAGGAGCCCGGGGCCGACGTTGACGACCACCGTGTCGAAGCGCAGCCAGCGCGCCCCGCGCGATCGCGACTGGATGCTGAAGTCCTTCGGGGCAAGCATTCCGATGTCCGGCAGCACGGCGGATGCCTCGAGCGCCACTGCCGTGCGCGGGGCAGGCAACGGCACGGCCGCGAAGGCCACGGCCATGATGAGTGCCACGATTCGCCGTGCTCGCATTGGGTCCTCCGCTGATGCGTACCGACGAATGCCGACGCTCCGTGGAGTGTGCGGTCGTGAGTCCGGCACGTCAACCGTCCAGCCGACCCGGCGCCACATCCCGGACCCAGGAAAAGGGCGGTCCTTGCCGGTCTGGCTGGCATGGCAGTCGGCAGGTAGAGTCCACGCGTGGGCTTCGACGTTGCTGCGGAGGCATATGACCGGTTCATGGGACGCTACTCGCTGCTCCTGTCGCCGCAGTTCGCGGACTTCGCCGGGGTGCGCAACGGACAGCGGGTGCTCGACGTTGGCTGCGGCCCCGGCGCACTCACCGCCGAGCTCGTCACCCGCGTGGGGCCCGCTGCCGTGGCGGCGATCGACCCCTCCGAGTCATTCGTGGCTGCGGCTCGAGCGCGCAACCCCGGGGTCACCGTGTTCCAGGCGTCCGCCGAGCGACTGCCGTTTCCAGATGAGGCATTCGACGCGGCGCTCGCGCAGCTGGTTGTCCACTTCATGTCAGATCCGGTCGCCGGCTTGGCCGAGATGGCACGCGTTACCCGGCCTGGTGGAATCGTGGCCGCCTGCGTGTGGGATCACGCCGGTGGTTCGGGCCCGCTGAACCTCTTCTGGCAGGCGGCGCGCGAGCTCGATCCTGAGGTCCACGATGAGTCGCAACTGGCGGGCGCCCGTCAGGGCCATCTGACCGAGTTGTTCGAGGCTGCCGGCCTCCGCCAGATCGCCGAGACGGCTCTGTCAGCCAACCTCGAGCACGCGAGTTTCGACGCATGGTGGGAGCCGTTCACCCACGGCGTCGGCCCCGCCGGCTCCTACGCGACCAGCCTGGACCCGGAACGACAGGCCGAGCTGCGGGAACGCTGTCGCAGCCTGCTGCCGGTCGCGCCGTTCGTGATCACCGCTCGGGCCTGGGCCGCCCGCGGACGCGCGTAGCAGCGCCGACCATTTGTCGGGTACGTGGTTCGCGGCACCCAGCCGGACCCCTTCCGGTCGTCGACGCTTGGGCGACCCTGGAGTCGCTTGGAAGGCGGCTGGCCTGGCGCTTGCGCGTTGGCGCCATCGCGCTGATCCTCAGGGCGCGAAGCCGCTCCACCCCCGGCCGGGCTCCTGGCGGGGGTCCGCCGCGGCCCCTTGCTCGAGTGGAAAGCCCAGGCCCCGAAGGCGGTCGGCGAGCTCGGCCAAGCCTGCCAGGTCAAGCGACTGCGGTCCGTCGGAGAGGGCGTGCTGGGGATCGGGATGGACCTCGACGATGACGCCGTCAAGACCGGCGGCCAGTGCCGCGAGCGCCATGGGGATGACCAGGTCTCGACGGCCGGTAGCGTGGCTGGGATCGACGATGACCGGCAGGTGAGTGAGGCTCTTCATTGCCAACGCGCCAGCCAGATCAAGGATGTTGCGAGTGTGTGCATCGAAGTGGCGCAGGCCGCGCTCGCAGAGGACGACCCCGCTGCTTCCTGAGTTGAGGAGGTACTCGGCCGCCAGCAGCCATTCGTCGAGGGTCGCGCCGTGTCCGCGTTTGAGCAGCACGGGCCGGCTCGTCGCGCCGGCGGCCGCGAGGAGCGAGGAGTTCTGCATATTGCGGGCTCCGATCTGGAGGATGTCGGCCGTCTCCGCGACGAGCTCGGCCTGCTCGGGGGCCAACACCTCGGTGACGATCGGCAGGCCAGTCCGCTGCCGTGCCTCAGCGAGGAGGCGCAGCCCTTCCAGGCCGAGGCCCTGGAACGCATACGGCGAGGTCCTCGGCTTGAAGGCGCCGCCGCGCAGCAGGCTGCCGCCGGCGCGGCTCACCGCCTCCGCGGTCGCCAGTAGTTGATCGCGCGATTCCACGGCGCACGGCCCCGCCGCCAAAATTGGGGCACCGGGGACGCCAATCGAGACGCTGCCGACCCGGACCACGGAGGGTTCCGGGCGGAAGTGGCGGGAGGCCAGCAGGGCGGGGCCGGCATCGCGAACCACCTCGGCGACGTCGGCTCGCGCCGCCAACTCCTCGGCGAGACGCGCCACTGGCGCCCCGGACCCGGTGCCGAGCAGCGCCAGGCGGCGAGGCGCGTCGGCCGCATCGACAACGCAGCGCAGGCCCGCCTGGCGAGCGAGAATGCCGATCTCGCGGGCGCCCGCCACACCAGCCTCGGGGGCCAGCACCACGATCACGCCGGCACCTCCCGAGTGGTAGCGGCCCGCAGTCGAGCCACCAGGGCGCCGACCGCCGCGGGTCCGCCCTGTCGCATGGCGCTGACCAGGACCGAGCCGACGACCACGCCATCGGCCGTGCTCGCCAGCTGGCGCACCTGCTCGGCA
>JBKJYH010000010.1:0-15304 GCA_046715765.1 Candidatus Limnocylindria bacterium
GCTTCTCCGTCTGTCCATTATGGTCACTGCCGGCCGTTCATGCGCTCCAGGTATTCGCGGCCCTGCTCGCCCTTGCCGCTGGCGAGGACGCGCTCCCCGTCTTGAATGTCGAATATGAAGTCGAGCCTGGCGTACTGGCGATGCACGCGGATGTGCCCGGCGATTCCGAGGATGTCTTTGACGGGCACCGGCCGGTCAGCCGAGAACACCGCCCAGGACCGCGAGTCGTGAGGCATCGGTAGCGCAATCAGGTCGATCATCCCGTAGGTGGTGTGGGCGCGGAGATCCCGGGGAGCCTGGGACCTTTGCCGCACGAAGTAGAGGCGACCGACGCCGAACATGAAGGCGATGATCGTGGTGATCACAGCGGTCCCGGCGACCTTGAAATCGTCGAGCAGTAGCCACCAGCACATGAAGAAGATCGCGGCCAGCGTGTACGGAACGTGCAGGCGCACAAGCTGCTGCGGCGTGCCACGCAGGCAGATGAACAGGATCACTGACACGGTGTAGGCCCCTTCGTACAGGGGCTCGATGAGCGTGTCGTCGCCCAAAGCCAGGGCGACGCTCGCCTTGAGGATCAGGTTGGCGATGGCCAGCAGCACGAAGCGATGCCAGAACTTGTGGTCGAACAGACCAGTGGAACCCATCGGCCTATTATTGCTCACGCCGCGTACCCTGATCCACCATGCCCCTCGACGACGGCCACGTGTCGCGGATGTTCGAGTCGATCGCGGAGCACGGCTGGGATCATTCAGGGTGTCCTGGACCCGCAGCCCGTGTTCTACACCGTCGGTCTGAGCCTGCGCGGGCTGCCAGAACTGCTCGTGCGGGGTCTGCCCGCGCCCCCGGCGACCGAGCTGCTGAACCTCTTGGCCGAGCGCCAGTGCGGCGGCGCGCGCCTCGGCGACCGCGACGATCTTGACGTGCTCCAGCTCCGCTCGGCGCCCTACCCCGAGGGCGTGGCGTACCTGCTGAACGTGTGGGCGCACCGCCCGCCGCACGCGACCATCGCCGCCCTGGAACTGGTAATGAACCCCGCGCTCCTCCCAGGGTTCACACGTCCAGGTAGTTGACAGCCCATTCGGCGGGCGGCGGCCATGACGTCGTGGTGATGTGGACCGGTGACGTCACGGCCGCCGTCAGGCGGCGCTCCCATTAGGACGCTTCGCCGCGTCACAATGGCCCGCGCGGATCAGGAACCGCTGCCAGTCGGCCAGTGCCACCCCGCGCCGCGCTGAACGCCGGAACCGGCCGGCCTGCCCGCTCCAGGTAATGGGCGATCGCGTTGATCGACAGGCCGATGGTCTTGGGGGCGTACAGCTCCACCCGCGTCTGGTACAGCACGTACTGCTCGACGGCGTCCTCGTCGACGAAGTCCACCCCAGGCTGCCGCTGCGCCACCTGGCTGCACCAGGTCTGATAGTGCCGCCACCGCGTCCGGTAGACGCGGGCCGTGTTCTTCGCCAGCCCCCGCAGCGCGCGGCGGTGATCCACCGACGCCGAGGTCTCGACGTAAGCGGTGAAGGCCGGATCGTCGCGCGGCAGGCGGTCGGCCAGCCGCACGCGAGTGGTTGCACCCATAGATCCATTGTCTCGTGGATCGTCGCTAGTTCCCAGAGTTTTTCCTCACCTTCTCGGTGATCCTGGGATATCAGGCGATGATAGTTATCACTATCACCCACCGTAATCACACTCTGTCACTCGCCTGAGGCGTCTAGGGCCAGAAGCTGCACGGACGGTAGGCGGTCGGTCGGGTTACGCTCGGCTCTTGATCAGCGTCGACGGTGGGAGGTTCCGCGATGGGCGGTTGGTTGTTGGATGCGCGGCGGATTGTGGGCGCGGCGCGGGAGCTGGGGGTCGACGGCCTGGAGGGGGCGTCGTTGCCGGTGGCGTTGGGGGCGTTGTTCGCGGCGGTGCAGCACCAGGTTTCGCTGCTGTCGCAGGAGGAGGCGGCGGTGTTGGTGGAGTCGTATCACTCGGCGCGGGCGGATTTCAGTGGTGAGCCGTGTGTGTGCGGGGATCACTGACGGGTCGTCTTTGGGTACCTCTTCCGGGTGTTGATGGCCGGCGCGTTAGCCCATTTGGGCTAGTGGTGGTGGATGCTGGTTCGCATGGTGCCGGTGTTCATACTCAGCCCGGAAGAGCATGAGGAGTTCGCGCGGTCGCGACGCGACGCGGCGGAGTGGGAGCGCAACAAGGGCGACGTCTCGAAGCTGATCAAGTATTGGACGCGCGGCGAGGGCCGGGCGAAGATCGGCTGGGGCAAGCCCTGCGACTTCTGTTCGTGCGTTCGGGAGCTGGCGAAGTATGTGCCGCCGGCGCAGCTCAAGGGGTTCTGCGCGAAGTTGCATCGCCGGGCGGTGGGTCGGTGGCCGGGGCCGCGCTCGAAGCATGGCGATCGGTGTCCCTGTTGACGTATACGGGTCCTGACCGGTTGACGCGGGAGTGTGTGCAGAACCGGTTCTGGTCGCGGTGCTGCAGGTGTGGTGGTTATGGCAATCAGATTCAGCATCGCACCCCGCGCGGGATGGGTGGGTCTCGGCGCCGGGAGATCAACATGCCGTCGAACTTGCTGTGGGTGTGCGGAACGGGTACGACGGGCTGCCACGGGTACATGGAGTCCGAGCGGATCGAGGCCCGGGAGAACGGGTGGCTGGTCCGGCACGGCCATGATCCCCGCGAGAGCCCGGTGTTGCTGTGGGATGGGCGGCGGGTGCTGCTCGACGATGATTGCGGCTGGTCCTATGTGGAGGAGTGATGTTGGTGCGGGGTCGGCTGGCGTTAGTGGCTGCGGTGTTGGTGGTGGCGAGTTGTTCTTCGCCGGGTGAGGCGCCCGTGTCGTCGGGGCGGACGACTCACCCGACGTCCTCGGTGACGGTGGGGTTTGGGGAGGTGGTTCCACCTGGGACACCTGACCCGGTCGCTGCGCGGGCGATGTTGGAGCTGCTGCCTGTGCAGGATCACGCCCCGGCGGCGCCGGGGCTCGATGAGGGGTTCGGGCGGTGGGCTGATCCGGACGGCAACGGGTGTGATGGTCGCCGTGACGCGCTTGCGTTGTGGTGGCGGGGTTCCACGGTCGGGTGCGGGGAGCCGTTCCCTGGGCGGTGGACGGAGCCGTACTCGGGGGAGTCGGTGACCGAGGGCGACGTCGAGGTGGATCGGGTGGTGTCGCTGGGGTCGGCGTGGGTGGCGGGGGCGTCGGGGTGGACGCCGCAGCGGCGGTCGCTGTTCGCGAATGACCCGGGGAATTTGGTGCCGACGACGTCGGTGATGGTGATCGAGAAGCGTTCGGCGGGGGTGGCGGAGTGGTTGCCGCGCCGTGAGGATTATTGGTGCGAGTATGCCTCGATCGCGGTGGGGACGCGGTCGGCGTACAGCTTGTCGGTCTCGGTACAGGAGCAGCAGGCGCTGGGTTTGGCGTTGGACACCTGTGTCTCTGTATCGCCGGAGACCCTCGGTCCGTAACGACACGATCGGGTGATATCGGCTCGGATCGCTTTCATTCGACGGCCGGGCATCGACTACTGATTGGGCCTTGTCTGTTCCGGATGTGGAGGTCGTTGTGGCGGTCAGGTTCTGGGCGTTGGACCGCGACGAGGACGTCTCGGGGATCAGCGGGTCGGGGCGGATCGCGTACGCGATCCAACTGGCCACGGGCGTGCTGCTGGTGTGGGACACCGACTGGGTGACGGTGGACTGGCGGCCGGACATGGCGACGTTGGAGGCCATCCACGGCCATGGTGGGGCGACGCGGATCGTGCCGTTGGATGAGGACGTCGCGGCCCGCGCGCACGCGCTGCGGCTGCTGGCGAGGGTCCATCCGGGGATGGTGAGGACGGCGGCCGAGGCAGAGGTGCTGCTCTAAGCGAGGGGTTCCGTCGTGGCGCAGCGCATCTCCACGTTCTTGGTCGACGACATCGACGGCACACGGTCGGGTGTGCGCACGGTCGAGTTCATGCTGGACGGTCAGGGGTATTCGATCGACTTGAGCGGGGCGAACGCGGCGCGGTTGCGCGCCGTTCTGGAGCCTTACGTTGTGGCGTCGCTGGGGCGGGGGCGGCGGCGGATGGCGAAGACACCGAAGGCGGTGTACTACGGCGGCGAGCCGGATTACCTTCCGACGAAGGCGACGTTGGCGATCAAGCCGATACCCGCCGACCTCGGGTACACGTTGAAGGACGTCCGGGCGTGGGCGCGTGGCGCCGGGCATTATGTGCCGGACATCGGTTCGTTGCGGGCCGAGGTGGTGGCGGCGTTCATGGCGGCGCACGAGAAGAAGCGGCGGAGGCGGTCGAAGCAATGGCTGTGACGCGGCCGGTGTACCGGATGACGCTGGTGCAGGTGGGGCCGGATCAGTGGCGGGCGCATCATCCGTCGGTGATCGGGTGGGGTGTGGTGGACACGCTCGACGAGCTGGTCGAGCGCAGTGGTGCCCGCGCGTACCTGGCGCACGTGTTGCGGGTGGACCCGATGTCGTTCGACCTGGTGCTATGCGACGGCGCGGGGACGCCACTGGCGTGGCAGCGGGTTTCCCGCGACACAGTGGGCCACCCCTGACTGGGCTACTCCATTCGGAGTAATGAGTCGTTAAGCTGTGGGGCGTGACGTTGCCCTCGGTCAGCCCGCTGCAGACGGTCGCTGTGACCGGGCGCTACACCTTGGCCTCCAATGTGCCCGCCGAGGGTTACGTGCTGATGACCCCGGTCCAGCAAGTGGTGGGTTCGGGGTGGGTGGTGGTGGGGTGCTCGGTGACGGCCACGGTCGTCGACGGGCTGCTCTCCGCCACGGTCGTCACGAACCCGGGGGTGATCCCCGACCTGTACCTGCGGGTCGAGGAACACATCGAGGGCTGCCCGTCGACGCCGTACACGATCCGCCCCACCGGGCCGCTGGTCGACTTGGCGACGGCGCCCAGGGTTGTGGCCCCGCCACCAGGTGTCGCTTACGTCCTGGCGTCGTCCCTGGGCCAGCCCAACGGTGTGGCCACCTTGGGCCCGGACAGCAAGCTCACGCTCTCCCAGCGCCCCGAGGGCAGTGGTGGCGGCGCGGTCGCCTCGGTCAACGGGCGCACGGGTGTGGTGATCCTGAATGCCGCCGACATCGGCGCCTACACCATCGCCCAGGTCAACAACTTGGTGAACACGCTCAACGCCCAGATCGCGGCCCTCGAAGCGCGGGTCAGTGTCCTGGAGAGCGCCGTCGGTGAGGCCGTGTACCCGTCGCTGACGCTGTTCCCGCTCGAATCGCTCTACCCGTAGAGGACAGCACACACATGGCGCAACTGGTCCACGAGCCGCAGAAGTGGCAGCAGGCGTTCGGCCCGACGGAGTTCACCGTCACCTTGCAGCGCCCGGACGGTCAGGGTGGGTTCGAGCTGGCGCCCACGGTGGCCGGGTCGACTCTGGTTGTCTACTGTGCCGGGGGGGCACGGGTCATCGAGATCAGGTTGGGCGGGTCGACGGGCACCTTGCTGGCGCTGCGCACTGAGGCCCTGAACCAGCAGTCGGTGTCGCTGCAGGACATCCAGCCGCCGACCGGTACGACCACGCTGTGGTTCAAGCTCAACGGCGCGGAGAACGTCGCCGGGATGATCTATGAGATGACCAGTGTCGGCGCGTTCATCGCCGCGTCCGACAACAACGCCGGGCAGGCGTTGAGCAGCTCCACCGACCTGCAGATCAACACCGCGACGGCGGTCGCGCTCGCGTCGGGGACGGGTGTGCTCGTCGCAGGGTGGTCGACGTCGGCGACCTCCGCCTCCCGCCCGTTCAACGGGATCAACCAGTGGCGCGGTTTCGGCCCGGTGGGGCGTTTCTACGGCAACGCCGGGATGCAGCCGGGGGCGAACACCGAGTTCATCTGGGCGTCCGGCCTGGCCGACGTCACCCCCACCGGCCGCTACCCGCAGACCCAGGCGGCGGGCAACTATGTCGCCACCAGCCAGTTCATCAACGGCGACTCGGCGTCCTACGCCGCACAGGCGCTCTATGCCAACGCCGACAGCGTGCCGGTCAACCCGCCGGCGAACGCGGTGGTCGCGGAGAACAGCCTGCCGGGCACCCTGCAGGAGAACTGGTACCCGGGCCCGGTGAGCACGAACGCCAACATCTGCGGCTACACCAACCTGTGCTCCTACCGGCCCGGGGAGACGGTCGAATTCAAGGTCCACTCCACCGGCAACCCGTTCCGCGTCGAGGTCTACCGCCTCGGCTACTACGGCTGGGAAGCCATGGCCGCCCGCAACGTCCTGGGCAATCAGAGCGGGTACATCACGGGCACGCCCGTCACGCAACCCGCGCCCACAGTGGACGCCACCCTGGGCTCGGTGTCGTGTGGATGGACGACCAACGCCACGTGGGCGATCCCGACGGGGGCCTGCCCAGGGGTGTACCTGGTGCTGTTCCGCCGCACCGACGTGACCACCGACTTCGCGATGACCCACTTCGTCGTCGGGTCCGGCACCCCGACCGGCAAAGCCGCGATGATCCTGCCCGACTTCACCTACCAGGCGTACAACATCTGGGGTGCCCCGGGAAACAAAGGCCCACGCGCCGACACGTGGACGGGTCGCTCGCTCTACGAGAACGGCACGGGCGCCACGTTGGACCCGGCGGGCCGCGCCTACGCGGTGAGCTTCGACCGGCCGTCCAGTGTCCAGACCACTCGCGAAAACACCTACATCTTCGACTCCGAGTTCGCGGAGATCGTCTTCGCCGAGGCGCAGGGCTACAACCTCGACTACTACTCCAACATCGACTTGCACAACGACGTCAACCTGCTCGACGACGCCGCTCTGGTCGCCTTGCTCGGGCACCAGGAGTACTGGACCGACGAGGTGTACGCCTGCCTGCACAACGCCCGTGACGCTGGGGTCAACTTCTTCATCGGCTCCGGCAACACCGCGTTGTGGCGGGTGCGGTTCGCGCCGGGGGACACGTTGCGGCGCACCATGATCTGCTACAAGGACTCCCTGTCCGTCGACGTGTCCCCCGGGTTCGACGCGGGTACCGGCCGCGACCCGGTGTCCTACACCGGCACCTACCGGGACAACCGAGTGATGAACCCGCAGTACCGGCCGGAGAACATCCTCACAGGCATGATGTTCCTGCAGTCGGCGCCGTCACTACTGCCACACAAGGTCCCCGCCTCGGCCAAGACGTACCCGATCTGGCGTAACTCGGCCGGGGTGCAGGCGCTCACGACCGGCCAGTTCTACACGACACCCGTGGGTAACCTCGGCGACGAGGTCGACATCGCCGACGGCTCGGCCACGCAGCCGACGAACCTGGTCAACCTCTCGCCGTTCACGCAGGAGTTCACCAACTGCGCCAACGCCAACGGCACCACCTACACCGCAACGCAGACCGTCACCGCCGGGTACATCATCTACCGCGCCGACTCCGGGGCGCTGGTGTTCAACGCCGGGGCGTGGCGCGCGTTCTGGACGGTCTCACGATGGCGCTCCGGCGGTGGCAACGCCGGGACGATCGACCTGAACTGGCAGAACGCTTTCCTGGCCATCTGGTACGACCTCGGCCAGGTACCGGCGAAGCCCAGGGAGTTGCGACCGGCCGTGGACAGCGCGGTCACCGACCCGGCGATCGGCGCCCCGGCCGGAACCCGGGACAACATCGCCGCCGCCTACGGCCTGGAGGTCCCCGGCACCGGCCAGGCGAACTTCTTCCTGATGTTCGCCGGGGCGTGAGCGCTAGCGCGCTACGCCGAGCAGATGCTGCGGTTGGGCCAGCTCCAGTAGGTGCTTGAACCGCACGAGGTTGTGTCTGGCGTCGGCCAGGGCGTTGTGCGCCCCGTCGGGCTGCTCGGGCAGCACCGGGTCGCCCAGGCGCCGCTGCTCCTGGCGCAGGTCGTTGGTCCACATGGGGAACGCGGCCGGGAAGTTCACCATCGGTCCGAACATCTGCGCCAGGACGACGTGGTCGTAGGCGCCGTACCAAGCCCACAGTTCCACCTGCCCGTGGGTGTCTGGGTTGACGAACTGCAGCACCTCGGCGGCGATGTGCGCGCGCGGCTTCACAATAGGGTCCTCGAAGTCGACCAGCCAGCGTTGCGGGGAGTCCTTGCGCTGCAGGTGCCCTCGGGGCAGTGTCGGGACGACGTTGTCCATCAGCCACCGGTTGCGGCGCACCCGCTCCCATGGGGCGGACTTGTTGACGGCGTAGTACTCGCGGCCGTCCTCGGCGACGATCCCGATCGAGATCAGCTCGACGGTCGTGCCGTTGTCGACGAATTCGGTGTCATAGAAGTACCTCAACGGGACATCCTCTCGTTGGTGATCGTGTAGCCGAACACCACATCAAACCCCATCATGATCACGTATACATGCTGGAACACCCAAGAGGGAGGCCCCGTGGGCTTGAGTCCGGCCGACGCGCTGCGCAGGTGGCTGAGCGAGCACGACGGCACCATCGACGACCTCGCTCGACACAGCCGCCTGGACGCGGGCGAACTCAAAGGCATCCTGGCGGGCACCACCCCGGTCACCACCACCCGCGCCGACCGGCTGCAGCGCGGCACCGGCATCAGGGCTGCGGTGTGGCGGGGCCTGCAGGACGACGTCGACGCCGCCGCGCCTATCCGAGATCGCCACGTGCTAGACACCAGCGTCCACCATGAACGCTGGTCCGGGGTCCTCGCCGTCCTCGACGAGGACACCATCGGCGCCCGACGCCTGTGCACTCCGGCGAGCGGCATCCGCACCGCGTCGATGCCGCTGCCGCTGACCGCCGGCCGGATGCAGATCGGTGTCGTCGACAGGCTCATCGCCGACGACACCCGTGTCATGGGCCTCGGGTGGCTGGTCCTCGAAGCGCTCCGCGCCGCCGGGTCGCTGGCGCTGCGCGACCTCGCCGACGTCCTGCTCGGGGGCGGTGAGGTGCCCACCGCGATCCAGGTCGACGAGACGCTGACCACCGAGCTGCTCAGCGAAGAATCGGGGGTGGTGACGGTGTGTGAGGACTGGAGGTTGCGGTCGGTCGCGTTGACCGCCGACGAACCGGCATGGCCGCAGGCGCGGATCTCGTTGGCCCGACCGCAGGGCGAGCTGTGGTGATCACCCAGGGTGCAGTGCGTGCAGGCACGGCGGCTTGTCGTTCCACGACATGTCGTAGTCGATCCACACCAACTTCCCGTTGAGGTACCCCAGGTTGGGGGGCTTGCGGTCGATGGGACCGAGGAAGCCGATGTCGGCCAGCTCCTGCTCGGAGGGCAGGGCGCGAACCTCGCCGCACCGGGGGTAGACGTTGATTACCCCGAACAGGGTCCACCGGACCGGGCACGTCCCCGGGGTTCCGGACCACTCCGCCTCCGACAGGTTGGCCTGGATGCCACGGGTGAGGCTCCACAACACCCCGCGCGGGCCGAGTCCGTGGGCACGTAGCGATGGCAGCTTGATCGCCCATCGGCGGGTAAGGACGACGGTGCGGGTGATCCCGCGCCGCACAGACCAACCGTTCACAGCAGTGCCCGCACATCGTCCACGCTCAACGGGCGGGGGGTGTGCTCGCTCAACCTGGCGAGCCGGTCGCGGTCGGCGTCGTGCGCCATCTGAGCGGCCCGCAGCGAGTTGTAAAGCCCGGGGAGGGTGTAGGTGTCGCTCGCGGCGAACAATGGCTCACCGCCGTCGGCAGCCGACATGCACTGCACGGTTCGTGAACCGTTGCGCCACACCCTCGGCGTTCCGTCTCTCCCGCACGCTTGCACCGTCCACATCAGAAAACCTCGCTCCGCCTTGCCCGGAACAACGATCATGACCGGTGGCTGCCCGCGCCACCACTCGACGCGGGCGGTACCGTCCGTACTCGCCGCCCCCACCGCGCACCCCACCGAGGAGTTCTCGATGTCATCGCCGGCACCTGCCATGCAACCCGCACTCGCTTCCCGAATCGCGCACGCCGCGCCGGGGATCACACTGTTGATGGGCCTGTGGTGGCTGTTCGCTGTCGTCGTTGTCGCTGTGGCCGGAGCGATCACGACGTTCCAGGAAGGCGTGCCGCCGCACGTGATCCCGCTGGTCGTCGTCGTCTCGGGCGCGGTGCTCGGGATGATGGTCGTCGAAAAGCGGCACGACGCGGCGAGGTGCCGCATCTGCACCACGAGAAGTGCCGCCGACACGGCTCGGCAGGTGCGCATCCGCGCGCGGGTGTTCACACTGCATCACTGGGTCCGCCGTTACTGCGTGCCGATCATGCTGTTGGCCGTGGCCGTTGTGGCGGTGCTGTTCCTCGGCGGTGTCTACTCCACCATCGCCAACGCAATCCTGCACATGCTCGTCACGGGGGGATTCATCCTCACCTACGCCGACAGCAGTCACGAGCTGTACCGCACCCACTGCCCGCAGTGCATAGCTTCCCGCCCCGGGACGGCCTGAGCATGGGGCATCACCACAGTGTCCCGCGCCCCGGCCCGCACGACGCCTTCGACGTCATCGTCGCCGCAGGCAACTACCCCGGGTTCGACTTCATCAACGGGCGCCTCACCGGTAGGCACGGCAACACCTACCTCACCTGCGCCGACGGTTTTCAGATCAGCATCCTGGCGGGGCCGCTAACCCACTCCACGTCCCACCACAGCCCACCGTGGACCAGTTTCCTGCCGCCACCGCACGAAGTTCGGGGCCCATACATCAGCGTCGAGTGCGGGCTCCTCAGCGCCCGCCCCGAACCGTGGGACGTGTGGCAGGAATACGCCAATGGCCCCGTATTCAGCTATGTCCCGGTGCCGATCGTGCGACGCCTACTCGACAGCCACGGCGGTGCGCGCCGCGCGCGCGGCGCGGGCAACTGGAAACGAATAGCCAAAGCACTCGCCCACATAAACACGCTCAAAAACCAAAACGGTGGTGACTAGATTGTTCCCCAATTCTGACGTTCAGAACGCTTATCTCGAATGGTGCCGCCTGACGGGCGTGTCTGTCGAAGCACGCCCGTTCCCGCTCGGATCGGACAACGAGCATGAGTGGCTGGAGACGGCCAAGCTGCTGGTCGATGCGCGAATCCTCACCGTTGAAGCCGCGACCCGCGCGCCCGTCGACCCACTGTACAACCAGGAGGTGGCCGGTGCTCTCGTGACCTACCTGCTGGCCGGGGCGCTGCTCTACGCCCGAGGAGTCCCGGACGATCTCGAAGACGATGCGCCGAAGTACGAGCCCGCCCAGGCAATGGCGGTGCTCATCAGCACGCGGGGGCACGCCTGGCACGCCCGGGTCGACACCGACCCCGACGACATAGCCATCCAGATCGACGAGGTCGTGGAGGGGCCGTTCTCCACGGCAAACGAAATGTACGAAGACATTTGGGTTCAGAATCAGCAGTCCCACGAACTATTCACAAACCCATTTGAACTGGCGTACCAGCGCAGCTCGGCCAAGTTCATCAGAGGATTGGGCGAGCTGCATTGGACTCGCTTCCTGGAAGGATTCTTCCGGGCGCTGACGCTGAACCTCGAATACGACGAGCAGATCGTGTCACTACCCAACAACCACGGGTACATCATCGTATCCCCGGAGAGTGGTGCAATCACCTCGAAGGCGAAGCGATGAGCGGGGCGAACTATTCGCACTGCCCGCATTGCCAGGCTGAGCAGGGCGACGCCTCGATCATGGTGAAGGTGCTCGGGTTCTACGACGGCGGCCTGTTCTGGAAGTGCCCCCAGTGCTTCGGCCTGTGGCACCGCTTCGGCAAGGACCACCCCGTGTACCCACGGGTCGAGCGCGCGCTCCTCGCGTTGGGCTGGCCGCGCTGCGCGCCGCCCTACACCGAGCCCGTCGGCGCAGACGGCTGACGCTCGGCAACGGTGTTGAGCACGGCCTGCTCCAACCCGAACGCCCGCACGACGTGGCCCAGGCAGTTGCGGCACCACTCCCACGAGGGGCGAGGGTCCTCCGGTGACGGGGTGAGCGCTGTCCACCGCAGGGCCAACTCCAAGGGCACGTTCTCGTAGGACGCGGTCGGGTTCCCGAAAAACACCGGGGCCCCGCACATCGCGGAGATGTCCGAGTGGGGGCGTGGCCGGGCGCTGGGCTGATAGCCGGGGGAGTGCAGGTGCACGGTGCTGCCACGGGCGGGCTTGATCGCCATGACTTTCAGGCTCATCGCGGCGGCGCCTTGAGGACCCGCCGCGCCTCGGTGAGGCCGAGGTCGGTGAGGGTGTAGAACTTGCGGAGCGGCCCCGGGCGGGAAGTGCGGGGGTCCTCCCACTCTCCGGTGATCCACCCGGTCTGCTCCAGACGTTTCAAGATCTGGTAGGGCGCACCCGAGGAGCACCCTGAGGATTTGATCAGGTCCAGGCCGTAGCGCTGCCTGTCGGGCTCGCGGAGCAGTTCCTCCAGCAGGGCCCGCATCGCGAGGGTCACCCGCGCCTGCGGGCCCGGCCGCCGTGGCGCGGTGTCGGTGTCCAACGTGGTCTCCTTCCCGGTCTGTGCATCATGGTCGAAACGGCTCGGCGCTACCGATCGGGCGCGGACTCGCGTTACGGTGATCGCCCCCATCACGTCGCTGAACAAGGATCATCATCCATGGATGAACTGGACATCTTCAACTACACGGTCGCTCTGGAGGCCGACTTCCGGGCGGCCCCCGAGCGGATGCCCCCCGCCGCGTACGTTCTCGCCGAGACCATTGGGCGCGGGCAGCTCCGCCCGGTCTCGGTCGTCCTGCCCGGCGCCGAGGACGTCTCGACCGAGGAGGAAGTCACCCGGCTGCTCGAACACCACATCCATAGCGTCGGGGCGATCGCCACCGGGTTGGCGATGGCACCGACGCCGTTCATGTTCATCGGAGTCCAGATCGCCCTCCACGGCCCGCGCTTCGACCTCGACGTCTCCGACCTCACCGCCCCGGAACGGCTCAGCTCGGTGGCGATAGGGCACCACAACGGCAACCTCTACGCCGCCCACCACAACCTGAACACCGGTATCACCACCACCAGGCGCTACGTCCGCGACGACCTGCACCTACGCCTCACCCGTCGCGCCCTGGGCCTGGCGCAGATCCTCAAGCAGACCATCGACGAGTGCCGCACCAACCACGGGTGGTCGTAGTGGACCAGCCCACCGACCCGTTCGCGGTGCCCGCGTTCCCCTCCGGGCTCCCAGCCGCGATCCCGTACGAGCCGGACAACCACGCCGCCGCCGACACGTTCATCCCCAAGGCGCTGCGCCACCCGAAGGACCCGATCTGGGAGACGCTGCTCTCCAATCGCTACGTCGTGTCCACCGAGAGTGCCCTCCGCAAGATCCAGGAGAACCTGCACGCCGAGTTCACCAAGCGCCGCGCGCAGGTGAACGTGACCCGAGGCGGACGCTCACTCTCCTACGACGATTTTCAGCAACTACTCACCGAGTACGAACAGTGGAAGATCGACGCCCGGTACTTCCAAGAGATCGTGCAAGGCAAGCTGATCATCGCGAAACGGCTAGCCCGCGACATCCGCCGCGAGATGCGACTCGACCTCTACAACGACACGCTGCTCGCGGTGGCCCGCGCCATCGACCGGCACCGAAACGACATCGCCGCGCAGGGTCGGGAGCCGTGTGCGGCCGACCGGATGCTGTGGGCGCGGCTGGACACCATCTCCTGGCCCTCGACCCACAGGTCAATCACCATTGCCGAGGTGCTGATCGCCCGAGGCGTACAGCCATCCGAGTGAAACCCGCCGGTCCAACGCCGCGCACGAGGCCGCCGATCCGCGACGATGGTGATCACCACTACCCGCCGGGGCGCACCGGTAGCTCGACGAAGTCGAGGTTGATGCTCACCTGCTGATACCGTTCTGTGGCCCCCACCACAGCAACGCATCCCGCCCCAAGGGAGTACCAGCACATGATCCTCCTCGATTCGCTCGACATGGTCATCGGCGCCGCGCTCCTCGCGGTGGGCTGGGTGACGGGAAGGTTCCGCCGCCCAGCCCCACCACCCGCAGATCCTTATCACTGCAGTTGTGGGCACTCCCTGAGCCATCACAGTCCCAACGGCGCCAACCGCTGCGAGCACGTCTCCACCCTCGGGGGTCGTCGCGTTATGTGCACCTGCGCCCAGTACATCGGTGAACGCCCCTTCGACATGGGGCTGCTGTCGTGAACGATGTCCCCGCGCAGTTAGCGCACCGCCCCGTGCAGGGCGGCAAGGCGGTCCCGTGGATCGCCCTGGCCATGGCCGATGGCACGTTCGATTTCGCCGGATGCGAAGGGCGCAAGGCCAACCAGTCGATGCTGCACGGCATCTGCCAGGTGTGCGGGATCAAGATCGACGGGCCCTACGTGTTCTTCATGGGCGACGATCAGCTCGACGACTTCACCACCGACGTCCCGCCGTGCTGCGCCCCCTGCGCCGGCTACACCACCAGCGCCTGCCCGATGGTCGCCGGGCGCGTGGCCCACTACCGCGCCACGTCGTCCCGGGCCAGCACCACCGACGCCTGCGCGATCCCCGGCTGCGACTGCGGCGGGTGGATCAAGACCGAGGAAGACCGCGAAAGCGGCGAACCAGCACCGCGCTGGTTCGCCGTGTGGTGCCGCGACTACGACCGCATCGCCAGCACCCCCGAAGTGGTCGCCGCGATCCGCGCGGGCCGCCCCACACCCAACGGTGAGCGGCTCCTTGCAACGGTCCGCGAGCCGGTCAAGGTGCGCCCGGTCCATCAGGCCGCCAGATGAAGGCCCCGAAAGACCGCCTGGTCTACCGCAGAGTCATCATGGCGCCCACACCGGTCGCCGCCGCCCGGAAACTGGCCACCTGGCTGGGCGCGAATCCGGGCGTGACCATCCTGAGCATGGACGGGCACCACGACGACACGCTCATGGAAATCAACGTCACCTTCGACCGGCCCACGGTGCCCCCGGCCTCCGGGGCGGCCGTGCCGGACCTGAGCGTCATCGCCGACGCCCTCGCCGAAGTGATCAACAGTTTGGGCCTGCCCGAGATGATCAGCGCTATCTACTTGGAGCCACCCGACGATCTCCCTGCGCAGCAGACCGGAGCCTGATATGGCAATCAAAAAAGAGCCTAGCTACCGGAAAATTTCAGTCAATCTGCCTATCGAAACTCTGACGATCCTCAGAGGTCTGGCGGCCCAGGAGCAGGTCACCATGACCGAGACGCTAAAGCGGGCGATATCGGTCCTAAAGTTTGTCGACGACGCTCAACGCGGAAACAAGGCGGTGCTACTAAAAGATCTCAACACCGACGAGACCGAGCGGGTGATCTTTTGGTAGCGCGTTCATGCTGGGCCCGCCCGCCCGCGAGGGCGTACCTAAGCAGGCGCCGCCGGGGCCGATGACGCCCCCGGA
>JBKJYH010000011.1:0-50054 GCA_046715765.1 Candidatus Limnocylindria bacterium
GGCGGCGAAAGCTCGGCCCGCGGGGTGCCCCCCCCCCGCGGGCGCCTGAGGGGGTTGACTGCCCCTCGTTCGCCGGCGGCGCCAGGGGGCCGGCCTCCCCTTGACCCTCGACAGATTCTCGGCACGCACCCTCGACCCACACCGAAGCCGCGCCCCAAGCCCACCAGCCGGCCGGAGCGACGCAAATGATCTGGCGCTGCCAAGAAGACTCGCTGGTCGGTTTCGCCGAGCGCAAGGTGCGAGTCACCGCGCTTCGCTGTCGGCGTTGGAGTTGCCCGCACTGTGCGAAGCGACTGCGACGACGCATGGTGGCTCGGGCGCTGGCCGGCTTCACCAGCGGCGAGCGGGTCCGGATGCTGACCCTCACCTCGCCTGGCGACGAGGCCTACGCGCACTCGTACGAGGAGCTGCGACCACGTTGGAAGCGGTTCCGCGAGCTGTTGCGCCGCCGCTTCCGACGCTCGGAGTTCGAGTACTTCGCCGTCATTGAGCGCCAGCAGCGCGGTCACGCCCACCTGCACGTGCTGTTCCGCGGCCCGTTCATGCCTCTGCCGTGGCTGAGGTACGCGGCGCGCAAGGCCGGCTTCGGCAAGATCGCCGACGTCCGAGCGGTGGGCAGGCAGGCCGGCGCCTACGTCGCAAAGTACCTGGGCAAGGAGATGGGCAGCATGCCGGAGCGGCTCGGCTTCCCACCATTGCCCAGATGGCACCGCCGCGCGAGCTGGTCCCGCGGCTGGGCGCTCCAATTCGCGCAGCGTGGCGCGACCTGGCGGGCGAGCCTAGCCGGCTACACCTGGTACCTAGCCAACGGCAGTCCGCTGTTCGTTGCCCTCCGCCTTGCGCGGCTCGGCTACGAGCTGGAGACCATCGACTACGGCGACGTGCCGCCCGACGACCAGCGCTGGGAGGTCGGCCGCCAGGAGCGGTTCCTGATTCAGCGCCCTGGTGACCGGCACCCGGCCAACTGCGGGCTATGCGCCGCCGGTGGAGCGGCGGCCCGACGGTCGCACGGGCCGCGCCCCCACCCGGTTCCAGCGGCACCAGCGCCACCATCCGAGCTGGCGCCGCTCACATGAATCCTATCGCCCGGCAACTGCTCCTCGAATTGGCGCTTGCGGACCTGGTGGGCTACTTGCGGGAAGCGGTCGATCGCAACCGACGCGGCGACGGGCGGCCAGCGGTCGGGTTCGAGGAGGTTGCCACCGCGCTGGCCAGGTTCGACCACCTTGGCGGCTTCGAGGAGCTGACCCTCGACCTGGGGCAGGACGCATTTGGCGCGATCGCGGCGAACCGTCCTGCGGCTGGCTCCGGGCGGGTACGGACGGGATCGGACACCCAGCCAGTCGCTGACCATCGATCCACCCGGCTAGGTTCGGCCGGGTCCGGACGGGATCGGACGCCCAGTCAGGCCGCTGGCGTGGTCCGCTCATGAGCCGCCAACCTCCCAGCGTGGACGAGGCGATCCTCTCGCTTCTCCAAGTGCGCGGAGTACTGGCTTCGGCTGATCTGGCCAGCGCGGTGGGCATCCATGAGCGTTCGGTGCGGCGCCACCTGGGCCGGCTGGTCCGTGGCGGCTACGTCTTCTCGCCCGAGCATGGTCGCTACCGGATCACCGCTGCCGGAGCCGCCGTGATGGCACCGATCGACGCACCGGCCAGTCATGCCGAGAGCCGCCCAAGGAACCGCGTGTACCCATGGCGGAATCGATCCGAATGATCGGGTCGCAGCGCAAACGGCCCAAGGGTGCCGGCCGCCGGATCAGTCCGGGGTTGGCCGAGATCTTGGCGCGCATGGTGGAGGCCAAGTTGGCTGCGGAACGGACTTCCCTTCCTGGATCGAAGGACGGTATGGTCCGACCGCCCGATCGACCGGGCACGCATTAGGACCTGCCCGCATGCTCGCTCAGCGCCTCACTGATCTGCGCCACGAGGACCTCGCCGGCCGCCGCTGGGCCGGGTATGTGCGCGAGTCGACCAAGGGTCAGGGCGATCGCTACGGCCCGCACCTCCAGCGCGCCGAGCAGCGCCGCTACGCCGAGCGCTATGGCTTGCGCGCCACCGGCGTGGAATACCTCGACCTGGTGAGCGGCAAGGACACCCTGCGGCGTACCGACTTCCAGCGCATGCTCCTCGACGCCGAGCACGGGGCCTTCGACGTCCTGCTCTGCTACGACACCAGCCGCTTCGCCCGCAATCCCGCGGACCACTACGTCTACCTCAACCGCCTGGAGCTCCTCGGCATCAGCGTGGTGTTCTGCGCCGAGAGCCTGATTGCGGGCAACACCGATACCTACGAGCTGCAGGGGCTCAAGGCCGTTGGAGACGCGGCCTACCTCCGGAGGCTGTCGCGCAACGTGACGCTTGGTCTCAAGCAGAAGTGGGAGCGCCACAGCGATCCGGGCGGGCATCCGCCGCTTGGGTTCGCCCGTGTCGGCGAGCACCGGCTGCTAGCGCCCGCGGAAGGGCCTGATCTTGACCTGGCGCGCCGCGCGTTTGACCTGTATGCAACTGGCACCCACAGCGACGCCTCAATCGGCCGGGCGCTAGGGCAAAGCGAGTACCGCATCGAGGAGATCCTGCAGAACCGCCTGTATGCCGGGCGGGTGGCTCGTCACCCCGGGCGGCCCGACGAGGAGGAGCGGCCGGCCACCTTCCCGGCACCGGTCGATCCGGTTCTGTTCGAGCGCGTGCAGGCCATGCGTCGGGCGCGCCACACCCGACACTCCGCCGGCGGCGGCGAGGCTGGCCGGCGTTCCTATCCGGTCGCCCGCCTGCTGCGCTGCGCGGCATGCGGCTGCGGCTATCACGGGGACGCCTCGAATCAGATCCGCCGCCTGCGGCATGTGGCCCGCCCGGCCTGCGCCCCGAGCCTCACCTGCCGCGCCGATGTGGTCGAGGAGCAGATCGCGGCGCTCTTCGACCAGGTGCAGTTGAGCGACGATGAGGTGGCGACGGTCCTGCGCCTGATGCGGCTGCCGACGGAGGAGAGCGCGCCCACGGTCGAGACCGACGCGGAGACCGCTAGCCAGCGCGCTGATCTGCAGGCGGCCCTGGCGGCTGGCACCATCAACCTGGACGCCTTCACGCGCGCCTGGAGGCGGCTGGATGCGCCGCCGCGGCCGATTCACCGCCAAGCGGGCATCGATGAGCTGCAGCGGGCACGCGGGCTGCTGGCGGACGTTGGTGGCCTGTGGCGCGACGTCGATGTGCCCGGCGAGCTCAAGGAGCAGGCCGCGATCGAGATCCTGGAACGGATTGATCTGCTCGGCTCACGCGTGGTGGCGGTTCACCCGCGCGGCGACTACGCCTGGCTCCTTGGAATGTCTGCCCGCAAGCGCGAGGACGTGGGTATGGTCGGGGCGAGAGGACTCGAACCTCCGACCTCAGCGTCCCGAACGCTGCGCGCTAACCACCTGCGCTACGCCCCGACCGGAGCCGAATCTTAGCAGGCGGGCGGAGACAACCCGCGGCGGGCCACCTGCTACCCTGCCGCGGTGCTGCGCAGCATGAGCCGCCTGGAGCCGAGCGACTGGCTGCTGGCCGGCGTCGTCCTGGCCGCCAAGCTGGCGACCCTGCTGTATGGCGTGATCGCCTACGGGCTGGTGAGCGAAGGCTCGGTGGGCAGCGTCTCCGGCGTCCTGGGGCTGTGGAACCACTGGGACACGCCCCATTACCTGGACATCGCCAACTGGGGCTACCTCGCCAACGATCCCTCGGTCCCCGGCGCCCTGGAGCCCGGCGCCTGCTATTCGCCCACCTACAGCAAGACCTGCGACCTCGACCTGTTCATCGTCTTCTACCCGCTCTTCCCGTGGCTGGTCGCCACGGTGAAATTCGTGCTCGGCGACGTGCTCCTGTCGGCGTTCGTGGTGAGTGGCATCGCATCGCTGTTGATGGCGCCGCTGCTGTATCGACTGGTCCGAATCGAGACCGATCCGGGGGTGGCGGGGCGCGCCGCCATCTTCGCCCTGATCTTCCCGACCGCCTATTTCCTGCACATCGGCTACACCGAGGCCCTCTTCATGGCCCTGGTCCTGGGCTCGTTCCTGGCCGCACGCACCGATCGGTGGTGGCTGGCCGGCCTCCTGGGCGGGCTGGCGGCACTGACCCGGGTCAACGGGCTGATCCTGGTTCCCGCCCTGGCAGCGGAGGCTGCCACCCAATGGTTCGCCAGGCCGCCGGGAGAGCGGCGGCTGCGCCCGGAATGGCTGGGCATCGGGCTGGTGCTGGTCGGGTTCGGGGTCTACCTGGGGGTCAACCAGGCGGTCTACGGCGAGCCGTTTGCGTTCCTGCGGATCCAGGACGAGCACTGGTTCAAATCGCTCGCCCCGCCGTGGGAGGGGATCGCCGGCGTCTTCGGCTGGCTCAGCCATGAGGACCCCGAGACGCGGCTGATGATCGGCTGGATGGAGCTGCTCTTCATCGGGATCGGGCTGGTTGGAACGGTTGTGGTGGCGACGCGCTTTCGGCCGAGCTGGTTCGTGTGGATGGCCGGCAATTGGCTGCTTTTCGTGTCCACCTCGTTCGTGCTGAGCGTGCCGCGCTATGCGCTGACCCTCTTCCCCCTGTACGCGGCAATGGCAGTCGTGTCCAGCCGCTGGCAGGTGGCCGCGGCGCTGGGCGCGGTGTCGTTGCTCGGGTATGGCTTCTTCGCCATGAAGTTTGCCAACGGCGGCTGGGCCTTCTAGCCCGGACGCCCCAGTCGATGGTCACGGGACGGCAGCGTGGCAGCTCCGGTTAGCCGGTCCGGCGGCGGCCGCGCGCGGCAGATGAGAAGCACCGGGGTCGGGGTCGTGCCGGCCATTGCGCGAGGGAGTGGCCCACTGGCGTCGACCCGGCGCCGCTGCCGGGGGAGTCGCCGCGTGGCCGCGGGGCTGCGTGGCCCAGGGACTATTCCGCCAGAGCCTGGTACGACCGGCGGACCGGCCAGCGGACCGGCCAGAAGGCCCCTTATCGGTCGCGTCAGTCACCGGGTGCATTCGGCGACCAGTGGATGGACCCTCGGCGGTCGTACCAGTGCCGTACTGAATAGGTTCGTGGGAGCGGCGGGAGCGGAACCTGAGCGCCGCTCCGCCCGAGTCGGCCTCGAAGGGTCACACCGAACCGGGGTCGTAAAGTTCCACCGCACCTCGGGGTGGTCGCCCAGGAATGCGGTGGAATCAAAGCCATCCACCCTGTCCGCGTTGACGACCGGGGTCTTCCCTGAGGCCAGCGCACCAAGTCGATTCATGAAGGCGGCCATCTGCTCGCGGGTGACGAACGCGCTCGGGCAGTACTTGCCCCCGCCGCAGCCACTCGTCACGCCGGCATCGGCAATGGCGGCGATGTCGGCGTGAACGGGTTGACATCGGGGACATCGGTGAATTGGTGGCCGGCCAGCATTCCCAACGGGAACGCGGCCAGGCAGAGCGCGAGGGCGAGGATCGGGAACAGGCGGCGATAAGGCATCGGGCGCACGCCGGCAGTCCGGTCTGGCCCGCGACCGCCATCGGTCAACGGCCGCCAACTACCCGACCGGGATCGTCCGGCCAGTATCGGTCGCTGCGAGGGTTGGCACAAGGGTCGCGACAGGCAAGGAAATGTCCCGAAGGAACCGCGGCGACCGTTGATGTGATCTCCAGTGCGCCAACTGCCCCTTCGGGACCGCCGAAGGATGCGCCCGCCCCGCGCGCCCCACAAGATGGGTTATCCACCACTTTCTCGGATCGTTCGGGAGTTATCCACACGTCGTGGCGCCTCCGAGGCTTGACATTGGAGTGGCTCCAGGGTCTAGGCTGCTCCGTCAGCCGGCGGAACCGGCCGCAACGAGGAGCCAGCTCAGATGGTCGCCTACGCCGTCAGCCGGGGGCAACCAGCCATGACTGGCCGTCGCTGGTCGGCGCGACTGCTGGGCGTCCTGCTGATCGCAGGAATTGTTGGCGGCTGGTGGTTGGGCTCAACGACGTCCATGGCCCATGGCGGTGGCACACCCGTGGCGGTCAGCATCGCCGGGTTCGCCTTCGCCCCCCAGGACCTCAGCATTGATGTCGGTCAGATGGTTCGCTGGACCAACGCCGACGCGGCGACGCACACCGCCACCTCTACCGGTGGGCCAACCTCGTTCGACTCCGGAACGCTATCAACGGCTGCCACCTTCGATTTCACCTTTGATCTGGCGGGCGCGTATGCGTACCGCTGCAGTTTCCACGCCTCAATGACAGGGACCATCACCGTTCGAGCGGCCGCGACGCCGTCACCGACACCAAGCCCCACACCGCTGGCCTCCCCAACCCCGCCGGGTACCCCGAGTCCCACACCCCCGGGTACACCCGTGGGGAGCGCGCCAGCGAGCCCAGCGTCATCGGGCGGCACCCTTCCCGACGGTGGAATGGCCTCGGGGGCTGACAGCCCGTTCACAGCGGTGTTGTGGGGAACCCTGCTGATCGCGCTTGGCGGTCTCGCACTCGCCAACCTGCGACGCCGCGCCGGCTGAAATGGCCGGGATCGACACCACGGCAGGCCCCCGGCCGACCGTGGCCCGCGAAGGTGCGATCGAGCGCGTCTGCCTCCTGATTGCCGATCTGTCCGGGTACACCGCCTACCTGGCCAATGCGGAGCCGGACCACGCTCCGGCGATGGCCGGCGACCTGGTCGAGACGGTGATTCGCCAGCTTCGTCCGATGTTCCGCCTGATCAAGTTGGAAGGGGACGCCGCCTTCCTGGCGGCTCCCCTCGAGCGCGTGGACGGCCCGATGCTGCTCGACGCGGTGGAGGCTGCCGATGACGCGTTCGGCCGCCGATTGACCGGGCTGGCGGCAGCAACGACCTGCGACTGCGAGTCCTGCAAGCGCGTCCCGCAGCTTGACCTGAAGTTCGTTGCCCACGCCGGCAGCGTGGTCCGCCACCGGGTGGCCGGACGCGAGGAGCTAGGCGGGACCGATGCGATCATCGTCCACCGCCTGCTCAAGGCCGATGCGCCTGCTGCCGCCGGCGTGGGGCGCTACCTGCTCTTCACCGATGCCTGCGCCGCGGCGCTGGGACTGGACCCTGTCGCGCTCGGCGCGACGCCGGCGATAGAGCGCTTCGAACATATTGGTGAGGTACCGGTCCACCTGCTGGACCTGGCGCGCCGTGGCCGCGACGCGGCACCGCGTTGGCAGGCGCCACGCGGGACAGCGCTGGCCCGAGTCGAGTTGAGCGTTGCCGCTGCTCCGATGACAGTCTGGGAGGAACTGACCTCGCCCCACCGCCGGCAGGCCTGGGAGGGGCTGATGCGCATCGACGAGGAGCCGATCGGCGGACGACGCGGCGTTGGGACGCTGAGCACGTGCGCCGCAGAGCGGCTCAACAGCCTGGAGGAAATCCTGGAGTGGCGGCCGTTCGAGGCGTTCGCACGACGCGCAACGCGACCGGGGATCGGGCATCTCTCCGTGCGGGCAGAACTCCGCGGGGACGACACTGACGCAGCGCGCACCAGCCTCTCGGTGGCGTGGTACGGGTCGAAGCTGAGCGGCGCCGAGGCAGAGGCGCAGCGCGATCGGTTGCTGGCCCATGCGGCATCGCTGCGGGAGGTGCCGGCGTGACCGCGGAGAACGGGGGGCTGGCTTCCCCGTCCGACGCGCGGCGAGAACGGCTACCGACGCTATGCGGCGAACGAGGTGGAGCACCTGCGGCTGCTGGTCGACCTCGAGCGCACCTGGTTCACGAAACCCCACGGCCGGCGGAGCTGCGGCTGGTCGGGGCCACGACCGCGTGTTGTAACGCGGCAGCCGCCGTTGAGGGAACCGCCAACCTGCGACGGCGCGCCTGCTGCGCCGGGGGATCCGGCCCGGACTAGGCCCCGATCGAGCGGGCGACAAGGGCCGAGAGCCCGTCGACCGCCTCGGGACGAGGCAACCCAAGCGACCCGGCGAGGTGTCCATCGGGGCGCACCAGGAAGGCCCGCGGACCAGATGCTCCGTATGCGGCCCGGATCGCGCCGCGAGGATCCGACAGGACCGTCACCCCGGTGAGCGGCATCTCCGGCCCGAGGACCGCCACGCCGACCGGCACCGGCCACGCCAGTCCGGCCGCGCGGACCGCGGCGCGCGCGGCAGCATCCGGCGCGTCGTGGACCAACAGCGTCACGAATCGGTCGCCGAACAGTTCCCGTAGCCTGCTCAGAGGTGGCCCGGCCTCGGCCCCGCTGCGCAACTCGCCGCACGGCGCGTCGGGCGCGACCGCCCCAGGCTGGGGCAGGCGCGGATCCGGGTGGTCTGAGGCGGCCACCAGGGGCGAGCCGGCGTACACGAACGGCTGGGCCAGGCGACCGGAGTTCACCAACCGGCGCAGGCGCGGCCAGCGCACCGAGCCGAGCAGGATCGCGTTGCGCAGCGCCCGGCGCAGCGGCCCGCGCGGGACCATGAAGCGCATGGTGGCGTCGGTCGCGGCCAGGTTGTCGAGGGCTGCCGCGCGACGCTCGGCGTGGTAGCTCTCCAGCAGCGGCGCGGGCGCCTGGTCGGCGAGGACCAGGGCAAGCTTCCAGGCCAGGTTTTCGGCATCGGCCGCGCCGGAGTTGAGGCCGCGGGCCCCGAACGGGCTCATCACGTGGGCCGCGTCGCCGGCCACGAAGACGCGCCCCACCCGGTATCGGTCCACCACCCGCTGATTGAACCGATAGGCGGTCAGCCAGACCAGTTCGTACGGGGTATCGGACCCGATCACGGCGCGGATGCGCCGCTCCAGGCGGCCGTTGTTGCGCTCAGCCTCGACATCGGTCCCGAGCGGGACCTGCCAGTCGATCCGCCAGGTGTGATCGGGCTGGGGGTGGATCAGGACCTGGCGGCCCCGGTTCCAGGGCGGGTCGAAGTGGAAGCGCCGCTCGTTGGGGAAGGGGAGCCGGGCGCGGATGTCGCAGATCAGGAAGAGATCGTCATGGCTGTGGCCGGGGAAGCCCATCCCCAGCAGGCCGCGCACGCCGGAGTGCGCGCCATCGGTGCCGACCAGGTAGCGGACCCGGAAGCGTGCCTCGGCGCCTTGGCCCGACTCGGTGCGGACTCGCAGGCCAACGCCGTCGGCGTCCTGCACCACCCCAGTCAGCTGGTGGCCCCAGCGCAGGTTCACCTGGCGGAGTTGCTCCACTCGCTCGAGGAGGAGCGCCTCGACCTCCGTCTGGTTGATGTTGACGAAGGGCGGGAAATGGTCGTCGCCGGCGCCGGGCAGCCGCACGCTGAACAACTCCCGTCCGCGGAAGTAGGTGCGGCCGATACTCCACTGCACCCCGCGTTTGGCGACCTGCTCCCCGACTCCGAGGCGGGCCCAGATCTCGAGCGTCTCGCGTTGCATGCAGAGTGCCCTGGACCCCGCGCCGCCACGGCTTGGGTGCTGCTCCAGGAGGAGGACCGATACGCCGCGTTGCGCCAGCCTCCCGGCCAGGGTGAGCCCCACCGGGCCAGCGCCGATGACCCCCACCTGCGCATCGAATGGGTGGGCCGATCGCCCGGGCACGCCGCCGATTCTAGCCCCGGGTCAGATCACGCAGATCGGCGGCTGGCCGTTGCCATCGAACGGGATGTACTCCGCGATCACCACCGCGTTGCCGACATCTGCATTGGGGCCGATGCTGGTGACCCGCAGTTCCAAGTCGTAGGTGGTGGCCGAGCAGATCGGAAAGACACCCATCGGGCTGCATGTGCCGACGTCGCCGGCGATGGAATAGTTGGCCGACAGGAAATCATCTTTGAAGATCATCTGGACCACGCGGGCGCCGAGAACCGGCAGGCCATCCACGAACAGGTCGCACGCGATTGCGTCTGCGTCGTTCGCGCCGGTGATGCTCATCTCGGCATTGCCCAGCACCATCAGCCAGCCAAGGGCCGGCGTAGTCATGGTGGTGCCAAGGGTTGCGCTGGTCGCGGCCGCCGTCTCGAGCGCTTGGGACGCCGCGCGAGCCAGGCGGTTGATGTCCCTGGCGTTGTATCGATCCACGGTCGTGGCGTTGACCACCGGCGTCTTGCCCGCACCCAGCGCGCCCAGCCGATTCATGAAGGCGGCCATCTGCTCTCTTGTCACGAAGGCGCTCGGGCAGAACTGGCCTCCACCGCAGCCAGTGGTGACTCCTGCGGCGGCGATGGCGTTGATGTCGCTGTGGAAGACGTTGCTGTCGGGGACATCGCTGAACTGGTCGATGGCGACGGTTCCCAACGGGAAGGCGGCCAGGGCTAGGGTCAGTACGGCGATGGCGCCGGCGCGGCGCCGACGACCTGGGGAGCGGGGCATCGCAGATCCTCCTGGGCGGTGTGGGGCGCGCGGCGAACGCCACGGCCTGCCTCTGATTGTCGACCTCCTGGCAAGCGCAGCGGCAGGTAAGGCGGAGGTCACGAGGCGCAGGCCGCGTGAGAAGCAGGAGTAATCAACGCGCACCGATGGGCGGTCTCCGGTGCGGATTGACAAGCAGGAGTAATCAACGCGCACCGATGGGCGGGCTCCGGTGCACGATGAGAAGCACGGGTAATCAGGGGAGCGCCCGGAGCGCGCGGCGCCGCCTCAGGCAGTCAGCGCGTCCCAGACCTGGCGGTCGCGTTCGACGGTCCAGATCCGCGGGTGATCGATCCCGTCCAGCTCGTCCCAGGCGCGCTGGACGTTGAAGGGCATGGTGTGCTCGAAGATGGGGAAGCTGCCGTAGCGGGGGGCGAGCGCCGCATGGGTGGCCCGATAGGCGTCCCGTGCCGTCCCGCCGGCCTCCTTCACTGCCCGGGTGCCGTCCAGCACCGATGACAGGAAGGCCCGCGTGTCGGCGATGGCCTGCGCCACGGCGGGCGCGCCGTGGACCACCGGGCCGCGCCCTCCAACCAGCGTCGTCGCGCCGAGGCCCGCCACCGCGTCCAACGTCGCGCCACGCCATGCGGCGATATGCGCGTCGCCCATGTACGGCGCGGCCTGGGCCTCCACCAGGTCGCCTGAAAAGCAGATCCGCTCCTCGGGCAGCCAGACGACGATGTCGCCGGCGGTGTGGCCGGGACCCAGGTAGCGCAGCTCCACGCTGCGGTTGCCCAGGTCGAGGGAGAGAGCGTCAGTGAACGTGTGGGTCGGGCGGGTCAGGCCGGGGATGGTCTCCGCCCCGGCGAAGAGGCGTGGCATGCGGGCCTGCTCGCTGGCCCAATCCTCGGCACCCCGTTCCTCGATCCAGGAGGCCGTATTGGCGTGCGCCACAATTCGGCGGGCACCGAAGGCGACGGCGCCGAGCACCCGGACCGCATGGTAGTGGGTCAGCACCAGGTCGCCGAAAGGGAAGTCGGTCAGGGTCCGGACAACGTCGATCCAGCGCCGGGCCATCAGCGGGGTGGCCCGCGCCTCGATCCCCAGGACGGCATCGGTGCCGATGATGCAGCCGACGTTGGGGTCCCCTTGAGCGGTGTAGGCGAAGACGCCCGAGGCGAGCTCCTCGAGCGTCTCCGACTTGGCCTCCAGGTCGGACGCCGAGGCGAAGGGCTTGCTGCTCACCCGCGGATGATACGAGCCGCACCCGCACCTGCCCTGGGGCTGGGCGGGTTGTTGGGTTCAGCACCGTGCGTTGCCCGTGGAAATGGGGAGGCCCCGCGATTGCGAGGCCTCCCCACAGGATTGAACGTCTGACCAGCCCGCGCTGACCGACGTCGGCCGCCGGCCCCGGGGTAGGGCAGCTACTGGGCCCATGGGACGGGCCGCGTCAGTCGGCCTTGACCGCCCGGTCGTTGGGAGCGAGCACAATGATCAAGCAACTGAAGATGGACGGGATGCCCCCGGTGCCGTTGAAAGGCACGTACTCGACCATGATGGTCGCGTCGTTCGCCAGCACGTCCACACTGACATCTACATACAACTCGACGGTGTACGTGCCTCCGCAGACCTGGTAGCCGCCCGAGGGGCTGCAGGCCTGCTCATCAAGGTTGATGATGGGCGAGTCATCGTAGACAACGTCGATCCAATGATATGTTCCTGGCACCAGGGTGTTGTCGACTTGAAGCTCGCAATTCGCACCACTGAAGCTCTGGCCAGCATTCTGGTTGTAGAGCTCGGCGAAGCCCCAGATGAGGAGGTAGCCACGACCCGGCGCGGTGATGTCCACGGTGAGCGAACCGTCACCGCCTACAGCGGCCAAGTTCGCGGTGCTGGTGTAGGCCACCCGGTTCAGAGCATTGGCGTCGTAGCGGTCCACGGTGGTGGCGTTGGCGACAGGAGTCTTGTCCGAGCCTAACGCTCCGAGGCGATTCATGAAGGCGGCCATCTGCTCGCGGGTGACAAAGGCCGAGGGGCAGTAGTTGCCGCCCCCGCAGCCGGTGGTCACACCTGCAGCGGCGATGGCGTTGATGTCGTTGTGGAAGATGTTGCTATCGGGAACGTCGGGAAACTGGTCGATGGCCGCGGCTCCGAGCGGGAAGGCGGCCAGGGCGAAGACCAGCGCGACCATCGCGGCGGTTCGCCTGCGGCGAGAGGATGGATGAGTCATCGGTATCGGTCCCTCCTGGTGTAGTGGGTGAGTCAGCCGTGTCGGACTCCAGGAGTGCAGGGTACGCCGCCCGCGGGAGCGCGGTCCAGCGTTTCTGCACCTCGTGCCAAGCAGCCGATGCAGATTCGGACGGCTCAGGATGGCCGTCGCCCGTGACACCCCGGCTCCAGTGCGCGATGCAGGAAGGCGGCCATTTGCTCGCGGCTCACCGGGTCGGTCGGGCAATAGTCGGCGCCCCCGCAACCGGTCGTGACTCCGGCCACGGCCAGGGCGTTGATATCGGGCTCGTGGATGGATGCTTCGTCATCGGTGAAGGCGTCGGTGGCGCTCGGGGGGAGGTCCAGGGCACGAACCAGGAATGAGGCCATCTGCTCGCGGCTGACCGAGTCAGCCGGGCAATAGTTGCCGGCCCCGCAACCGGTGGTGATGCCAGCCTGGAAGAGCCAGTTGATGTCGTCCAGGAACGGCGACCCGGTCACGTCGCGGAACGGCGGCGCCACCACCCGGTAGAGCGACCCACTGAAAATGGGTGGCGTACAACTCGCCGGTCTCGCTCTCGCCGAACGAGGTCAGGTTGAGCGATGCCTGGAGGCGCATCGAGGCGGCGGTCCCGTCGGCCGGGATGGTCCAGATCCGTCCCGAGCAGAAGTCGGCGAAGACGTACTGGCCCACCAGGTCGGGCCAGGTCGTGCCGCGGTACACGACGCCGCCGGTCACCGAACAGCCGAGGCCATGGTCGTACTCGGCGATGGGCAGGCTCATCCCCGACTGATCGCAGGTGGTGGCGTTGTAGCAGTGCGCTCCCTCCATCACGTTCCAGCCGTAGTTTCGCCCCCCGGGGTCGCCAGCCGGCTCGCGGTCAATCTCCTCCCAGTCGTTCTGCCCCACCTCGCCGATCCACAACGCACCACCCTCCCGATCGAAGCTGAAGCGCCACGGATTGCGCAGGCCGTAAGCCCAGATCTCTTCGGCCTGCGGGCCGCCGACGAACGGGTTGTCAGCCGGGATGGCGTACCTGCCGAACGGTCCCGCGCCGGTCCCATCCACGTCGATGCGCAGCACCTTCCCCAGCAGCGCATCGGTGGACTGGCCGTTGCCGTCGGGGTCGCCCCCGCCGCCGCCATCTCCGGTCCCGATGTACAGGAAGCCGTCCGGCCCGAAAGCGAGTTGGCCGCCATTGTGGTTCGACTCGCTGCTGTGCTCGATGACCAGCAGGACTTGCTCGGTCGAAGGGCTGGCCGCCGCCAGCCCAATATCGGCGATGAAGCGCGCGATGACCAGGTCGCCATCGGTCTGACGGGTGTAGAAGGCGTACAGGAACCGGTTGGTCGCGAAGTCGGGGTGGAATGCGAGGCCCAGCAGGCCTCGCTCCCCGTTCGAAGCGACGCGGTCCACGACATCCAGGAAGGAACCGGCCTGCAGCACGCCATCCGTCACCACCCGCACCCGGCCAGGCTTTTCCAACACGAACAGGCGACCAGAGGCATCTCCGGCGTTGGTCACACCCACCGGCGCGGCGAGTCCGCTGATCACCAGTTGCAGGTCGAGTTGACCCTCGGCCAGGGCCGACGGCGCACCGCCCGATGCCGGGGCCGGGATGGTCCGCGCCATCCCGGAGTAGGGCACCAACAGCCCGATCGCAATCACGACGGACGCGCCCGAGGCGCGCAACCGACCCCTGCGCCTGGCGGCCGAGCTACCCCGGGTCACATGACGCAGAGGATCAGAGACGGGAGATTCCCCACGCCGTTGAAGGGTACGAACAGGACTTCGAGCGACGCCTCATCGAAGGTGGTGGTGTCACTGTCCACCTCAGAAGCCTCAAAGGTCACCGTATGCGTGCCGCCGCAGGTGCGGTACCCGGCGTTGGTCGAGCAGTTCTCCTGCGTGTTCCCGGGTCCGAGGAGGATCGTCCGCCGCGACGCAGCGATGTTGATGCCGTCCACATCGAGGTTGCAGCTGGCCGCATCGGTCTGGGACAGGTTGAACGTGTCCGACGAGGCGACAATGTGCAGCCAGCCCCGGCTCGGAGCCGTGATCGACAGCTGCAGGATGTTCCCATTGGTGCTCACCAGTGCGAGGCTGTCATCCGAGGCATACGCAAAGCGGACCAGTTCATTGGCGTCGAAGCGGTCCACTGTCGTGGCGTTAACGACGGGGGTCTTGTCTGATGCCAGGGCACCCAGGCGATTCATGAAGGCGGCCATCTGTTCTCGAGTGACGTAGGCCGATGGACAGTACACGCCGGCCCCACAGCCGGTCGTGACTCCCGCGTCGGCGATGGCGTCGATATCGTTGTGGAACTGGTTGGAATCGGGAACGTCGCTGAACTGGTGGATGGCGGCGGTGCCCAGCGGGAATGCGGCCAGTGCGACGACCAGGGCGAGCACCGCGAACGCACGGCGGGGGCGAGTGGTGGGGGAAGGCGTATGAGCCATCGGAATCGATCCCTCCTGGGGAACGTGGGCAACTGCCGGGCGGCAGAAGGGCAGGGTACCCCCATCGGCCCACGCGCGGCGTGAGGGAGGATCGGCCGGCCGACGACGGGGCATGCCCGGGCCAGCCGCGCACGGCCATACTAGGCCGACATGTCCGCCAGATCACCGGTCGCCGTCGTGCTCGGCACCCGACCCGAGGCGATCAAGCTGGCGCCGGTCATCCTGGAACTGCGGCGCCGGGAGATTGCCACCACCGTCGTTTCCACCGGGCAGCATCGCGAGATGACCACGGCTGCCCTGCAATTGTTCGGCATCACCCCGGACCGCGACCTGGCCCTGATGCGCAGCAGCGGCGGGCTCGACCAGCTCCTCGCGCGTGCGCTCAACGGCGTGGGCGGGGTACTTGCCGCCACCCGGCCGAAGGCGCTGATCGTGCAGGGCGACACCACCAGCACCCTGGGCGCGGCACTGGCCGCGTTCCACGCGCGCATCCCCGTCGCGCACGTGGAGGCCGGCCTGCGCTCACACGACTTCGCCCAGCCGTTCCCCGAGGAGATGAATCGGCGAGCGACCTCCCTCGTCTCGCACTGGCACTTTCCGCCGACCGAGGGAGCGGCCGCCAACCTGGCAGCGGAGGGGATCACCTCCCGGGTGACGGTGACCGGGAACACGGTGGTAGATGCGCTCGAGCAGATCCTGGCCGGCGCGCCGCCGATCCCGCCTCACCTGGCCGAGTTCGCCGCCCGTGGTCCGTACCTGCTCGCCACAGCTCATCGGCGAGAGTCGTGGGAGGGCGGGATCGAGTCGGTGGCAGTCGCACTGCGCGAGATCCTCGCATCCCTTCCCGACCATCGGCTGATCTTCGCCACCCATCCCAACCCGGTCGCCCGCAAGCCGGTGGAGCGGATCCTGGGTCGCAACCGGCGGGCTCACCTGTCCACCGCAATCGAGTACGGCGCGTTCCTCCAACTGTTGGCGGGGGCCCGATTGGCGATCAGTGATTCGGGCGGCGTGCAAGAGGAGGGGCCGACCCTCGGGGTTCCGGTGTTGGTCACCCGTGAACTGACGGAGCGGCCGGAGGGGATCGACGCCGGCGCGGTCCGGCTGGTGGGCACCGATGCAGCCCGGATCACGGCCGAGGCGCTCGCCATCCTCGGTGACCCAGCGGAGCGCGAGCGGATGAGCCTCGCCGGGCGGGGCATCTACGGCGACGGGAAGGCCAGCCAGCGGATCGTGGACGTCCTGGTCAGCGACGGAGTGGGCCAAGCCGACCGATGACCGAGCGGCGCTTCGCGGCGGACGTGGCCGCGCTGGCAGCGGCGCGCCTGCTGTCCATGGCTGCCGGGTTTGCGGTTGCCGTGCTCGGCGCGCGGGTCCTGGGCCCGGCGGCGCTTGGGGCGGTGGGGGTTGCTCAGACGATCGGACTTGCCGCGGCGGTGATCGCCAACGGCGGGCTGAATATCGTGACCATCTACCTCCTCGGGGCGCGCCCGGCGGACCGCGGGCCGGTCATGGCCATGCTCCGCCCCTGGGCGCTGGTCGCCGCGGTCGCCGCAGCTGGGGTGGCACTGGCCTCGGCAATGCTCGCGGGCGACGTTCTCGGCATCGAGGACCGACCACGCCTCGCGGTGGTTGCGGGCCTGCTTGGCAGCACGGTCATCGCCTATGAATTCTGGACGTCGGTGTTGCTGGGCGTGGGTCGCTCGTCGGCGTATACGCGCGCGGAGTTGGTGCGCTCCCTTGGTACCCTGGTGGCCTCCGGCCTCCTGCTGGCGGGGATCTGGCGCGACGAAGTGGGCTTCCTGGTGGCAGCCGTGGTTGGGTACGCGATCGCGGCTCTCTATGCGCGAAGCGTCGCGCGACCCGATCTGCCCGCGGAACAGCACCAGACGAGTGGGTTGCTGGTGCGCGACTCGCTGCGGATGGGCCTGCGCGGGCAGGTGGGCAACCTCCTGCAGTTCCTGAACCTGCGCCTTGATCTGCTGCTGGTTCCCGCCCTGCTGGACCTGGCGGCCGCCGGCGTCTACGTCGTGGCCGTGCGCGTTTCCGAGGTGGTGGCGCAGGCCGCCAGCGCGGGCGGTTCGCTGATCTTCCCCGCGGTCGCCTCCTCCGATGACCCGGCGCGGGCCACCGCCCTGACCGAGCAGACCGCGCGCCGATCGGTGCTGCTGGTGGCGATCGCGGCCCTCGCGCTGGGAGCCCTGGCGGAGCCGATCCTGGCCATCTTCGGGCCCGAGTACCACGACGGGGTGGACACCGTCCGCGTCCTGCTGCTGGGGATGCTGCCACTGACCCTCACCCGGGTCCTGGCGGGTGACCTCAAGGGTCGCGGCCGGCCCGGTGTCGTGTCGGTCGCGATGGGCGTGGCCGTCATGGTCACGCTCGTCCTTGACCTGGCGCTCATTCCGCGGATCGGGATCCTGGGGGCGGCGGTCGCCTCCGCTGCGGCGTACGGGCTCTCTGCGGCCAGCCTGACGTGGGCCTTCACCCATGCCTCGGGCGGCCGCGCGGGGCGGCTCGTGCCTGGCTGGGGAGACGTCGTGGGTATCGTGGGCTGGCTGCGAGGGGACCGATGAGCCGGGTGGTGCTGATCGGCTACCAGGGGATGGGCAACCTCGGCGACGAGGCGATCCTGTCGGGAATCGAGGAGTTGCTGCGCGGGACTGGCCTGGAGGTAATTGCCGTGGCCAGCGGTGGGCGGGCACCGATCGCCGCCTTTGCGTCGGCCGACCGGGTGCCGACTCCCCGGTTCCTGCCCGGACGCGCGATGCGCCGGGCGATCCGCCGGGCCAACTTCATGGTGATCGCCGGCGGCGGACTGCTGAACGATCATTGGCCGACCCTGATTCCCCGCCTGCTGACTTGGAGCATCGTGGCCCGCTTGCTTGGCGCCCGGGTCGGCTGGGTTGCCGCCGGGATGGGTCCGATCCGACACCGGCACTCGCGCTGGCTCGCACGCGCCACGCTCCGCCTGGCCTCGTTCGTCTCAGTCCGGGACCAGGCATCCGCGGCCCTGGTGCGGGCGATCCGGGGCGGCGAGGCGCCGCCCGTCATGGCTGACCCGGCTTTCTTCCTTCCTCTGCCCGCGCCTAACGCGGACGCGCGCGGCGTTGCACTCATCGTCCGTGGCCTCGTGCCTGTGGGCAGCGGAAACGCAGCTCCCGTCGCGGCCGCCGTGGCCGATATGGCGCTGGCGGAGCAGCGCGCGGGTACACCGGTCACGCTCATCTCGCTGCACCCCGGCGAGGATGACGCCATGACCGGCGAGGTGAACGCGGCCGTCGCCTCGCGGGCAGGCGCTCCGCTCCGCATCCGGAACCTGGCCGCCGACCCCGGTGCCGCGCTTGCCGAACTCGCCGGCTTCGAGACAGTCATTTCAATGCGGCTTCACGGAGTGCTACTTGCGGCGCTGGCGGGCCGCCCGTGGGTGGCCATCGCCTACGACCCGAAAGTCGAGGCGTTGGCGGCGATGCTCGGGTTGCCGCAGTCGGTCGTCCCGGTGGAGGGCATCACCGCCGTCCGACTGGAGGCTGCCCTGGCAGAGGCGCGCCGCCCGGAGAGCGTCGAGATGACAGCCGCCGCGGTGAAGCGGGCGCGAGCCCGACTCCCCGAGCTCCAGGCCTGGTTGCGGGAGGTGCTCGCGTGACCGATGGACCCGGCCCACGGGTGGACGTGCTGTTCGCCTTCGCCTACCACCCCGACGTGCGGGTTCGGCGTGAGACCCAGGCGCTGGCCGAGGCCGGGTACCGGGTCAGGATCCTGGCCTGGGATCGCGGCGCCACGCTGCCGGAGTCCGAGCGCGACGGATCGGTCGAGGTGCGCCGGGTGCGAGTCAGCAGCCACGACGACCGTGGTTGGATCCAGCTCCTGTACCTCGCACGAGCCGTCCTGCGCTTCATCCCGCACCTGCGCTCCGACCCGCCCAGCATCCTGCACGCGGTGGACCTGCCGATGCTGTTGGCGGCGTTCCTGCTCGCGCCGCTCACCGGTCGGCGGCCGCGGATCGTGTACGACGCCTTCGAGATCTACTCGCTGATGGAGAGCCACAAGTACCCCGGCTGGCTGCTGCGCGTGATCGGGTTCGTCGAACGCTGGGCGCCCCGGATGGCCGACCTGGTGATCTCGCCGGGGGAGGGACGCCAGGCATGGTTGGCCGCTCGCGGCATCGGTTCAACCCTCGTCGCCAACTGGATGGATGCCCCGCAGATCCAGGCGACGAGGCACGAGGCCCGGACCCGGCTGGGGCTTCCCGCCGATGCACTGGTCATCGTCTACGCCGGGGGCCTGGACCCGTCGCGCGACCTCGAGCCGCTGATCGGTCATGCCCGACGACACCCCGAACACCTGGTCGTCGTCGCCGGCCGCGGGATCCAGGAGCAGCGCCTGCGCGAGGCCGCGTCTGAGCTGCCGAACCTGCGCTTCCTGGGGTGGCTGGCCGACCCGTCGGACCTGCTGGCCGCGGCCGACATGGCCTACTACGCCCTGCGCACCGATCACCCGTACGCCGCGCACGCGGCGCCCAACAACCTGTACGCCTCGATCGCCCACGCGTTGCCGCTGCTGCACCGCGGCCAGGGCGAGATCAGGATCCTGGCCCAGAACCACCAGATTGGGGCCGCCTTCGCGTCAGACGACGAACTGGATGAAGCGGTTGCCTCGCTCGCAGATCCGGAGCGCAACGCAGCGATCCGCGCCGAGCTGCGCCGGTTGCAGGCGACCTATGCCTGGGCGCGTGCTCGTGCAGCGCTGCTGGAGGCGTACCCGAGGCCGCCCAGGACGAGCAGCAGGGACAGACCGAACGGGCTGTAGCCGGTTATCGCGAACGACTGGGTCAGGGTGAGTACCAGGATCCCGGCCCAGGCGGGGAGCAGCCACGGGGCAAATCGGCGCAGCCGTCGCTCGCGCCAGAGGGCCAGCGGCAGCGTCAGGAACATCGCGGCGAAGGCTGCGATCCCGATCGCGCCTGCCTTCATGCCCACGGTCAGGTAGGCGTTGTCCACGTTCGGCAGGTAGCCGGGGGTCGCGAATGGATCGCCCCCGAACGCGTAATTGACCCTGACCAAGGTGCCGAGCCCGTGCCCGGTGATCGGTGAGCGCAGGATGACGTCCACCGCCCGCGCATAGGTCGCGAAACGGCCCTCCACGATCGGTCCCACCCCCGCGCGCTCACCCTCGAACAGGAAGCGATCGATGGCCGAGACCCCTGGTGCACGGGTCGGCGGGTCGCTGGGCACCGGCATCACTCGCGTCAGGGTGTCGCCGATCAGGGCATGCCCGAGGTTGAGGCCGATCCCGCCGACCAGGGCCAGGGCCAGGACGCCCGCCGCCGCGACGCTGCGCGCCGCAGCCCCGGGACGCCGCGCGGTGAACGCCGCGACCACCAGCACCGTCAGCCCGGTGAGCGCGACCACCGCCACGTAGGTCCGGGTCAGTGACAGGGTGACCGCCACCATCAGCAGCCAGGTCAGCGCGCCGCGCCCCAGGTTGGGGGCTCGAAGGAACTGCCAGACGGCCAGCGCAAGGGCCGGCAGCAGGAAGATGCTGTTGCCGTACTGCATTCGCAGCGTCCCGATGTCGAAGATCAGCGACCGCTCCTTGAGACCCCCCGGGAAGGAGGGCAGGACGGTGGTCGCCAGCGCGAGCACGGCAAACGCGGCGCACCCCCACACCAGGCCGCGAAGGACCTGGCTGCGCCGCACGCCGGTGGCGAGCGCCAGCAGACCGGTCGCGTACATGAACCACCAGCGCGCGTCGCGGAACACGTCGCGCGCCGGGAAGTCGGCGACATAGCCGACCCACAGGGCGCCGACCCCGACTGCCAGAAAGGCCGCGACAGCCACCATCGGGGTGGTCACTTTCGGCCAGCGCAGCGCCGGGAGCGCAAGCAGGATGCCGAGCCCGATCGCCAGGTCCTGCGGGCGGAGCGGGAGTCCGGCAACCCGCAACAGGTCGTTGTTGGCGGCGCGGTCGTAGGGCAGGGCCAGGACCACCAGCAGCGCGGCGGGGAGCGGGCCGAGGCGCGGATCACGGGCCAGCAACAGCGTGGCCGCGGCAGCGAGGGCCAGGTGCCATGGACCCGGCTCGAACACGACCGCCACGGCAGCCGCGGCCGCAAGGCTCCCCCACGCCAGCCAGCGCCGCGACCTGGTCACGAGCGGGCCTCCAGTTCGCGGCGCACCTGCGCCAGCGTGGGATTGGCGCTGTCCCGGGCCGAGAGAATCGGATCCTTGATCTTCCAGTCAATTGCGAGCCCAGGGTCGTTCCAGGCCAGGCCGGCCTCCCGGGCCGGATCGTAGTAGCTCCCGACCTTGTAGATCACGTCCGCCATTGTGCTCAACACCACGAACCCGTGTGCGAACCCGATCGGCACATACACCTGCCGAGGCACCCGATCGGAGAGGATCCAAGACTCCCACTTGCCGAAGGTGGGCGATCCGGGGCGCAGGTCGACCACCACGTCCTGGATCCGGCCCCGGATCACGCTGACCAGTTTCTCCTGTCCCGGCGCGCGCTGGAAGTGAAGCCCGCGCAGGGTGCCGCGCACCGATCGGGAGTGATTGTCCTGGACGAATTCGGCATCGATCCCGGCGGCCCGGTACGCGTCCCGGCGATAGGTTTCCTCGAAGAAGCCGCGCCCATCGGGGTGGCGCGCCGGCTCGAGCACGATCGGGCCGGCCAGCCGGGTCGGCAGCCGGTTCATCGGGCGACCATGGCGCGGAAGTAGTCCTCGTACCGCTGGGTGACCGCCTCCCAGCCGTAGGTGGACTCGACCCGCTGCCTGGCAGCGACCCGCAGCGCGTCAATCGCCTCGGGGTCGTCCAGGACGGACTGCATGACCCGGGCCAGGTCGCCGCTGTCACGGTAGGCGAAGTAGCGGCCCGCCTCGCCCACCACTTCGCGGTGCTCGGGCACGTCGTGGGCGAGGACCGCGTTCTGGTGCCCGAGCGCCTCGAGCAGGGCGGGGTGGGTACCGCCCACCTCGGTGGCCTGCACGTAGATCCGGGCGTTGGCCTGGAGGGCGTGGTAGTCATCCCCGAATCGGTAGCCCAGGAATCGGACCCGGTCATCGGCGGCCGCCTGGACCTCGGCGATGTACTCACGAGCGTAGGGCGCGTCGCCGACGATCACCAGCGGCAGGTCGGTGCGCACCTCGCGGTAGCCGGTGACCACCAGCAGGGCATTGTTCTCGGGCTCCATCCGGCTCACGTACAGCAGGTAGCCATCCGGCTCGAGCCCCATCGCGGTCAGACGTTCGGGGAGGTGCCCGCGCGGGTAGACCTCGGCGCCGTACGGAATGCAATCCGTCTCCCGGCCGAAGCGCTCGCGATAGTAGCGCTGGATCACCTCTGCATCGGTCACCACCCGGATCGGCAGGCGCGCCGCCAGCCGGGCGGCCCAGCGGTAATAGCGCTTCGCGGTCCTGCCCCACTTCTCGCGTTCCCACTCCAGCCCGTCCACGTTGATCACGGTGCGCTGGCGGCGGAGCCACGGGATGAGGCAGATGGGCGAGTTGGCACTGTTGCAGACGTACACGATGTCGTAGGCACGAAAGATGGCATGCATGGCCGATAGCAGGGTATGGGACAGGGTCTCGGTGAACTTGTGGCGCAGGGCGGGCAGCTGGACCAGCCGGACGCCACGGTGGATGCGCGGGTTCCCCGGGGCGTTGCCGCGGCGGCAGTAGACCGTGACCTGGTGGCCGCGCTCCACCAACCGGGTGGAGAGTTCCTCGGCGAAGGTCTCGAATCCACCATACGCGCCCGGTATGCCGCGCGTGCCGAGGATGGCGATCCTCACTCGCGGCCTGCGGCGACCATGACCCGGGTGGCCGTTACCCAATCGGCGTAGGGCAGTCCGTGCGACGAAGCCAGGACGGCCCGCGGTGGCGGGGTGGAGCTGCGGACAAACTCCTCGCGACCGATCGGCTCCAGCTGCACCGAATCTGCCAGCTCGGCGACTATGACGCGCACCCACTCCAGGCGACTGGCGGGCGGCTGGCCTACAAGGTGGGCAATCCGCGGCCGCGAGGGGCGGTCGATGAGCTCCATGATCTGATCGCCGAGCCAGTCGGCAGGAGTGGGGTTGCCCCACTCATCGCGCACGACGCGGAGTTGGTCCCCTTTCGCCGCGGCGCGTTGGGCCGCGGCCGCCATCTTGGAAACGAAGTTCGAGCCGCCTGCACCGAAAAGCCAAGCGGTGCGCACGATCAGGTGATTCCCCCCGGCTGCCGCGGTGAGCTCCTCGCCGGCAAGCTTCGAGCGTCCGTACGAATTCACTGGGTTGGGCTGGTCGGCCTCGACGTACGGGCGCGCCAGCGTGCCGTCGAAAACCTCGTTGGTCGAGACCTGAATCGCGAGGGCACCCGCGGCCGCCGCGCACCGAGCCACCGCACCCGCCGCGTAGCCGTTGACCTCCATCGCGCGCCCGGGATCTCGAGCGCAGCCATCTACGTCGGTCCAGGCGGCGGCGTTTACCACGATGGTCGGCCGCCAGCCGGCAAGGCGGTCCAAGTCGGCGGCGCGGGTGATATCCCAGTCCGCGTGAGTCATGGCCAGGACCTCGCCGCCGCGGGCCAGAACGGCTGCGACCAACTGCCGGCCCAGTTGACCACCGGCACCGGTGATCGCGACTCGGGGCGGCATCACGGCATCGTCGTCCCAGACGCCAACCGTTCGGCGTATTGGCGTCGGTAATACTCGAGATACTGACCGCTCTTGAGGGGCCGCCACCAGTTCTCGTGGTCGAGGTACCAGCGTACGGTCCGAGCCAGGCCCTCATGGAGGTCGGTCCGAGGTTGCCACCCAAGCGCCGCCAGGCGGCTGGTGTCCACGGCGTACCGGCGGTCGTGGCCGGGACGATCCTCCACGTGGCGGACGAGGGAGGTCGGCCGGTCAAGCAGCCCAAGCAGCAAGCGGGTGATGGCAAGGTTCGTGGCCCCGCGCCCCGTCCCGACGTTGTAGACGGTACCCGGCAGGCCGAGCTCCAGCACCACGTCGATGGCCTCGCAGTGGTCCTCCACGAAGAGCCAGTCGCGCTCCTGAAGCCCGTCGCCGTAGAGTGGCAGCGGCTGCCGGTCGATCGCATTTGTGACGAACAGTGGTATGAGCTTCTCCGGGTACTGGTAAGGCCCGTAGTTGTTCGTCGCCCTGGTGATGAGCACGGGCAGACCGTGCGTGACGTGGTAGGCGAGCGCGAGCAGGTCCGCCGCAGCCTTGCTGGCCGAGTACGGGCTCCTCGGCCGCAGGGGGGTGTCCTCGCCGGCGGCGCCCAGCTGCAGGTGGCCGTAGACCTCATCTGTGCTGATCTGAAGGAAGCGGCGATGTCCATGCCGGCGCGCAGCTTCGAGCAGGACCCAGGTTCCGTACACCTGGGTAGTAATGAAGGCCTCCGGTGACTCGATGCTGCGGTCCACGTGCGACTCGGCGGCGAAGTTGACGATGATGTCAGCCTCTGCGGCAAGGCGCTCCACTAGGCCTGCGTCGGCGATATCGCCCTCCACGAACGCGAAGTACGGATCGGCGTGCAGGTCCTCCACGTTCTGCGGGTTCCCGGCGTAGGTGAGCTTGTCGAGGACCGTCACCCGCTGAGCGGCGCCTCGCGCCAGGACGTGGCGCGCGTAGTTCGAGCCGATGAAGCCCGCCCCACCCGTCACCAAGAGGGCATCACCGCCGACGCTCACGAGGCGTCGTCCTCGTCACCATGCACGTTCGGGACTGGCTGCTCCGTGGCGAAGCGGGCAGCGAACTCGCCCGCTTGGTGGAGTGAGGCAATGGTCCCCGCATCAGTCCATTCGCCCTCGAAGACGGTGTAGATTAGTTCTCCCGCGCGCAGGTAATGGTTCAGCACATCGGTGATCTCAAACTCGCCGCGGGCCGAGGGCCGGAGCGCCGCCACCACATCGAAGACCGAGACCCGGAACAGGTAGACGCCGATCGGGATGAGGTTGCTCTTGGGCTGAGGAGGCTTCTCCTCGAATCCGACCAGGCGCCCATCATCAGCCATCTCGGCCACCCCGAAACGGCGCGGGTCGTCGACGGCGGTCAGGACTGTGCCCGCCTGCGCCGTGGAGCTGACGAACTCCTCGGCGAACGCGCGGAGGGAACCATGCAGTACGTTGTCACCCAAGACGATCGCGATCGGGTCGGACCCAGCGAACTCGCGGGCCAGCCCGATTGCGTGAGCTATCCCCAGCGCGCCGCGCTGGTAACGATAGGTCAGGCTCAAGCCCATGTCGGAGCCGTCATGGAGCAGTTCCAAGATGTCGCCCACAGAGCGGCCTCCGACCACCACCAGCACCTCCCGGCAACCCATATCGTGGAGCGCCTGCAGGGGGTGGAAGATCATCGGCCGGTCGTAGACCGGGAGCAGGTGCTTGTTGGTCACCAGCGACAGCGGGAAGAGACGCGACCCGCTGCCCCCGGCAAGGACGACCCCTTTGAGCGGCATTCGTCCTCCGTGAATGACAGATTGTCGGGCGCGCCGATGATAGTGCAGTCGACATCCAGGTGCGGACCGCGCAGCGAAACGAATGCGACAGGCCCGCCTTCGCCTGTTAGTGCCCTGCTGCCCCGCATACACACGCCTCCCGCGGGTTGCGAGTGGCCGTCAAGGTTGGGCAGGCGGAGGCCGGCGATAGTCGATGAACGGGACGGCCGCGAGGAGAGCAATCCCAAAGGGTCCATAACTGCTGACCGCGAAAATCTGGGTGGTCGTCAGCGCTAGGAGCCCCAGCCACGCCGGGACATACCAGCCGCGCGGCACCCGCCTTGAGCGGCGCACCGCGGCAACCAGCGGAAGGAGCAAGAGCGCTGCAAAGGCCGCCATGCCTACCACCCCGGCCTTGAGCCCCACGGTCAGGTAGGCGTTGTCCACTCCGGGCTGCTTCCCAACGGTGTGCGCTCTATCGGCAAAGGCAAAGCGGACATCGACCAGTTGCCCAAAGCCCGTGCCCGTTGCGGGAGTCTTGTAGATCAGGTTTAAAGCGTTCAAATAGGTGGTGAACCGCCCACCCGACGTGACCGAGTCGAGGATAGTCGAAAGGCTCGACCCCCCCTCTCCAAACGTAATCCGGTGGAACGGGTCTTCCCGCAGCAAGGTCTTGCCGGTGCCATCGACGAATGGCGCTGTCATCCCCATGTAGACGGCCGCCATTCCGCCGCCAAAACCAATGGCCAGCGCCACCGCGATGGCCGCGACGGAGCGCCATAACGGCACCGCGTTGGCGGCAAGGCGGCTGCGACCGAACGCGTACAAACCGGCGACGAGCAGGACGGCCGCGCAGGTAGCCAAAAGGGACATCCGGGTCAGGGTGAGCACCTGCGCGGATAAGAGGAGCGCCAACCAGCCCACCCGCCACATGGCAGGGCGGCGCAGCACGGCGTAAGCGGCGTAAGCAACTGCAGGGACCAGGAAGATGCTGTTCCCGAACTGCATGCGCAACGCCCCGCGGTCGTAGGTCAGGGAGGAGTGTTTTAAGCCACCCTCGATGGCAGGCCCGACAGTTATGGCCACGACCACGATCGCGAGTGCGGTAGCGCCCAAGAGCAGGCCTCGCAGCAGCGCTCTGCGGTTGGTCCCGCTGATCACGGCGATCGGTGCGGCAGCGTACAGACCCCACCAGCGAGCATCACGTAGCACGTCCCGCGTGGCGTGCTCGGCAAGCAAGCCGGTCACGAACGCCCCGACGCCCACAAGGAGCAGGACCACGCTGGCCGTCACGAACGCGGCTGTGCCAGGAACGGCGAGCTTCACGCGAATCTGCGAGCGACGACGGAGGATCGCCGCTAATGCACCGGTTAGGGCCACACCAATGGCGAGGTCAGGCGGCCGCACTGGATAGCCGGCCACTCCCCACGGCGCTAGGTCAGCGCCTCGCCCATATGGAATGGCGATCACGACCAATAGGCCAGCCGGCAGCCAGCCAAGGCGGCGGTCCATGCCGAGACTCACGGTGGCGATCCCCGCGAGCAGAACCTCTAGCCACCCGGCCGGGAGGACGGCCCTGGAGGCAGCGGCAAGCGCTAGGGCCGTATAGCCAATCACCGAGAACCAGCCGGATGTTCGCGCTCGGCTCATCGCCCGGAGGCCCCGACTGCACCGACCCCTGCAGCCAGAACCAGGGCAATCGGGAGGAAACCATCGCTCACGGGATGATCAGCCGCAGGCCCGTAATCGCGAGGTACACGGCCGCACCGCCGCCGGTGATCAGGAGCCGCATCGACCAGGACAACTTGCCCTCGCTGAGCAACAGGTAGGTCAGCGGCCCGGCGAACGGGATGACCAGGATCGCGGCGCCCCAGCCCAGGCGCTGCCGCTCGGTGAGGTCCTCCCGCTGGGTGAGGTCCCAGAGCGCCAGGATCACCCAGGTGGCATACAGGACCGGCGGATAGACCCCGGCGTAGAAGCTGAAGAGGCGAGTCGCTGATTCCTGGAGAAGGGCCATGGTCGAATCTCCGGCTACTGGCTAGGCGAGCATGAAGCCGACGGCGGCAAGGGCAAGATAGACGCCCAGCCCCCCGAGGGTGAGCACCAGGCGCATGCCGCGCGGAATGGTGGATCCGCCGCCCAGCAGGTAGCCGAGCGGGCCGACCAGCGGCAGGACCAGCACCGCCAGGCTCCACCACGCGCGGGCGCCACCTGAGAGGCCGTCGCGGCGGGCGAGGTCCCACAGGCAGAGCACCACCCAGGCCGTGTACAGGATGAACGGGAAGGCGTAGCCGTACAGCCCGATCAGCAGCGCGGCTGGATTCGCAACGAGTGGGATCCCCATGAAGGTCACCTCTGTTGGGATTGGGACGTTGGGCGAGACGGACGGAATCTGATCGAGCGGCCGGATCTCCACCGGCCCGGGAACGGCGACCCCGGGGACCGCCAACTCGGGGGCCGCGGCCGGGTCGGGCATCCCCGGCTGGTCGGGTCCATCGGGATAGGTGGTCCAGTCCCCGCTCGGGGCATGGCCGTTGAGCACCGCAGCAAACCCGGCCAGCAGCCGGCTGGTGACGCTCATCGATCCACCACCCGGGCGAGGGTCGGATTCGCCACAGGGATACTGGAACTCGATCAGCACGGGCAGGCTGCTGCCGAATTCGTTGCCCGACGCGCAGTCCCCGCCCTGACTGGCTGCGCCCAGCGCAAGGTCCGCGATCCCGGAGCCGCGAACCAGGTTCGCGGTGACCTGGTTTCCGCCAGACAACCACAAGTTGTCGTCGATGATCGGGATGACCGCGATGCCGTACGCGGAGTGCATCTCGACCCGGTTGCCGCTGACCTCGTTCCCCAGGCCGCCGCTGACCACGATCCCGATCCCCAGCACAACGGTCTGGAGCGGCCTGGCTGGCGCCTCGCGGTTGTTGTTGTGGTGGACCCAGTTGCCGGCAATCACGGCGTCACGCTGGGGCGGCAACCGCTCCGAGTCGAGGGTGTTGGGCACGATCCCGGCCATGTTGTCGCGCCACTCCGAGTTGATGATCCACAGGTCACCGCCCGCGTTGGTGCCCGAATAGCCGACCGCGTTGTCCTCGGCCAGCACGTCGTCGATCACGGCATGGCATGGGAAGCACTCCCCGATGTAGAAGCCGCTGTCCGGGTTACCGGCGGCATACGAGTGCTCGAACCGACCCCAGGTCGAGTTGAAGGCGTAGATCCCGTAGTACCCGTTCGCATACGCGCTGACGTACGAGGCCCGATAGCCCTGCACCCCGGTCCAGTAGACACCGTTGAGGAGGTAGTGGCGGGTCGTAAGGTTCTCCACCGCCACTCCATCGGCCTCGACCACGTGGATCCCATTGGGTAGCCGATAGTCACCGTCCAGGATCACCCTATTCCGATCCGTGCCGCGGATGGTCAGGTAGGGGGTGGTGACCAGCACCCGCTCGGTGTAGATCCCTGGCTCGATCAGGACCAAGTCACCGGGCGAGGCGGCATCCACCGCGCCCTGGATGGTGGCCTCGTCGCTGGGCACCCGGATCGTGTCGCCCGGGCCGTCCGGGACCGGCTCGCGGCCCGGTCCGATCCCGCCGCCGGGCGCCGGCAACTCGGCATCCCCAACCAGCACCACCCCGGCCATCCCCACGCCGCCGGGCGCGCCGTGATACGCGCAGAAGTAGCGGTATACCCCCGGCGCGTCGAAGGTCCACTCGAAGGTGTCACCGGGCGCCATGTTCCCTGAGTCGAAGCTGCCGTCATCGGCGGTAACGGTGTGCGGATTGCGCCCGACGTTGGTCCAGTACACCTCGTCACCGACCGCGATCCGGATGATCGGCGCCTCGAAGAAGTCGTCCCCGGCATCCACGTCCACGTAGTCGTCACCGGCCCGCGTAGTCGAGAGTCCGCCCAGCGCAGGGACCAGCAGAACGAGCGGGATGCTCGCCGCCACGATGGCGGCGAGGATGCGTGGCAGTCGGGCGCGGGTCACGCGCCCGACCATACCAGCCTGCCTGATGACCCGAGCACTACTTCGTCAGCACCCCTCCCGAGCGCCAGGCCTAGGGCCCCGTCTGGCCAGGATCGGCGTTGCCGCCGAACGCGTCGAAGGGCACGTACAGGACAGTCATGTCCCCTGATGCGGTGATCTCGCCGGGACCGCCCGACCCGATCTGCAGGTGCGCGAACAGGTACACCGTGATCGTCGTGCCGGACGGGACCTGGACTGCCCAGGTCACGGCGGCCGAGTCCCGGCCGATACTGCCGCCGGCAAGCGCGCCGACCTGGGTATAGGAAACGTTGGAGCTCCCGAGGCCCTCGATCCACAGCGAGTAGCCGACCTGGCACGGGCAGCCGGAGACGTCCCACGCAATGGTCGTGGCGCTCACATCCACCTTGAGCATGCCGAACCCGCCGGTGATGCTGCCGGCCTGGACCTGGATGGTGTTGACCTCGACCGAGCCGCCGCCGGTGACGTCGGCGCTGACCGACGCCGCCCGGTATCCCACTCGTCCCAAGCCGCGATTGAGGAAGGCCGCCATCTGGCCGCGGGTGACGCTGGCGTCGGGGCAGTAGACCGATGCCCCGCAGCCGGTGGCGATCCGGCTCCCGAACAGCCGATTGATGGCCGCATGGAAGATGTTGGAATCGGGGACGTCGCTGAATGAGTCCGACGCAAGGCTGGCCATGGGCATGATCACGACGATGACCAGCAGGCCCGCGACGGCGATGCTGCGCAGCGATCCACGTCGCGGAGTCGCCCGCGGTCGAGTGACCTGACTGACACGCAGCAGGGAAAGTTCTGTTTCAAGCGCAGCGACCCGCGCGCTGAGGGACGACAGATCCGATCGGGCGCCCATGGCAACCACCTTCCTGGTATGACCGTCACCGGCCACGGCTGAGCCGGTCCTGGTGACGAGGAATGATCATGCGCCGCCCCGAAGCCGGCGTCGACACCGGCATAATCGGGTCATGGCCGGAGTGCATCGGAATCCGATCGAGGTGACGGTCGAGATCCCATCGGGAAGCCGCAACAAGTACGAGTACGACCACGTTCGGCATCGGTTCGTGCTCGACCGGATCCTGTACAGCAGCGTCCATTATCCGTGCGACTACGGCTTCATCGAGGGCACTCTGGCCGATGACGGCGATCCGCTCGATGTGCTGGTGGTGATCAGCGAGCCGACGTTCCCCGGCTGCGTGGTCCGAGCCCGGCCGGTGGGCGTGCTCGACATGCGGGACGACAAGGGGCACGACTACAAGATCCTGGCTGTTGCGCACGACGATCCGCGCTGGGAAGAGACCCACGCCCTCGAGGACCTCTCGCCGCACCGTCTGCGCGAGATCGAGAACTTCTTCCGGATCTACAAGGAGCTCGAGGGGCGCCAGACCGATGTCTCGGGCTGGCTGGGGACCGATGAGGCGTGGCGGATCATCGACGGCGCCGTGGCGGCCGGGGGGCGAGGGACCGATTCGGAGGGTGAGCCGCCTGATCCCGGCACCTGGCGCTAGTCGAGGGGCGGGTCGAGGTCATCCGCTTGCAGCGCGGTTCGACGGTCCAGGTCGCGGACCGTCCGTCGGCCGACCACCTCGTCCAGGCGCAGCGGCGAGATGCCATCCGCAGGGCGCAGGGCATCCAGGTCGGCCGGCCCGATCACCTGGCCGGCCGCCAGCGGCCGCGCAGTCACCAATGAGCGGCGGGCCACCCGTCGCATCTCCCCTTCGCCGGGACGAGGCGCCTTGACGCCGTCCCCCAGGCACGCGTGAGCCTGGCGTACTGCGGTGACCAACTCGCCAAACGCCGCCGGTTCGAGTGACGCGGCGTGATCGGGGCCGGGAAGCGACGAATCCACGGTCAAGTGCTTCTCGATGACCGCAGCGCCGAGCGCGGCTGCCGCGGTGGAGGTCGCGATCCCGGGGGTGTGGTCGCTGTAGCCGACCGGGACCCCGAACCGGTCTCGGAGGATGGCGATGGCGCGCAGGTTGGCGTGCTCGGCGCGCGCCGGATACGCACTGGTGCACTGCAGCAGGACGAGCGGCGGATCGCCGTGGCTGCGGAGATCCGCCACGGCCGAGTCCACCTCGTCGAGTGTTGCCATCCCGGTCGAGAGCAGGATCGGCAGGCCGTGGGCAGCGGCCGCACGCAGCAGGACCAGGTTGGTCAGGTCGCCCGACCCGATCTTGATCGCCGGCACACCCAACTCGACCAGCAGGCGGACCGATCCGATGTCGAACGGGGTGGAAAGGAACAGGATCCCGAGTGCCCGTGCCCGATCCCGGATCGGGGCCCACGCCGCCAAAGGGAGTTCGAGCGGGCGCAGCATCTCCCGCTGCGAGGCGGCCGGCGCGCGGTCGCGCTGGTAGCCGGCCTGCGGGGCGTCCGACCCGACTACTGCATCGGCCGAGAAGGTCTGGAACTTCACCGCATCGGCGCCTGCCGCAGCGGCGGCGGCCACCAGTTGCAGCGCGAGGTCGAGCGACCCGTTGTGATTCACCCCGGCCTCGGCCACGACCAGTGGGGCCTCGCCTCCGCCAACTCGGCGGCCCGCGATCTCGACCGTCGCAGCGGCCACGCTCAACCGAGCGACGGCAGGCGTTGGGGCTGGAGCCAACCCGCGACTCCAAGCAGGTCGCGGATGGCGGCGCGGTCGAGGAGCGGCTCGTCCCCGCGGCCACCGGCCGCCGCGCTCCCGTCCGCGCGCGGCGTGCGTGAACCGGCGATGACATACATCCCGTCGACCTCGTCGGCGGTGAGCGCTTCGTCTTCGGTGAGCAGGGTTTCGTGGAGTTTCTCGCCCTGGCGCGAACCGATCGTCTCGATCGCGATCTCCGAGGCGCGGAACCCGAAGATGGGCGCGTACGACTCGACCAGGACCTCGACCAGGTCGCCGACCCGCACGCGTGGCATCTTCAGGACGAAGACCTCGCCACCGCGCATCTGCTCCATGGCGCGGAAGCAGAGGCGGACCGCGTCCCCGGTCGGCATCAGGTAACGGCTCATGTGCGGATCGGTGATGGTCACCGGGCCGCCGCGCGCCACCTGGCCGTAGACCAGTGGTATCAGGGACCCACGCGAACCGATCACGTTGCCGAATCGGACCGATGCAAAGCGCGTCGCGCTGGGCCCCTTGTAGGACTCGGCCGCCGACAGGAGCCGCTCGGCGAGCAACTTGGTGGCGCCCATCACGTTGGTCGGATCCACCGCCTTATCGGTGCTGATCCCCAGGACCCGGTCCACGCCGGCATCGATCGCGGCTTCGACCACGTTCTGCGTGCCGCGCACGTTCGTCTCGGTCGCCTCGAACGGGTTGAACTCGCAGGCCGGCACGTGCTTGAGGGCGGCGGCGTGGAAGACGAAGTCCACGCCGGCCATGGCGCGCGTCATCCGTTCGCGGGATCGCACGTCGCCGATCAGCATCCGGAGCGCGGCCACGCCGCGGTGCTGCTGGGCCAGCTCGAACTGCTTGCTATCGTCGCGGCTGATGACCCGCACCGCGGCCGGAGAGTGGCCGAGCAGGTCGGCCACGATGGCGCTGCCGATCGTCCCGGTTCCTCCTGTCACCAGGACCCGCTTCTCGCGGAACATCTCGCCCTCCATGGTTCAGGCCACGCCGGAGACCGCGACCGAGGCATGCAGCGCATCGCACACCCGGTCGATCTGGTCATCGGTGAGCAGGGACGAGAAGGGGATGGCCAGCGTGCCGGCCGCTACGCGCTCGGTCACCGGGAAGTCGCCGGGGGCGTACCCGAAGCGCTCGCGGTAGAGCGGTTGGAGGTGAATCGGAGAGAAGTACGGCCGTGACGGGATGCCCCGCTCGGCCAGCTTCTGGATGAGCCGGTCGCGATCGACCGACGGATCCACCCGCACGACGTAGACGAACCAGTCCACCTCGGCACCGGGCGCCGCCTCGGGAAGGCGCAGCCAGGCGACCTCGTGGAGTCGCTCGCGGTAGGCGGCGGCGACCCGCGCCCGACCGGCCCGCAGCTCAGACAGGCGCATGAGCTGGGCGACGCCGAGCGCTGCGCTCATCTCGTCGATCCGATAGTTGTAGCCGAGCCGGACATGGCGCAGCCAGGTGCCATCGGTATCCCGCCCCTGGTTGCGCAGGCTGCGCAGCTCGTCCGCCATCTGGTCGTCATCGGTGACCAGCATGCCACCCTCGCCGGTGGTGATCTGCTTGTTCGGATAGAAGGCATAGACACCGACCTCGCCGAAGGAACCGGCCGGCCGGCCGTGGAGCGAGCTGCCGAGCGCCTCGCAGGCGTCCTCGACCAGGACCAGACCGCGCGAGCGCGCCGTCTCCTCCAGGGCGGCGATCCGGCACGGATGCCCGAAGACGTCCACCGGAATGAGTGCGCGGGTCGCCGGACCGATCGCCTCCGCGACGCGCTCGGGGTCGAGCCCGAGGGTCTCGTCCTCGATGTCGGCGAAGACCGGGCGCGCGCCCTCGTACAGCACGCAGTTGGCGCTGGCCACGAAACTGAACGGGCTAGTCACGACCTCGTCGCCCGGCCCGATCCCCAGCGCCCGGACCGCCATGTGGAGCCCCGCCGTCCCCGAGCTGACCGCGACCGCGTGGCGTCGTCCCGCGAGCTCCGCGATGCGCGCCTCGAATTCCGCGGTGAACGGCCCCATCGCCAGGGTGCCCGATTGCAGCGCCCGCGTCACCAGCTCGACCTCGAGCGGCCCGATATTGGGCTGGGCCAGGGGCACCGTGGTCGCAGGACGGGCGAGATCGGTCATCGGCGTGGCCATTCTATCCAGCGCGCCCGGGCGTCCCGCTCCGCTTGTCCAGGAGCCTCCCGTCGCGCGAAGCGGCAGGCAGTGCGTCCACGATCCGTGGGGCAGCGTGCCCGTCGCCGTAGGGTGAGCGGCGCGCGAGGCCCGCGCGGAAGGCGGGATCCAGCGCCCGGCGCAGGGCAGCAGCGATGGCAGCCTCGTCCGCGGGCACGTCGATGACGTTGTCGCCGCGCGTCCTGCCGGCCTGCCGATCGCCAACGTTTACCGCCGGCACGCCAAGCAGCGCCGCCTCGATGATCCCGCTCGACGAGTTGCCGAGCAGTGCCGCCGCACCCGCGAGGAGGGTCACGTACTCGGCCCGTGGCAACGAGGCGACGGTCCGCAGGCCGGGCTCGCCCAGCAGCCGGTCGGTCATTGCGCGGCCGCCGGCATCCGCATTCGGGAGGACGGCAAGGGCTGGCAACCCGCTGGTCAGCACGGCGGCGAGGGTTGGATCAAGGTCGTCCAGGTGCGAGCGCTGCCCGACCGTCTCGGGATGCTGCACCACCAGCAGGTAGGGCCCGGTCCCAAGTGCGAACCTGGCGCGCAGCGCCGTGATGTCGCCATCCGCCTCGGCCGCCAGCCGGTCCAGTCCTGGGGCGCCGGTGACCACGATCCGCCACGGCTCCTCCCCGAGCGCCCGAAGTCGAGCGGCGGCCTCGTTGTTGGCCACCAGGTGCAGGTGCGCGAGTCGGCTGACCAGGTCGCGAAGCGTGTCGTCGACCGCGCCATGGGTCTCCTCCCCGCCGTGGAGATGCGCGATCGGAACGCCGAGATGAAGTGCGGCCAGGCCTGCCGCCAACTGCTCCCCGCGATCACCCAGCAGCAGCAGCCAGTCCGGGCGGACGCCGCCGATGACCGGGGCCATCCCCTCCAGCGCCACGCCGATGGCTGCCGCCATCTCGACCAGGGAGTCGCCTGCCGGAGTACACGGGACCTCGCCCGAGATCGGGACCCCCAGGGCTCGGACCTCGTCAACGGTATGCCCGAATCGGGGGTCAAGGTGCATCGCGGTCACCAGCAGGCTTGCCTCGATCTCGGCCGATCGACGGCCGATCTCGTCGAGGATGGGGAGCCACAGCCCAAGGTCGGCGCGGGTGCCGGTGACGATGAGTGCGCGGAGCGGACCAGTCACGCGGCGACCGCCGATCCACCGGCCAATTCCACGATCAGGCCCGCCGCGCGCTCGGCGGCTCGCCCATCCATCGGGCCGAGGTGCCGCGGCAGGGCGGCGCGGGCACGCTCCAGCGCCTCGACGCGGGCGGGCGCCTGGTTCAGGATCGTTGCCGCGCGGGACGCCTCGTCCGGGTTGGCGACGCCGATGGCCAGGCCCTCCGCCACGAGGTCGGTCGGCCCTCGGCCGTCGGGGTTGACCGCGATCGCCGGGACGCCCAGCAGCGCCGCCTCGAAGAGGCTGTTCGACCAGCCCGTCACCAGCAGCCGCGCTCCGAGCAGCGCCTGGTGCAACCCCCCGGGACGCGCGAACACCAGGTCAACGGTCGGCGGCGCGGGATGACGATTGGCAATCGCCGCGATTGCGCCGGGTGGCTCGGCCGGGGGCGGCACAACCACCAGCGCGCACGGCGCCAGCGCGCCGGCGGCGGCCAGCGCCGCGAGATGGCAGATCTCGAGCCCGGCTGCGGTCATGGCGCCGGCAACGTACTGCGCCGCGAAGACCACCCGCACGGTCTTGTCGCCACCCGCCGGGCGAGCCCCAACCAGCGCGTCGAACCGGGGAGCACCGATCACCCGGACCCGATCAAGCTCGATGCCCGCCTCCTCCAGGCGCGACGCGGCAAGCGGGCCGTAGACCGCCATCCGGTCGTACCCCGCCCCGGTGATAGCAGACGGATCGGCCGCCTCGGCGTGCGGCAGGTCGAGCGACGGAGTCCCGTAGCGCCTGGCAACCGCCGGCAGGATGCGTGCCCAGGTGCCAACCTCGTCGAAGGCCACCAGCACCGATGGCGTTCGTCGCCGAGCCACCGAGCCGAGCGCCGCGGCCCCCAGCGCGATCCGCGGCAGCTCGAGGGCGGCGACTCTGGCAAGCGGTACCGGCCAGCCGCGGGTCGCTGATCCGAGGCGACGGGCTGCGCGGAGATGGTGCCGCCATAACCCGGGAAGCAGCCTGGTGTCGACCTGGTTGATCAGCCGCTCGCCATGGCCGCGGGCGGCGCGGCCAACCCGCACCACCGCCAGCGGTTGGCTGCCGAGCGCGAGCAGGTGGCGATTGATCGCGGCCACGGCCTCCTCGTGCACCGTTTCGCGGACGAGCACCAGCGGGGCGCCCTGGGCACGCTTGGTGCGCAGCGCATTCCCCGCCGCGACCAGGCTGACCCCGACCAGCCGACCGATCCCGGCGAGGACTGTCCGGATCGAGGATGGGCCCGCGCGTTGATCGCGGATCGCAAAGAAGAGCTGCTGCTCGAGCGCGGTCCCCAGATCAATGCCGTCAATCCGCAGCAGGTCGGACTCGCGGCTCTCCATCTCGGCCACTAGGCGGCGGGCGGTGAGGCGCGCCTCGCTCATCCGCGCGTCGAGTCGGCCATCGGCCGCGCGGGGACGCCGGCGACCCTCGCCCCGGCCGGGACATCGGCGATGACCATTGCTCCGCCCGCCACCAGCGCCCAATCACCGATTCGCACGCCCTCCCGCACGGAGGCCCCGATCCCTACCTGGGCCCCCTGGCCGACCGTCACTCGGCCGGCCAGGTGCGCGCCGGGCGCCACGCTGGCATGGGCCTCGATCCGGTTATCGTGATCGATGCTGGCGGCGGTGTTGACCAGGGCATTCATCTCGACCACGCTCGCAACGCCGATCACCGCGGCCGCGCAGACCATCCCCCCCGCTTCCACCCGTGCCCCGGCGAGCAGCGTGGCGGTGGGATGGATCGCCGCCACCGGCGTCAACCCGAGCGCGATGCAGCGGTCGAACGCCTCGCGACGAGCCTGGTTGTCACCGAGCGCCACCACGAAGCGCCGGGCGCCTGCCCCGCGCCAGATTGATTCGTGCTCCAGGTCACCCAGGACCGCCAGCCCGTCAACGGTTCGCGCCCCCGCCTCAGGCACCGCCTGCGGCTCCACGAAGCCCGCGGGATCCTCGCCGGCAGCCCGCAGCAGCTCGAGGATGACGCGACCGTGGTCGCCGGCACCCACGATCACCAGCCGGTCGCTCATGCCCGAGCCCGAGTTGCGGCGCGGAAGGCGCGCCGTGCGGCCGCCAGGTCGGCCGCCGTGTCCACGTCGATCGATGCTCCCTCATCGACGAGGAGGGCCGCCGGCCGATCCCCCAACAGGCGACCGGCGGCCAGCAGGGACCGGCGGGCGACGTAGATCCCCCCGGTGATCCGGGCTGCGGCCGCTGCGGCCTGCCGCCGCTGGTCTTCGGACGCCGGTCGTGCCAGGCGAAACGCCCCGTCCTCGAGCCATCCCACGACACTGATCGGCAGGCCGATGCTCGCGACGCTGACCGCGGAATCGACCGTGGCGTCGTCGAGGAGCGCCACCGCGGCATCGATCTGCGCGGAGGTGCGCAGGGGCGAGGTCGGCTGCAGGGTGATCACCAGCCCGAGCACCGCCCCATCACCTTCCAGCCACTCGACCGCGTGGAGGATCACCGGCAGCGTCGGGGTATCGTGAGCGGCCAGCGCCTCCGGTCGTCGGAACGGCACCTCGGCGCCGGCGGCTTCGGCCACCCGGGCGACGGCCGGATCGTTGGTGCTGACCAGCACCCGGTCGATTCGCCGCGCACCGAGGGCCGCCCGAATGGTGTGGACGATCATCGGCACGCCCCCGATCCGGCGCAGGTGCTTGCCCGGCAGCCCCTTCGAGCCGGCGCGGGCAGGGATGATCGCCACGCTGAGCATCAGGGGACATTCTAGGAGGCGGCTCGTTGCCGACCGGCCGACGCGCCGATAGGCTACCGACGTGACCTTCCCGAAGCAGGTACCGACACCGGGGCGCGTGCCGAGGTTCGGGGTCCGGCCGGACCTTCGCCTGCTGCTCGTCGCCCTCCTCGCGGTCGCCGCCATCGGGCTGGCCGGCGCGCGGATCGCACCCGCCATCCTGTACGCCGCCGGTGCCGGCATGCTCGCCCTGTTCGTGGTACTCGCCTGGCGGGCGCCGCGGGTGGCCATCGTGACACTCGTCCTGACCCCCGTCGTCGACCGCTACCTGCTGAGCCTGCTCCTGCCGCGATCGCTCGAATCGGTCTCGACCCTCTTCTCGGAGCTGCTGCTGGTGGCGGTCGGCACGACCATCGCGGCGCGGGCCGCCCGAGACGGCACGCTCCTCCCCGCAGTCCGGCACCCCGTGGTGGCGATCCTGCTCGCCTTCACCGGGGTGGCTGCGCTATCGGCCGTCGCGAACGGGGTCTCGCCGGTCGTGGCCGTGGCCGGGGTCGCCTTCACCATCGACGCCGCCGCCCTCTTCCTCCTGCCCCGGATGGCGCCATTCTCCGTGAGCCAGCTCGAGGGAGCCATCAGCGTCTTCCTCGGGCTGGCGACTGCTGCTGCGCTGCTGGCCCTCGGCCAGGTCGTCCTCCACCCCGACCTGTTCGGACTCCATACGGTGGGAGGTGCATTCGGCGAGGGGCTGCGGGTGGCCTCGTTCCTGGGGAACCCCAACATGCTGGCGACGGTCCTGGCCATGGCGGTGCCCTTCGCGGCGATCCGTACCGCACGGGCCGGCTTGAGCCAACGCGGCGCCCTGGGCGCTCTCGTCACCCTGGTCCTGGTCCTGGCGATGCTCTACGCCTTCTCGCGCGGGACCTGGCTGGCGCTCGCGATCGGGATGCTGGCGGTCGGCCTGGTCGTCGAGCGGCGCGCGCTGCTGGTGGTGATCCTGGCCGGCGGGTTGGCGTTCGGTGCGGCACACGTCATTCCCCGCGAGCTGCTGCTACCAGCCTCCGAGCGCCATCGGTTCGACTTCCTGGATGCCACGCTCGGCCGGATCGACGCCATCGGCGAGGGGCGTGACCTGCGGTTCCTGTTCGTCGCCAACGCGGCGCCGATCATTGCCGACCATCCGTGGATCGGAGCGGGCCCAGGGCGCTACGGCGGGGCGGTTGCCGCGCGGGTCGGATCCCCGCTGTATGAGCAATACACCGCCGGCCGCGTCCCGGTCGGGCGGACCGTCGACAACTTCTGGCTGCACGCGCTGGTCGAGTTCGGGGCGGTCGGGGTGATCCTGCTGCTCGCCGCCATCGCCGGCCCGGTGCTGACCCTGATCAGGGTCGCCCGCAACGCGGATGAGCGGACGCGGGGGGTGCTGGCCGGGGCCGCGGCCGCCGGCATCATCCTGGCCACCGTCTCGCTGACCGAGATGGTCCTCGAGGGCAACACGACTGCCTTCGCGATGTGGTTCTGGCTGGGTGCCGCCTCGATGATGCCGCCGGGCACCCCCGATCCACGCCCCGGGGTCGGGTCGGACTAGTAGGCGCCTCGGCCGCTGACCACGGCCCCGATGGTGCGGAACAGGATCCGGACGTCGAGCCACAGGCTGCGGGCCTGCACGTATTCGAGGTCGAAGGCAAGGCGCTCTTCGAAGGTCCTGTCGGAGCGACCGTTCACCTGCCAGAGGCCGGTGATCCCCGGTCGAACCGCGAGGATCTCGACCGCCTCGGGCCGGTCGGTCATCTCCATCGGGAAGTACGGGCGCGGCCCGACCAGGCTCATCTCGCCCACCAGCACGTTGAGCAACTGTGGCAACTCGTCGAGCGAGGTCCGGCGCAGGATCGCACCCGCCCGCGTCCGGCGGGGGTCCCGGCGCAACTTGCGATTCTCGCCATACTCGAGGCTCAGCTCCTCGTCGGCGGTCAGCAGCTCCTCGAGGTGGTGGTGACTGCCATCGCGCATGCTGCGGAACTTGTGGACCCGGATCGGTCGCCCCCCAAGCCCGATCCGCTCCCCGCTGTACAAGATCGGAAGGCCCGAGTCGACGAAGATGGCCAGGCCGGCCAGCAGCAGGACGGGCGAGAAGACCAGCAGCAGGACGGCGGAAAGGACGATATCGAGGCATCGCTTGACGAACGCATAGCCGGGCCGCGGGACTGCGGGAATATGGACCAGCGCGCGCTCCCCAGCGGTCTGTTCCAAGACAGCCTCCACCTTCGGGGCAGGCATAACACGACGGGCCGCGGTGCCGACGCGAGCCGGGCCGAGTATAAGGGACTGTCAACGCGCGCGGAGGCGCTGGCTCAGAAGGCTTCGAGGTAGCGGTCGACCTCCCAGCCGGTGACCTGCATCCGGTACTCGTCCCATTCCTCGGTCTTGGCCTCCACGAATCGCTCGAAGACGTGCTCCCCGAGCGCCTCGGCGATGACCGTGTCGCGCTCCAGCTCGTCGAGCGCCTCGCGCAGGGTGCCGGGCAACTGCCGGATCCGGCGGCTCTCCAGCTTTGCCGCGTCGAAGTGGTACAGGTTCTCCTCGACCGGATCGGGTGGCGTGAGCTTGCGCGCCACCCCGTCCATCCCCGCGGCCAGCATGCAGGCGAACGCCAGGTAGGGGTTGGCGGCAGGGTCGGGGCAGCGCAACTCGATCCGGGTGCTGTTGAGCTGACCCTTGCTGATCTGCGGGATCCGGATCAGTGCCGAGCGGTTGATGCGCGCCCACCCGATGTAGACCGGCGCCTCGTAGCCGGGCACCAGCCGCTTGTAGGAGTTCACCAGGGGTGCGAGGACCGCGATCATCCCACGAGCATGCTCCAACGTCCCGGCGATGTAGTTGCGCGCCATCGGTGAGAGCCCATACGGGTCGGCGGCTTCGGCGAACGAGTTCCTTGCCTGCTTGATGTCCCACAGGCTCTGATGGGTGTGCATCCCCGAGCCGTTGATCCCGAAGAACGGCTTCGGCATGAAGGTCGCGTACAGCCCGTTGCGGGCCGCGACCGCCTTCAGGGTCGTCTTGAAGGTGACCGCGTTGTCGGCCGTGCGCAGGGCATCGGCATACTCGAAGTCGATCTCGTGCTGGCCGATGGCCACCTCGTGGTGAGCGGTCTCGACCTTGATCCCGAACGCCTCGAGGTCGTTCATCATCTCCTTGCGGACATCGGTCCCCAAGTCGCTCGACAGGTCGAAGTAGCCGGCGGCGTCGTGCGGTAGCGCCTCGACCGCAGCCTCGTTGCGCTTGAGCAGGAAGAACTCGAGTTCCGGCCCGGTGTTGAGGATGTAGCCGAGCTTCTTGAGCTTTTCGAGTTGGCGGCGCAGGACCCAGCGAGGGTCGCCGGGGAATGGCTCGCCGTGCGGGGTGAAGACATCGCAGATGACCCGCGCCGCGCCGGTGGGGATCGGCCTGCCGTCGGCGCTGAAACCAGGCTCCCAGGGGATCGGCGCGAAGGTGGCCAGGTCCGGGACCAGGAACATGTCCGATTCGGCGATCCGGGCGAACCCCTCGATGCTGGACCCGTCGAACCACTTCCCATGCTCGACCGCTTCCTGGAGCTGGTGCATCGGCACCTGGACCGACTTGACCTGGCCGACGATGTCGGTGAACTGCAGGCTGACGAAGCGCAGGTTGCGCTCCTCGGCAAGCTTCAGGGCGGCGGCAAGGTCCTTGGCGGCCATCGGAACTCCTCTGCGCGTGGCTCGATTGACCGGGTCAGCCTACCCGTCGATGGGAGGCGCGGCGGATCAGGACGGCATCCCGGTAGGAACCGATGTTTGTGCAGTATGCACAAACGCTAGGGCTTCGGCTGCTCGGCGGCGAGCAGGGCCAGCGCGTCCTCGGGACGGCGAGGATCGATCCCGCGCTCGGCCCGGGCAGCGCGCAGTCGGTACAGGACGGTGTTGCGATGCACGCCCAGCGCCCGTGCGGCCGGCGCGATCCGGCCGTTAGCGCGGGCGACCGCCAGGAGCGTGCGGGAGATCGGGTCGTCCGGGTGAAGGGCCTCGGGCGACGGGCGGTTGGCGGGCCGAGAACGCTCGGGCGACCCAGTCGGGCGGATCAGCAACGCGCGAAGGGTCATGCCCAGCGCCGTCGCGCCGACCTCGTCGACCGCGGCCAGCGGCAGGTCGTCGAACAGCCACGCCGAGGCGCCCGGACGGATCCGCTGTTCCCACAGCCACAGTCCATCCGCGACGCGTCGATGGCCGCCGCGTCCTGAGCCGGCGGTCATGCCGCGGGCGTGCAGGGCGGCAAATCGAGCCGCCAGGGCCCGTCCCGCGGGACGGGGCACCAGGCTCCGCAACTCGCCGTCGACCACCAGCCCAACGCCGCGTCGCAGGCGGGAAGCCACCACGGCCACCGGCACGCTGGGGTCGGCGTGTGCCAGGGCCGCCTCCGCAGCAGCCAGCCGCAGCTCGCCCAGCACCCGGTCCAGGTAGTCGTTCGGGTCCTCCAGGTAGTGGCGCGTGGCATCCAGCAGGGTCGCCCCTGGAACGCCGCTGGCGAGGATCGGCAGCGGGGCGTCGGCCGGCTCGGGAACCGGCCCCGACCACGCAGCGATCAGCACTCCCGCCGGGTGGACCTCGGCCTCGGCCAGCGCCGCGAGGAACTGGGTCAGCGGCCGATCCCCGCCGATCAGCGCGGCATCGGCGATCAGGAGTTGCCCATCCGCCGCGGGCGGGAGGTGAGGCGGGGCTGCCCTGGTCCGCGCCACGCCCAGAACCGGGCGCTGGACCTCGGCGAGGGATCCTGAGATGAGGCGAGCATGCGGATCAATCGCGCGCCACAGGTCAATTACTCGGGTCATGCGGGATTGTCCCCGAGGGGGGCGGGCAGGCTCCGCCGATCGGGCACGAGCTGCAACGCCGGGGGAAGGGCCAATCGGGGACCCCTCGAATCCACGCCGCTCAGCCCTGTGCGCCGGCGGCCGCGGCAGACAGGTCGGCGACCAGGTCCTCGGCGTCCTCGAGCCCGATCGAGACACGCAGCATGCCGGGGGTCAGGCCCGCCTGGGCGAGTGCGGCATCGTCCAACTGGCGATGCGACGAGGAGGCCGGGTGGCTGACCAGTGACTCGACGCTCCCCAGGCTGGTGGCATGCACCGCGATCCGCATCCGGTCGAGGAAGCGCTCCCCTGCCGGGCGGCCACCTGTCAGTTCCACGGCCATCATCCCGCCGGCCAGCCCGTTGCGAAGTTGACGAGCGGCGAGGTCGTGTTGAGGGTGGCTCGGCAGGCCAGGGTAGCGCACCCGATCCACGCCGGGAGCACGCTCGAGAGCCTGGGCCACCCGGAGCGCGTTGGACGAGTGACGCTCCATGCGCAGCGCCAGGGTCTTCAGCCCACGCAGCGCCAGGAAGGCCTCCAGCGGAGAGGCATTCCCGCCCACGTTGATCACGATCTTGCGCGCCGCGGCGACTCGCGCCGCGTTGCCTAGGACCACGCCGCCGAGCAGGTCGGAGTGGCCACCGATGTACTTGGTCACCGAGTGGACCACCAGGTCGGCGCCGAGCGCCAACGGGTTGCACAGGAACGGGCTGGCGAAGGTGTTGTCCACGGCCAGTGCGACGCCGTGCTCGTGGGCAAGCGCCGCGACGGCGGCGATATCGGTCAAGGCGGTGGTCGGGTTGCTGATGGTCTCGATCCAGATCAGGCGGGTCCGCGGGCTGATGGCGGCGCGGATCGCAGCAAGGTCGGTGGTGTCGGCCGCCACGCTGGTGATTCCTGACCGCGACAGCACCGCTGCCTGGAGCCCGACCACTCCGCCGTAGACAGCCCGGGGGATGACCAGTTCCTCGCCGGCAGCGACCAGCGACAGGATCACGCCGTGGACCGCAGCCATGCCCGATCCGGTCAGATGGGCGGCCTCGGCCTGCTCGAGGTCGGCGAGCGCAAGCTCGAGCGCCTCGTGGGTCGGGTTCGAGTACCTGCCGTAGGAGTGTCCCGGCCGCGCGAACTCGAGCAGTTCGGCCAATTCCACCGCGCTTGAAACCTCAAAGGTGCTCGACAGGTAGACCGGCACGTTCACCGGCGGTTGAGGGGCCGCCGGCAGGCGGCTGGCGCCGCGGATGGCACGCGTCGAGAATCCAGGCATCCGATCTCCTCGGCTAGGGGGCAATCAGCGCGATGACCGCGGCCCGGATCGCGTCAAGGTCCGGGATCAGGATGTAGCCGGCTGGCGAGTTGGCATTCACCCGCATGTGCTCGGGGGGCTGGAGCACCAGCCTGCGGATGTGCGAGGCATCGGCATCCTGCACACCGGCGGCCAATGTCGAGAACGCGGAGCCGGGGATGTCGGTGGCCAGCGAGCTCTTGACCGCATCCAGCAACCCCGGCAGCGAGACGAGCAGGTTCCCGGCGCTGAGCTGCTGCTGCAGGGCGGCCAGAAGTTGCTGCTGGCGCTCGGCGCGGGTGAAGTCATTGTCGCCCACGCCCTTGCGCGATCGGACGTAGGCCAGCGCCAGGTGCCCGTCCATGTGGTAGGTCCCGGGCTGGATCGTGAAGCCCACCAGGCGGCTGTACTCGTCCCAGTAGGTTGGGTCGTTGACCGCGCGGGTCACGGTCACCTCTACCCCACCGATCGCGTCGATGGCGTCCTTGAAGCCGAGCATCTTGACGGCCGCGAAATAGTGGATCGGGATCCCCAACAGTCCACCGATGGCCGCCTTGAGGGTGCCCACCCCGCCGAGTGGGAAGGCCTCCGGACGAGCCCCCGCATAACTCATCAACCCGTTGAGCTTGCGATTGAAGAGGGTCCCATCGGGGAGGGGTACGCCGTACAGGTCGCGCGGCACGGAGATCATGGCCGAGGGGCCGCCGTCGAGCGAGAGGCTGACCACCAGCATGGTGTCGGTCAGTGACGTGACCCTGCCCGGCAGGGAATCGATTCCGACCAGCAGGAGGTTGATCCGTTTCGTCCCCTCGGGCACGGCGCTCGGGGTTGGAGCTCCGGACCCCATCGGAAAGACGTCGCCCAGGTCGTCGCCGAAACCACCGGCCCCTCCCGCCGCCACGCTTGCGAGGGTATCGATTGCCTTGACCGTGTACCACGCCGGGAGCAGGTGCATGCCGAGGGTGACCACCACCAGCAGGCCGGTCACCCATCCAGTCCAGCGCCGTGGGTCGAGATCGTCGCGCCTGGAGTGGGCCTGGAGGACGGCAACCAGTCGCCAGCCGAGCAGGGCGAGATCCAGGACCAGCAGGCCGACCAGGAAGCGCTGATCCAGGAGCAGGGAGAGCACGCCCCGGCCCCCGATTGCGAGGGCGAGCAGGACCATCCCCAGCACCAACGCGATCGGACCGGCCAGCAGCACGGCCAGCCTGGGCTGGCGGTTGTAGGCCTGTCCCAACCCGGGAAAGACGAAGGACAGGAATGCGGCCAGCGCCGCCCGCGGCTCCGCGGCGTGGGAGAGCGAGGTCATCGCTGGCAGGGCTGCATGCGGGAATGGTGCCACGGCCACTGGACGCACACCAATTAGGATGGGAGGCATGGCGCTCCGCAACTGGTTCCTTGCCCACCGGTGGCCGGCCGCATTGGCCGGTCTCGCACTGGCCGTCGCGCTCATCGGCGGCGGTCTGCTGCTCGCTAGGCCGGCACCAGTTCCCTTGCCGTCTCCGTCACCAACGGTTCCGGAGTCGCCGTCGCCGTCGCCCTCACCCTCGCCGACGCCATCGCCCTCACCCGAGCCGAGCCCCACTCCGGTGGCGGTGCGCTGTCCCCTGAACGGACTCGCCGTGGCCGACCCGTCGCTCCTGGAGCTCACTCCAATCGCCGTCCAAGTCGAGAACAACCCCGTGGCGCGCCCGACCCGCAACCTGGGGAACGCCGATCTGGTCCTCGAGGCGCCGGTCGAGGGCGACACGACCCGATTCACCGCCGTGATCTGGTGCCGCGCCACGGAGGGACTGACCGGCCCGATTCGCAGCGCGCGGTACTACAACGTGGACCTGTGGCAGGACCTGCATCTCCTCACCGTCGGCTTCGGCGCGAGCGCCGGCGCGCTCGACCGATTCGCGGCTGCGGGGATGCCGTACGTGAATGGCATTTCCGGAGGGTGGCCCTGGTTCACGCGCTACGGGGTCAGACCGGCACCACACAACCTGTATGGCGATCTCGAGGCGCTGCGTGCCGCATTTGGCGAGAACGCGGCGCTTGACCGCCTTGCGGCCCGGGCCGGGGTGCTGCGCCCACCGTTCACCTTTGACGACGCCGCGGTCCTCCCCGATGGCCGCCCGGTGGGGGAGTTGGAGATCCGCACCAACCGCACCTGGCGGATCGGGTGGCGTTGGGACGCCGGCCGGTTGGGCTGGCGGCGGCTGGACGGCGGGGTCGAGCAGATCGACGCGGCCAGCGACCTGCCCCTGCTCGCCGGTCACGTGATCGTCCAGCGCGTCACCCAGGAGGTGGTCTACGGCGACCCCGATCCGGGCGGGAATCCGCGCCGCCTCCAGCACCTCGTGGGCGAGGGCGACGGGACGCTGTACAGCGGCGGACGGGCGATCCCGCTGCACTGGTCGCGCCCCACCGCGGCCGACGGAACGACCTGGACCTATGCCGACAGCGGGGACCCGGTGGTCCTCACCCCGGGAGTCGTGTGGTGGGAGATCATCCCGGTCGGTGCGTCGCTGACCGAGGAGTAGAGGCCTGGCGCGGCCTCAGCGCACCCCATGGCCCTGCGCCCAGAGCCACTCGCGAGGCGTCAGCCCCGAGTCGTGCATGGCGGCCGCGGTGGGGCGTCCCACGTAGCGGTAGTGCCACGGCTCATAGGCGTAACAGGTGCGGTCGGCCGTTTCGCGCGGATAGCTCATCACCCAGCCGAAGCGCCAGGCATTGGCCGCCATCCAGCCTCCTTCCGGGGTGGTCGCCCAATCTGCGAGGCGCCACGGAGAAGGCCCGCCCGCCGAGCGGAAGTCGATCGCTGTGCCCAGCTGGTGCTCCGAATGACCCGGCCTGGCGGAGACGGTCAGCGCCTCAGCGTATCCGACCTGGCTGACCCACCCGTTGAAGGTGACGACCTGGCTCGCATATGAGCGGTACGCCGACTGGACGGCGAGCCTGGCTCCCGCGACTGAGGCGGCCTCGACCATGGCGGCCAGGTCGTGGATGGCCACCCCACGGATACGGTGGCCGGCGTTGAGCCCCGCCGCGGAGGTATCGCGCAGGTCGTCGGGGTGGTATTCGGCCGGGAGCCTGAAGACAGTGTCGAGCACGGTGCTGGCCCAACTCGACTCTGCTGGGCGGGCGGTCGGCAGATCAAGGTAAGCGCAGGCCGGCAGGGGGATGAGCGGGGCCGCGGCATCGTCGGTGGCCGCGCCGCCGGCGACCCCGTGGACCCACAGTCCCTCCCAGATCCCGGATTGGATCAGCAGGTAGCCCTGTCCACCGATCTCCCGGTACTCTGCCGCCTCCGCGCTCGAGGGTTGCTCGAGGGTGGCGCGCCGCAGGTCGATCAGCTGGTTCGGGGCACCACCGAACAGGTACCCGGTGTACCTTCCCGCGGCAAAGGTCACCTGCCGGCTGGCAACAATCTGCCAGGCGGTGGGCGCCAGGCGGTTGCCGCTCGAGTCGCGGATGCTCCCGGCCAGCCCGAGGGCATAGGTCGCGGCCAGGGTCAAGGGGGCTGCCGGGGTGAGGACCGCCACACGGCCGCCCTGCTCGAGGGCGACGGTCGCCTCAACGATGCCGCCGTCAGCGTCCCGCATCTGAAATTGCGCATCATCGACGCCGACCACCGGCTCGCTGAACCAGACCCGGATCGCCGCGACCAGGGGAGCTGTGCCGCCCGCTCCGGGGTCGCGCGCAACGATGCGCGGCGGCTCAAGATCCGGGGTGGCGGTCGGGGCGGGGATCGGAGTGGGCGCAACGCTTGGTACGGGAGAAAGGGTGACGGCCACCGGTCCGCAGGCGGCGAGCACCAGAAACCAGCCGGCCGCACTCGCGCGTTGCCGCCGCGAGCCGTTCACGCCGGTCCGCGACGCGGTCAGTCCGGGTCCGAGCGTCGGGCCGGCGAGAGGAAGGCGTCCATTGCCCTGCGGATCTGGTGGTCGGGATCCATGCGCCCGCGGGCCACAACCGACTGGCGCTGGACCTCGCCGGGATCGGGCTCGTCGTCCTCGCCGCCGTCATGGGCCGCCCCCGCATCCCGCGCGGGAGCCGGTCGCTCCGGGGCAGGCGATTGGGCGACCGCGACTGCCGTGACCGTCGTGCTGGGGACCGGCTCGGGTTCGGACCCGGGCGGGAGCGCCGCCAGCTTGCGGCCCCGCGGGTTGCCGCTGATCTGGTTCTTGCCGAGCGACTTGGCGTGGTACATCGCCCGATCTGCTGATGCGACCAGTTCTTCGACCGTCCCGCCGTCCTCGGGGTGGGAGACCAGGCCGATGCTGACGCTGGTGAGCAGGTCGCCGTCGCCCATGGCCAGCCCGATCTCTTCGCTGCCGGCCTTGATCTTCTCCGCCACCACGAAGGCGCCCACGTAGTCGGTCTCGGGCAGGAGCACCAGGAACTCGTCGCCGCCGTATCGGTACGCGCTGTCCACGGTCCGGATCGAGCGGTGGATCACGTCGCCGATGCCGCGCAGCACGTCGTCGCCGCGCTGATGGCCGTACGAGTCGTTCACCGCCTTCAGCCCGTCCAGGTCGATCATCAGCACGCAGAACCCGCGAGCGCTGCGGCGGGTGCGCTGCACCTCCTGGGTAAGCAGCGCGTGAAGCTGGGATCGGTTGAAGAGGCCGGTCAAGGGGTCGATCTGGGACAACTCCAGCACCGCACGGCGCATGCGGCGCTCCCCGGTCGAGAAGATCCCCGCCAGGTAGGCGAGCAGCAACAGCGAGCCGACGTTGACTGCCAGGCGGAGCAGATCGTCGGGCCCGTTGGCCGCGCGGGCGGGATCGACCGTGACCACCCCCAGGTAGGCCAGCGCCGCCGCCGCGCCGACCGCCAGCCCCGCACGTCCACCAAGCGAGAGGGCGACCGCCACGGCCAGCAGGTGGTAGGCGTACACGAACGGCGACGTGCCATAGCCGGTCAGGACCAGCAGCCCGGTGGCCAACGCCAGGCCGGCCGCGATCTCCAGGCCGGCAGCCACCGATCCCCGCCACTGGCTCGGGAGCAGCTCGTGGAGACCGATCACCACCGCCACCGCCACGCCTCCGAGCAGGTAGATCGCGGAGCGCGTCTCGGGGAAGCCATCGACCACGCCGATACCGACCATCACCGAAGCGATCGTGACCCACCACGCCACTCGCAGGGCTGCCCGGTAGCCGCCGCGCGCCTGCGCTTCGGCCTGCGGGGCGGGCGCCTCGTATTTCGAACCGAAGCCGGTCCGCGCGACGGGCGCTGCCGTCGGCCGCGCGGGCGTGCCGTCGTCCGGACGCGACCGGGCCCGGAACCCTGCGATCAGGGCCCCGAGCAGGAGCAGGCCAGCGATGCCGGCGCTGACCAGGATGAAGGTGGTTTCGGTGGTCACGGATCCTCGGGACAATGCTCGCGTCCAGCGGGCCTGGCCAGTGTACGGGTCGCGCCGTGAGCGGTGCAAAGCCGCCCCGTGGTCACGGGGCAGGTTCGCGGCGCGTCGGCGCACCACTTCCGGACGGGCGGCGCGGCGTCTAGAACTGGCGCCCGGTCACCAATTGCCAGAGGGTGCGAACCAGCAGGCGAAGATCCGTGCCGAACGAACGGGTGTCGACGTACTCCAGGTCGAGACGGACCCCCTCGTCGAACCCCAGCCTTCCCCAACCGCTGGCCTGCCACAGGCCGGTCAGCCCCGGCGGCACCGACAGGCGACGCATCTGCCACGGCTCGTAGACCTCGACCTCGTACGGGATCGGAGGCCGGGGACCGACCAGGCTCATCTCGCCGCGGAGCACGTTGACCAGCTGCGGCAACTCGTCGATGTGCGTCCGTCGCAGGAAGGAGCCTATGCGCGTGACCCTGGCATCGGCGCTGATCGGCAGCCAGGTCCGGTCGCCAGGCCGCGGCTCGTGCGCCGAGCCGGCGCGGATCAGTTCCTGGACATGCGCCCGATGCAGGTCTTCGTCTGCCGTGGCGTGCATGCTGCGCAACTTGAGCATCACGAAGCGACGACCGCCAAGCCCGAC
>JBKJYH010000012.1:0-42985 GCA_046715765.1 Candidatus Limnocylindria bacterium
CGTTTGTTTTCGCCGATGATCTGCAAGGACCGATGACCGACCACTCGCTCGCCGCCCAGCTCGACGACCTCCGCCGCAGCGCCGCTGTCCGGCTGGCCGCGGCCGACGGGGTTGCCGCGCTCGAGGAGTTGCGCCTGGTGCTGATCGGTCGAGGCGGCGAGCTGACCACCCTGCTGCGGGGGGTGGGCCGATTGCCCGATGCCGAGCGGCCGGTGATCGGTGAACTCGCGAACCGGGTGCGCGACGAGATCGAGACGACGCTGACGATCCGCCTCGCAGCGCTGCGTCGCGCTGAACTCGACGCTCGGCTTGGGGACGAGTCGCTCGACATGAGCGCTCCCGGCCGTCCCGTGCGGGTCGGTCATCTGCACCCCACCATGACCGCCGAACGCGACCTGCGCGAGATCTTCCATGGGTTCGGCTTCGAGGTCTTCGAGGGGCCAGAGATCGAGACCGAAGCGCTGAATTTCGAAGCCCTGAACATGCCGCCCGACCACCCGGCGCGCGACCTGTGGGACACCCTGTACGTGGCGGAACCGGGAAGCGCGGAAGACGGGGCTCCGCGTCCCGCCGCCGATGGCACCATCTTGCGGACCCACACCAGCCCAGCCCAGATCCGCGCCATGCACGCCCTGCGGCCCCCGATTCGGGTCATCGTGCCGGGGCGATGCTTCCGCTACGAGGCGGTGGATGCCGGCCACAACTTCGAGTTCTTCCAGGTCGAGGGACTGGTGGTGGACGAGACGACCAGCCTGGCCGATCTGAAGGGGATGTTGGAGGAGTTCGCCCGTGCGCTGTACGGCGCCGACACCCGCACCCGGTTCCGGCCCGGCTACTACCCGTTCACCGAGCCCTCGGTCGCCTTCGACGTCGCCTGCCTGGTGTGCGGCGGTCCCGGCTGTCCGGCCTGCGGGCGAAGCGGTTGGATGACGATCCTGGGCGCCGGGATGGTCCATCCCGTGGTCCTGCGTGCCGGCGGGATCGACCCGGATCGCTACCAGGGCTATGCCTTCGGAATGGGGCTGGACCGGATGGCCATCCTGCGCCACGGGATCCCCGACCTGCGCCTGTTGATGGGTGCCGACCTGCGCTTCCTGCGCCAGTTCAACGGGGGGCGCTAGACCGATGCGGGTGCCCCTCTCCTGGCTGCGCGACTACGTGGAGTTCGACCTCACCCCCGAGGCGCTTGCCGAACGGCTCACCCAGCGCGGGATGGAGGTCAGCGCCGTTGAGCGCAGCGGCAGCGAGTGGGCCGGCGTGGTGGTTGGTCGGCTGGTGAGCGTGGAGCGCCACCCGAACGCCGACAAGCTGTGGGTGACCCGGGTGGATATCGGCAGCGGGCACCCCCTGCAGGTGGTGTGCGGCGCCGACAACATCGCGGTCGGGCAGCTCGTGCCCGTGGCCACGGTCGGGACGGTCCTGCCCGGCGACCGGCACATCGGCCAGAGCATCATCCGGGGCGTGGAGTCGCGCGGGATGCTGTGCTCGCCCGACGAGCTGCGCAGCGACGACGACGCCGACGGAATCCAGATCCTCGGCACCGGCGATGAGTTCCCGCCGGGTCAACCCCTGGCTGACGCGGTCGGGGAGACCATCCTGGACGTGGACGTCAAGCCGAACCGCGGCGATGCCCTGTCGATGGTTGGGCTGGCCCGCGAGATCTCGGCCTTCAGTGGCGCGGAGCTCCGACTGCCCGCCGTCAATCTGGTCGAGGCCGCGGACCTGCTGGCAGCCGACCTTGTCGCGGTCAGCATCGAACAGGCTGCCGACTGCCCCCGCTTCACCGCTCGGTTCTTCGACGACGTGACCAACGCTGAGTCCCCGCGCTGGATGCAGCGGCGGCTGCTGGCGGCGGGCATGCGCCCCATCAGCGCCGTGGTGGACGTCACCAACTACGTCATGCACGAGTTGGGACAGCCGATGCACGCCTACGACGCCGACCGCGTCCCCGGCGGCCGGATCGTGGTGCGCCGCGCCCAGGCTGGCGAGCTGTTGACGACCATCGATCACGCCGATCGCATCCTCGACGAGCGGATGCTGGTCATCGCCGATCCCGAGCGGGCGATCGGGTTGGCCGGGATCATGGGCGGCGCCGACACCGAAGTCACCGGTCAGACCGCGCGCGTGATCCTGGAGTCGGCCGTCTTCCATGGTCCGCTCATCCGGAACACGGCGCGTCGACTCGCGCTGCGGTCCGAGGCGAGCCAGCGCCATGAGAAGGGGATCGGGCCCGACCTGCCGCGCTTCGCGGTCGATCGGGCAGGCGCCCTCCTGGCCGAGATCACCGGCGCGCGAGTCGCGACCGGAATCGTGGACAACGACCCGCCACCGCATGCGCCCCGCTCGTTGGATGTCGAGGTCGATCGGATCGCCCGCCTGCTGGGGATGCCGGTCACCGGAGCCGACCTCGAACGCCTGCTGGCCCCGCTCGGATTCAGGGTCGAGGCAGTCGGGGCGGACCGTGCCCGGGTTGTCGTGCCGTCCCACCGGCTCGATGTGGTCGCGATGGAGGACGTGGCCGAGGAGGTTGCGCGCAGCCACGGCTACGACCGGATCGAGGGCCGCCTGCCGTCGGGCGCGATGCCCGCGCACCGCCTCGACCCTGGCGAGCCGCGACACCGCGTTCGCCGGGTGCTGGCCGGGCTGGGCCTCGACGAGCTGGTCAGCCACGCGCTCATCGGAGCCGGCGACCTCAAGCGAAGCGGCTTTCCTTCGGAGGGGGAGCACCTGGTACGGCTGGCCAATCCGCTGGCCGAGCAGCACAGCATCCTGCGACCGGTGATCTACCCGTCGATGCTGGCCGCGCTCGCGGAGAACGCGCGGCTGCGGCAGGACGATGCCTGGCTCTTCGAGGTGGGCAAGACCTATCGCCACGCCGGCCCAGGCGCGCTGCCCAGCGCTGGCGAGGAGACAGCCGGCACCGGCCGCCATGAGGCATGGCAGTTGGGGATAGCGCTGATGGGAGCCCGGACTCCGCGCTCTACCGATGGGCCGTCCGGTGGGGTCGATGTGGCCGACCTGAAAGGCGTGATCGAGGCGCTCCATGCCAACCTCGGCCTGCCCGTGCCTGCGTATCGCGCCGAAGCTGCTGCCGAGCGTCATCCGCACCTTCATCCGGGGCGCGCAGCCCGGATCATCGACCCGGCCGGGCGTTCCTACGGGAGCGTGGGAGAGGTCCACCCCGCGGTCGCGGAGGCCTGGGGCCTCCCCGGCCGCCCGGTGATCGCGGCCATCCACCTCGCCCGGATGCTCACGCTCAGCAGCGGATCGATGCGGGCCGCGCCGGTTCCGGCCACCCAACCGATCGACCGCGACCTGGCCATCGCCGTGCGAGACGGCCTGCCGGTAGGGGACCTGCTGCGCGAAGTGCGCGGCAGCGCCGGGCCAATGCTGGTCGACCTGCGCCTGTTCGACGTGTATCGGGGTCCGCAGCTGGGAGCCGGTCGAGTGTCATACGCACTGGCCCTGAGGTTCCAACCGGAGAGTGCTGCCGACGAAGGCTCGGTCGACCGGGCGCTGCACCGGATCTCGACCGCGCTGCGCGACAACCTTGACGCCGAGATCCGCTAGGCTTCGTCCGGCCTGCATGCCGGCAAACGCGTCTGCGAACGGAGAACCAGCGTGGACTTTCTGACCCAGCTCAGCCCGATCGACCTGTTCATCGTTGGCGCGCTGGCGGCCGGCGTGTTCGCGGGCTTCACCCAGGGAATGATCCGCTACGCGCTCAACGCGATGGTGGTCATGGTCGCGTTCGTGATTGCCAGCCAGTTGCACGCGCCGATCGCGCAGGCATTCGGATTCTGGAACGCCTTCACCCCCGCCCTGCGTGACCAGGTCCTGTTCCTGGTCACCTTTGTCGGCCTGGTGGTGGCAGGTTGGTTCCTGGTCAAGGTGCTGTATCACCGGACCTCATTGCCGATCATCCGCCAGCTCGACGAGCTCGGAGGTGCGGTGCTTGGCCTGCTCTTCGCCGCCCTGTCGATGGTCTTCACCCTGCTTGTCATGGACAGCTTCTTCCGGGTGGCCCCCGACGCGGAGACGGCTGGGGCTGGATTCCTGCACGGCATCTATACGGCCATGGACAGCTCGGTCCTGATCGAGTTCTTCCGGACCGTGCTGATCCCGACCTTCGGCGCCCTGGCCAAGCCGTTCGTGCCGCCGGATATCGCCTCGCTGCTGGAGCTGTGAGCGCAGCCGCGGCGACGCTCGTCGCGGCGCCACCCGGCCCTGTCCTGGATCGGACCTGGTTTGACCGCTCGGCGGCCGACGTCGCTCCCGAGCTGCTCGGCTGCCTGATTGTCCGAGACACGCCCGGCGGACCGATCATCGGTCGGATCGTGGAGGTCGAGGCGTACCTTGGACCCGAGGACCGGGCCGCCCACTCGTGGCACGGCCTCACCGCGCGCACCGCAACCATGTTCGGTGGGCCCGGCCATCTGTACGTGTACCTGGTCTACGGCCTGCATCATTGTCTGAACGTGGTCTGCGGGCCAGGATCCAAGCCAGAGGCCGTTCTCCTGCGCGCGGCGCAGATCATCGCCGGCGAGCCACTGGCCCGATCCCGACGCGGGGAGGTGAAGTCGAACCGACTGGCCGCGGGACCCGGCAACCTCGGGGCCGCGTTCGGTGTCGATCGCAGCCTGGACGGGGCCGATTTGCTGGACGGACCGATCCGGATCGAGCAGGGACCGCGTCCGGCGCGCATCGTGCACGGCCCGCGCGTCGGGGTGGGATATGCAGGAGAGTGGGCCGCACGGCCGCTCCGCTTCATGGTCGACGATGACCCGCACCGCTCCCGTCCCTGAGCCGGCGCCAGGCGCTGCGGCCGACCCGGGCACGCTGCGCGCCCTCGAGTTCGGCTCCATCATCGAGACCCTCGCCGGCCTGACCGCATTCGCTCCATCTCGCGAACTCGCCGACGCCAGCCTGCCACTGGCCGACGCCGCCCACGTCGCGCTCCTCCAGGAGCAGACCGACGAGGCGGTGCGGATGCTCGAAGAGCAGGCGCAGGTCGGGATCGGCGGCGCGCGGGACATCCGGCTGGCGCTGGCACGGGCACGACTCGGCGGCCTGTTGACTCCCCAGGACCTGTGGGACACCAGAGAAACGCTCCGCGCCACGGGACGGTTTTCGTCTCGGCTCGGGGGGTGGAAGGGCCGCCACTTCGCGGAACTCCGGGGTCAGCTGGACGAGGCGCCGACCCTGCGCCAGAAGATCGAGCGCAGCGTCGACGAAGCTGGCGAGATCCTCGACTCGGCCTCGGGCGAGCTGGCTGCCATCCGCAAGCGGCTACGCACCGCCCAGGACCGCGTGCGCGATCGCTTGAACGGGATGCTGCGTTCGACCGAGCTGGCGGGCCTCATCGGCGAGTCGATCATCACCCTGCGTGCCGGGAGGTACGTGATCCCGATCCGGGCCGAGGCCAAGGGACGCGTGCGCGGGATCGTCCACGACCAGAGCGCGTCGGGTGCCACCCTCTTCATCGAGCCGCTCGGCGTGGTCGAGCTGAACAACACCTGGACCCAGGCGACCCTCGACGAGGAGCGCGAGGAGCAGCGCGTCCTGGAGGAGCTGTCGCGCGAGGTTGAAGGCCGAGCCGTGGAGCTGCTCGCCTCGCTCGACGCACTGGCCAGCGCCGACCTGTGGCTGGCCCGCGCCCGGCTGGCCGGGGAGCAGAACGCGGTCCGGCCGGTGGCAAGCACTGATGCGGTCGAGCTCCTCTCGGCCCGTCATCCGCTGCTCGGCACAGATGCGGTGGCAATCGACCTGCGGCTCGGTGAGCGGTGGGGCTATCGGGCGATGATTGTCACCGGCCCGAACACCGGCGGCAAGACGGTCTCACTCAAGACGCTGGGGCTCCTGGTCCTGATGCACCAGGCGGGCCTGCGCGTGCCGGCCGCCGAGGGCGCGCGCCTGCCGGTCTTCACTTCGGTGATGGCGGATATCGGCGACGAGCAGAGCATCGCTCAGTCGCTCTCCACCTTCTCGTCCCACCTGCGCAACGTCATCCGTTTCGTCGCACGCTCTGACGCTTCGAGCCTTGTCCTGCTGGACGAGATCGGCGCCGGCACTGACCCGACCGAGGGTTCGGCCCTCGCCATGGCGGTGGTCGAGCACCTCCTCGGCCGGGGCGCATGGATCGCCGCGACGACCCACTATGCCGAGCTCAAGGTATTCGCCCAGCAGCACGCCTTGACGACCAACGCCAGCGTGGCCTTCGACGTGGCGACCCTGCGTCCAACCTACCGCCTCGAGATCGGCCTGCCCGGCAAGTCGCAGGCATTTGCCATCGCCGAGCGGCTCGGTCTGCCGGCCGGGATACTCGCCGATGCGCGTACGCGACTCTCGTCCGACCACGTCCGGCTGGAGGACACCCTGGCCGCGATCTCGCGCGCCGAATCCGAGCGCGCGTCCGAACTCGAACAGGCCAGCGCCGAACGCGCGGCCGCATCCGCGGACCGTGAGCTTGCGCGCAGCGGGGTTGTCCGCGCGCGAAAGGAAGCCGCAGAGCTGCTGGCGGATGCCCGTCGCGCGGCTGACGACCTGCTGGCGCGGGCCGAACGCGAGGTGGCCGAGGCGCGCCAGGAGCTGACCAGGCAGCGCAACCTGCGTCGCTCGCACAAACCCGCCACCGAACCGCTGCCACCGACTGACGCGGGCCTGGAGGCGCTCGCCATTCGCACCGCCAAAGCGCGGCAGATGGCGGCGCCGGTGGCGGAGGAGCCGTCGTCGGAGCCGGCAGAGGTGGCGCAGGTCGGTCGCTGGGGGCGCAGCCGAACCCTCGGACGGGTCGGCCGGATCGTGGATATCAGCGGCCGGACCGGACGGATCACGCTCGAGACCGATGGACCCCGGGTGGTGGTGCCGAGCGACGACGTGGAGGTCGTGCCAGAACCGATCTCCGGGCCGTCCCCGCGGGATGCGGGCGCCGAGGAACTCCGTCGGCGGGCCACCGCCGAGCTGGCGTCGCGCCTGGACCTCCGCGGCGAACGGGTCGAGGAGGCGCTCGAGCGGCTCGAGGGATACCTGGACCAGGCGCTGCTGGCAGGCCGCGACGAGGCGGTCATCCTGCACGGAGCGGGCACCGGGGCGTTGCGCCGAGCCGTCCGGGAGTTTCTGGCGACTCACCCGCGGGTCCGGGCCACCCGGCCCGGCCGCCGCGAGGAAGGCGGCGACCAGGCAACCGTGGCGCAACTGTAGCTGGGGACCGTTGCCGCGAGTTACGGCACCGGCAGGCTGGGAAGCGGCACGCTGGGTACGGCGCTTGGCGTGGGACTGGCCGTCGGCTGGGGCGAAGGCGTGGGACTGGGCGTCGGTTCGGGCGACGGGCTCGGGCTTGGGGATGGGCTGGGACTCGGGGTGGATGTCGGCACCTCGCCGGGTGTGCACAGCTCGGTGGGTGCGAGCGGGGCATCCAGCACCGGGACGGGACTCCGGCCGAGCGCATCTTCGCGGCCGCGCCACGCGCTTATCCAGGCCAGGTTGGCCGCCTCCCAGACCGGATGACCCGTATCCCAGCCCAGCAGATCGAGGTAGACCCGCTCGTCCGGGCCGGCGGGCGGGGGAGCGGAACTCGCGTCGGGCACCGGCGTCGGCCCGGCGCTCGGATCGGGGGTGGCCAGCGCGTAGTCGCCGCAGCCCTCCTGCCAGATCTTGCCGGTGAGGGCCTCGATCCGGAGAAGGCGGTGGGCCGCATCGGTCGAGGTCGGCTCCCGACCTGCCCAGAACAGCTCGGTGACGGTGGTGACGGTCTCCGCACCCGGCAGCAGGCCGGTCATGGCATCGACCCGCAGTTCCACGATGCCGTCCGGCCGCGGGAAGTCCCGCAGGGGCAACTGGTGGAAGGCGGTCACCTCGGCCATGTAGTCGTGCCAGATGAAGGTCGGCCCATCGGCAGCGAAGACGTCGCGAATTGCGGAGAAGTCACTGTTGCCGACCCAGACGCCGGTCACAATCGCTCCGTCGCTGACGGTCGGATCGGCGTCCGGCGCGAGGTAGCCGAAGGCCTGCAGGTCACGGAAATCGTTGGTCGTTCCGGTCTTGAGGGTGGCCGGGCGGCGCCCCGCATCGGTGGTCAACTGGAAGCGGCGACCCCAGACCACGTTGGTGGCGGGGTTGGTGTTGTCGGCGAGGATGTCGGTGACCAGGTACGCGGCCTGCGGGGAGAGGGGCTGCTCGGGCTCAGGCGCATCGGCCGCGTGGTCGTACAGGACGTTCCCCTGTGAATCCGTGATCCGCTCGATGAGGTACGGCTCGACCAGCCGACCGCCATTGGCCAGCGCCCCGTAAGCGGCCGCCAGGTCGAGCATCCGGACTCCGATCGTGCCCAGGGTCAGCGAGGCGACATTCACCTCGCCGGCCTGGCCGGGGTCCCATTCGAGGCCGAGGCGTTCGGCCATCTCCACCACGTTCTCGGTCCCGATCATCTGCTGGGCCTTGGAGACCGGGATGTTCCACGAGTACTTCAGCGCCTCTCGCACCGCGACCGGGCCGCGTTCCCGACCGCTGGCATTCGCCACTCGGAAACCCGGGACGATCTCCACTTCCACGTCCATGAACATCGAGGCCGGCGAGATCACGCCCCGTTCGAATCCGGTGGCGTAGGTGATCGGCTTGAACGCCGATCCGGATTGACGGTAGGCCTGCCCCACCACGTCGAACTCGGGCTGGTGGATGTCGGTTGCCTCGCCATCGAAATTCGACGATCCCACGTAGGCCACCACCGCGCCGGTCCGATAGTTCAGCGTGACCAGCGCGTCATTGCCGATGTTGCGGCCCTGCAATTGACTGATCCAGCGCATCGCGTCTTCGCCGTACTTCGCGAGCAACGCCTCATCGGTGAGGCGGTCGAGGTCGTAGGCGACGCCGGCCCACTTCTCCGCAAAGACCTGGTAGCCGTTGTAGTCGAGGGTGGTGCTGATGGTCAGGCCGCCTGAGTCGAGCAGTTCCTCGGTGCCGAGCAGTTCGGCAGCCTGGCGGCGTACCGCGTACACGAAGTGCGGGGCGAGCAGTTCACGAACCCGGTGTGGAGCCAATCGCATGGGTGTGTTGCGGGCTTCCTCGGCCTGCTCACGCGTGATCGTGCCGGCGGCCAGCATCCCGTCAAGCACATAACCCATCACTCGAAGCGCGTCCGCATCGGGCGGAACGATCAGGAAGGGCTGGCCATCGGGCCCCATCCTCTCCTCCGCCACCCGGGTTGGATCGAGCGCCGAGGGCGCGCGCACCAGCCCGGCCAGCATCGCCGCCTCGGCCACGCTCAACTGATCGGCCGGGTCGGTCGAGGTCAGGTCCTTCTGGAAGTACGCATCCGCCGCCGCCCAGATCCCGTATGCGTTGTTGCCGTAGTAGACCTGGTTGAGGTACATCTCGAGCAGAAGGCGCTTGCCCTCGATCCCCGGGTAGCGTTCACCGACCCGCAGCGCGAGGATCGCCTCCTTGATCTTGCGCTCCAGGATCCGATCTGGGTTGGTTAGCAGGTCGGCGTCGAAGAGCCGATTGCGGACGAGTTGCTGGCAGATGGTGGACGCGCCCGACACGGTGTCGCCGGCCGAGAAGTTCTGGAGCGCAGCTCGGACCATGCCCCGGAAGTCGATGCACGGGTTGGTCCAGAAGGTGCGGTCCTCGGCCGCCACCTGCGCGTCGATCATGACCTGGGGAATCTGGTCGAGGCTGACCACACGGCGCCGCTCGGCGGCGAACGAAGCCAGTTCAACCCCATCGACGGACACCACCGTCGAACCCTCCTGGAGTTCGAACTGCTCGATCCCCGCGGGATCCGGCAGGCCTACAGTGTACGAGCCGAAGACCCCCAGGATCCCGATGAAGAGCGCCGCCGCCAAGCCGGCGGAACCGCCGATCACCAGCGCGGGCAACGCGGCGACGACCGGGCGCCACGCGTGGGGCGCGGGGCGATTTCGCGGTCGAGACATGCCACCGCAGGGTAGCACGGGGTCCCGGATCGAGCCGGCGGGGCGGTCGGCCGGGCGGCTGGACCTCTATCATCCACCGGTGACCGCCTCACTCTTCGCCGACCTGGAGTGGCGCGCACTGATTGCCCACAGCACCGATCCGGACGCGTTGCGCGCCCTGCTCGACGGTGCGCCGATCACCTTCTACTGTGGCTTCGACCCCACCGCCCCGAGCCTCCACTTCGGCAATCTGGTCCAGTTGGTGACGATGCGTCGGCTCCAACTCGCCGGCCACCGGCCGATCGTCGTGCTGGGTGGGGCGACCGGGTTGGTGGGGGACCCCAGCGGACGGTCGAGCGAGCGGGTGCTGAACGAGGCGGAGGTCGTCGCGGCCTGGGTGGACCGGTATCGGTCACAGGTGGAGCGCTACCTCGACTTCGATGGTCCTGCGTCCGCCCGTATCGTCAATAACCTGGATTGGACCGCCGGGCTCTCGGCCCTGGACCTGCTGCGCGAAATCGGCAAGCACTTCAGCGTCAGCCGGATGCTCGGCAAGGAGTCGGTGAGCGCTCGGCTGGAGGCAGGTGGCATCAGCTATACCGAATTCAGCTACCAGGTCCTGCAGGCACTCGACTACCTCGAACTCCACCGGCGCCATGCCTGCGTCCTGCAGACCGGCGGCAGCGACCAGTGGGGCAACCTGACCGCGGGAGTTGACCTGATCCGCCGCGTCACGGGTGCGGTGGTCCACGCTCTCGCGACCCCACTGATCACGCGGGCAGATGGGTCAAAGCACGGCAAGACCGCCAGCGGGGCTCTGTGGCTTGACCCCACCCTGACCAGTCCGTATGCCTTCTACCAGTACTTCGTGACCTCAGCCGACGCCGATGCCATCCCATTGCTCAAGGTGTTCAGCTTCCGGTCTCAGGAGGAGATCGAGGTCCTCGCCACCGCGAGTGCGGACCGGCCCGAGGCCCGCGAGCCGCAGGCCGCACTCGCGTCTGAACTCACTGCCCTGGTTCACGGGCAAGCCGAGCGCGACCAGGCAGTGGCAGCCAGCCGAGCTCTCTTCGGACAGGGCGAACTGGCCGAACTGCAGGTCGCCACCCTGGAGGCGGCCGTGGCGGAATTGCGGTGCGCGGTGGTCACCGGACCACTGCCGCCGCTCGCCGAACTCCTGGTCCTGTCGGGATTGGCTCGTTCACGCTCCGAGGCGCGACGGACAGTCGGAGAAGGCGGCGCCTACGTGAACAACCTGCGCATGACCGATGCCGACGCGAGCCTGACCGGCGCCACCCTGCTGCACGGCCGTTGGCTGATCCTGCGTCGCGGCAAGCGGACCCTGGCCGCCATCGAGGCGTCGCCCTTCGGCTAGTGCTTCTCGCCGGCTGCCACCTTGGCGGCGTGTTCGGCGATGACCCGCTCAGCCACGATCGCCGGGACCTCCGCGTAGTGGTCCAGCTTCCAGGTGAATCGGCCGCGGCCCTGGGTAATGCTCCGCAACTCAGTGGCGTAGTGGAACATCTCGCCCTGGGGGACCTGGGCACGCAGGTGCTGCGAGCCATCGGCTGATTCCATGCCCAGGACGTGCCCGCGCTTGGCGGTGATCTGGCCCATGACGTCGCCCATGAACTCGTCGGGGACGATCACCTCGACCTCGAGGATTGGCTCCAGGAGTGCCGCACTTGCCTCGGCGAACGCACGCTTCAGTGCCTGGCTGGCCGCCACCTTGAACGCCATCTCCGAGCTGTCCACGGTGTGATAACTGCCGTCCACCAGCGTTGCGCGCAGGTCGACCACCGGGTAACCCGCCAGCACGCCCTCCGACATCGCCTCGCGCAGTCCCTTGTCGACGGCGGGGATGTACTGCCTGGGAACCACCCCTCCCACGATCTTGTCTCCGAATTCGAACCCACTGCCAGTGGGGAGCGGCTCGAATTCGATCACCACGTGGCCGAACTGGCCGTGTCCGCCGGTCTGGCGCTTGAATCGATTGTCGATCCGGGACGCCTTGCGAATCGTCTCGCGGTAGGGGACCCGCGGCGTGCCGGTCCGCACCGCTGCGCCGAACTTGCGCTTGAGTCGCTCAACGAGCACGTCGACGTGCGCATCACCCATTGCCGTGAGGATCGTCTCGCCCGTCCCGTCCTCGCGCGAGATGCGAGCGGTGGGCTCCTCTTCCAGGATGCGGTGCAGGGCCTGACCGAGCTTGTCGAGGTCGGCCTTGCTCTCTGGCTCGATGCTCACCTGCAGGCTCGGTTCGGGGAAGCGGAGGCGTGGCAGTTCGACGGCGTGGCCCCGATCGGCCACCAGCGTGTCACCGATCTGGGTGGTCGCCAGCTTGGCCACGGCCACGATGTCGCCCGGTCCGGCGCTCGGCAGGTTCGACTGCTCCTTGCCCAGCAGGCCGAGCAGATTCCCGATTCGCTCCTCCTCGCGGCGTGTCACGTTCCAGATGTGTCCCTGAGCGGCCAAAGTGCCCGACACCACCCGAAAATAGGTAAGCCGGCCGACAAATGGGTCCGCGACGACCTTGAAGACCTGCGCCACGAACGGCGCCATCGGGTCGGGTTCGATCCGCTTACCGTCGGTCGCGGTGCGGGCGCCGACCTCGGCGGCCGATGGGATGTGCCTCGCGATCATGGTCGTCAACTCGCGGACGCCGATGTTCTTGAGCGCGCTGCCCACGAAGACCGGCACCACGGAGCCCTGTCGCGTCCCGGCGTGCATGGCGGCTTCGATCTCGGCGTCGGAGAGCTCCTCCCCGTCGAGGTAGCGGGCCATCAACTCGTCCGATGCCTCCGCGGCCGCCTCGACCAGCGCCTCGCGCCGCGCGGTCTCGGTTGCGCGCATCTCTTCGGGGATCGCGACCTCCGTCGGCTTTCCACCCTCGTACACGCTGGCGTGCTGCTCGATCACGTCCACGTAGCCGCGGAACTTGTCGGCGGAGCCGATCGGCAGGTAGACCGGGGCGATCTTGGGGCCGAAGGCCGCCTTGAGCTGGTCCAGGACCGCGTCGTAGTTGGCGTTCTCGCGGTCCATCTTGTTGACGAACACGAACCGGGGGAGGCGCAGCTCGTCGGCCAGTCGCCAGACCTCGGCGGTGCCAACCTCCACGCCCGCCGAAGCGTCAACGACCACGATCGCGGCGTCCACCGCGGCGAGCGCTTCGATCACATCGGCCTGGAAGTCCGCGTAGCCGGGGGTGTCGACCAGGGTGATCCGGGCGCCATCGGTCTCGAGGGTACCGATCGCGAGGTTGACGCTCTGGCGGCGCTTCTGCGCGTCCGGGTCAGAGTCCAGCGTTGCGGTCCCGGCATCCACGCTCCCGAGTCGCGAGATCGCGCCGGCGTCGAAGAGCATCGCCTCGGCGAGGCTCGTCTTGCCGGCGCCACCATGGGAGATGAGGGCAACGTTACGGATCCGATCGGGACTGGTCGGCTTCATCGGTGCTCCTTGGGCAGGCCCGACCTCGGGCGCGGTCGGGATGGTCGCCGTAGTATAGGAGGGCGGTCGGCGCGCGCTGGTCATGGAGGCAGGCAGGTGTCAGGTCACAGTAAATGGTCGCAGATCAAGCGGCAGAAGGGCGCCAACGACGCTAAACGCGGCGCGCTCTTCACCAAGCTGACCCGCGAGATCATCACCGCCGCTCGCATCGGCGGGGGTGATCCAGAGGGAAACTACCGGCTCCGAATCGCCGTCGAGAAGGCCCGCGCCAACAGCATGCCGGCGGAAAACATCAAGCGCGCCATCGAGCGCTCGGTCGGGAGCGGGGCGGACGCCGTGCACTACGAGGAGATCACCTATGAGGGGATCGGCCCGGCCAACGTGGCGCTGATCGTGACCGCCATGACCGATAACCGCAATCGCACCGCCTCGGAGGTGCGGAGCCTGTTCAGCAAGGCGGGCGGATCGCTGACCCCGGTCGCCTGGCAGTTTCAGCCGCGCGGAATGATCAGCCTTCCCCTGCGCGGCCACGATCCGGACGAGGTGTCGTTGAGCGCCATTGACGCGGGGGCCGCCGACGTCCTTCCTCCCGACGCCGGGAGCGTGCTGGTCGTGACCGAGCCGTCCGACCTCGAACGAGTGCGGGCGACCCTGGCCGCCGCGGGCTACGAGGCCGAATCGGCCGAAGTGTCGATGGAGCCGACCACCCGGGTCGAGATCGGCGACGAGCGCGCGGCGCGCACCGTCCTGCAATTCGTGGAGCGGCTCGAGGAGCTCGACGACGTCCAGAACGTGTACGCCAACTTCGACATCCCCGACGCGCTGATGGAGCAACTCGAGGCCTCGGTCGTCTGACCGGCGGGGCCGAGGCACGGCTACCATGACGCCGTGATCACGCTGGGAATCGATCCGGGCACCGCGAGCTGCGGCTTCGGCGTGGTGGCGCTTGACGAGGGATCCCTGCGCTACATCGACGCGGGCGTGATTCGAACCGATCCGACTGCGCCCGATGCTGGCCGGTTGCGGCACCTGGCTGACGCGCTGCGAGCGATCGTCACCGAGCATCGCCCCGAACGGGTCGGCGTGGAGCGGCTCTTCTTCTCCCGCAACGTGCGAACCGCCATGACCGTCGGCCAGGCCCGCGGTGTGGCGCTCCTGATTGCGGCCGAGCATGGCCTGGCGGTCGACGAGCCGACCCCCAACGAGGTGAAGCAGTCGGTCTGCGGCCACGGAGCCGCCGACAAGCGCCAGGTGGCAGAGATGGTCGGCCGCCTGCTCGGCGTCTCCCTGGCCGGGGTCGCCGACGACGCGACCGACGCACTGGCGGTGGCCATCGCCAGTGCATTTGCCGGGGCGGCGCGTGTGCGGGTGGCCCGGTGATCGGCTCGCTGCGCGGCCCGGTCACGCATCTCGGCCACGACTTCGTGCTGGTCGAACTGGGCGGGGTCGGGTATCGGGTGATGGCCGGACCGGCGCTGCTTGCCCGACTGCGAGTCGGGTCCGAGGCACACGTCTTCACCCATCACCTCGTCCGCGAAGACGCGCAGGCCCTCTACGGTTTCGGCGCCCCCGAGGAGCTGGCCTTCTTCGAACTGTTGATGACGGTAAGTGGGGTGGGGCCGCGGCTGGCACTCGCCATCACCGCCGCCCACCCGGTCACCAGGCTCCAGATCGCGATCATCAGCGACGACGCGGATCTCCTGACCTCGGTCAGCGGAGTGGGCCGCAAGACGGCGCTGCGGATCATCCTGGAGCTCAAGGAGAAGATCCACGCCGCGGGGGTCGCCGCCGGGGGAGGATCCACCGCCGAGTCCGACGTGGTGGCCGCCCTCGAGTCCCTGGGATACACCCAGTCCGAGGCCCGTCGCGCCGCTGCGAGCGTGGCCGGTGGCGACGCCGCGCTCGACCTGCGGATCAAGTCCGCCCTCCAGGAGCTGGCACGCGCTCGATGACCACGCTCGCCGATCCTGCCGCCCACTGGCGCGACCCCGCGGTCGCCAAACGCATCCTCAACGGGTTCCATACCTGGGCCGTGGTCGGATGTTCATCGAAGCCGTGGCGTGCGTCATTCGGCGTATCGCGCTACCTGATCAGCCAGGGGTTCAACGTGATCCCGGTCCACCCCAACGAGACCCAGGTCCATGGCCGACCCGCCTTCCGCGACTTGCGCAGCGCCGCCGACGCGGCGGCCGAGGCGGGACATCGGATCGAGGTGGTGGACCTGTTCCGCAACGCCGACCGGGTAGCCGCGCACGTCGAGGAGGCGATCGAGATCGGCGCGAAAGCGGTCTGGATGCAGCTCGAGATCTGGAATGAGGCTGCTGCCCTGCGGGCCGAGGGGGCCGGCCTGCTGGTGGTGATGGATCGTTGTCCGGCAATCGACGGTCCGCAGATGCTGTCGAGGGCGTGAGCCTGACGATTCGTTTTGCACGGCCCGAGGAGGCGAGCGCGCTGCGCGACCTTGCCCACCGATCCAAGGCGCACTGGCCCTACCCGGCCGACTTCCTGGCCGCGGTCCGACCGCTCCTGCAACTCGACGCACACGACATCGCGCGCGATACGGTCCGCGTACTGGAGCGCGACGGCGCGGTGATCGGCTGGCACCGGATCCGCCTCGCTGGAACGCGGGCTGAGCTGGAGGACCTCTGGCTCGAGCCGACGTGGATCGGTTTCGGACATGGGCGGACGCTCTTCGAGGACGCGGTGGGGAGCGCCCGAGGCGGGGGCGCCGACGCGCTGGAGTGGGACGCCGAACCGTTCGCGGAAGGGTTCTACGCCGCGATGGGCGGCCTCGTGTTCGACCAGGTCCCATCGGCCGTGGTGGACGGCAGGCTGCTGCCGAGGATGCGCCTCGAATTGGGAGTGGCCGGTCAGCCGTCCCGGCGCAACACCAGCCCCAGCCGCCCGTAGGGGGGCCGGGGGTCGGCGTAGGTCTTCACCCGCGGGTCGTTCGCGCTCGTCTCGGCCGGATCCCAGGTGCGGTTCTGGGCGTCGAAACTGACCTCCGAGAGCTGTGGCCAGCGATCGAGCATCCGCATCCCGATCTCATTCACGAGATGCTGGATCGACAGGCTGACGAACTGCTGGAAGACCGCGCCTGCCAAGTCTGCGACCTGTTCCCCGGCCACATAGCGCGAAGGGTCGACACCGAGCGCATCGGCGCCGTCGGCGTAGCGCCAGCCGATCTCCATCCAGGTGTGGAGCGCGCGGTCCCGGCGCTCCGGCAGGGTAGTGTGCTCGTCGCGGGCGAAATCGGCGAAGGCACTCCCGGTGATCTTGATCATCCGCATCCCGGAGCGGCCGCAGGAATGGCCGGTCAGGCTTGTCGCACCATCTGGGCCGGCCGCCAACTCCAGGCTGGCGACGGAATGGTCGTTGCGGTCCGGCGCGAAGAGGACCCCCGAGGTGGAGAAGCCATCACCGTCTTCGGCAGGCACCAATGCGGCGGGGTAGGGCAACTCGCGCCCGTGCATCGTGATCCGCTCCATGTGCGGGTAGGTCGCCAGGAAGGCACGACCCACGTGGTCCAGCCAGCCCTCGAGGGTGGCCGCGGGTGAGTTTAACGAGGCCGAGTGCATGAAGTTCTTCATGGTGTCGGTGGCGACCACCAGCCGGTTATCGCCCTTGGTGTAGGCGTCCAGGAAAATCTCGCCGTGGACTTCGATCTCGAGTTCCGCGGCCATCAGAACATTGTCCCGCCCCACGAATGGGGATTCGAGGATCGGCGTCACGCCCCGCAGCGGCGTCCCGTAGGTACGGTACACGGCCACCCCGGCCTTGCCGTAGCGGATCTCGTACTTCACTGCGCCTCCTCCGTGCGCAGTCGGCGCAGTCGGTCTCCGGCGATCGCGACGCAGTCAGCCACCGCGCGATGCAGCTCGGCTGAGCGGTCCTGATCCAGCGCGGCCCTGAGCACCGAAACGATCGCCGACTTCGGCCGCCCGGCGACGAAGATGACGTATCGGAACCCAAAGCGCGCCTCGTAGGCGGCATTCAGCCGATCCAACTCCTTGCCGATGCGCCGCTCCTCGGCGGCCACCGCATCGCCTGCATACCCCTGTTCCGTGTACGACAGGGCCGAGACAGATCGTGGATCGGCCCCGATCGGCGGGTGCGCGTCAGCCAGCTCCCGGGCCAGCGGCTCGGACAGCGATTCGCCAACCCTCGAGGCCGCGTCCAGCAGATCGGCATCACTGGCGAATGGTCGCTCCGCGGCTAGCCTGGCCAGGAATCCAGGCGCGCCCTCGAACAGCACCCCCACTGCACCGGCGAATTCCAGGCCGGTCATCTGGTTGATCTCACGGATCGTCGGGAGGCGGTCACCCGTCCGCTCAGGAGCCACGGTAGGTGGAGAGCCCGAACGGGGAGACGAGCAGGGGGACGTGGTAACTCCGCTCCGCATCGTCCACCCGGAACCCGACCGCCATGTTCTCGAAGAAGGGGGCCTCTCGTCCGGCGTCCGCCAGCCAGGCGGCGAGGTCGAAGACGATCTGGTAGTCACCGGCCTGCAGTCTGCCGCTGATCAGGGAAGCGACCCGACCGTCGGCATCCGTGCGTGCCTCGGCGACCAGGCGCGGGGTACCGTCCTCGCGCAAGCGGAAGAGCGCCACCGCGAAGCCCACCGCCGGGCGGCCCGACTCAAGGTCGAGGACATGCGTGCTGATGGTCGGGCGGGAATCCGCCACTGCTATCCTCCGCGGGTGGACGATCTGACGATCCGGGTTGGCGACCTGCACTTTACCGCTCGCTGGGAGGCTGCCGCCCCGCGCACTCGCGAAGCGTTGCAGAGCTGGCTCCCCATCAACTCGCAACTGATCCACTGCAAATGGAGCGGCGAGTCGACCTGGATTCCGTTCGGGGAGCGGCGACTCGAGGTCGGTTACGAGAATCACACCGCACACCCAGCGCCCGGGCAGCTGCTGATCTACACCGGCGATCTGTCCGAATGCGAGATCCTGTTCCCGTACGGGGCGTGCAGCTTCAGTTCACGCGTCGGACCCCTGGCCGGCAACCACTTCGCGACCCTGGTCGCCGATCCGGGTTGGGACGACCGCCTGCGCGGAGTCGGTCGTCGCGTCCTGTGGGAGGGCGCACAGACGATCGAGATCAGCCGGGGCGCGTGACGATGGGTGACGCGGTCGTCGTCATCGGCCTGGCCATCCTGATCGGACTGGTGCTGCTCGTGCGCAACCGACCCCCGGCGCATCGCGGCCGCTCGATGGCCGGCCGCGATGACCCCTCCGCCATCGGGCACTTCACCCTGGATCCTGCCACGCTCGCATACCGGCACGACCTTCCTACCTCGCCCGCGCCGGGCGGCCCGGTGCCCCGCGGCAGCGGTCCGCCCCATCGACGTCGCGGGCGCGCTCGACCCAACCGCCAGCCGGAGTGACGGACCTCGTCATCCGCGGCGGGACGGTGGTCACCGCCGAGCGCTCGTTCGGCTCCGACGTGGCCGTGACCAATGGCCGGATCAGCGCGATCGGCGCCGAGTTGGGACAAGCCCACCCCGGCGTTGCGACGATCGATGCCGATGGGCTCCTGATCCTGCCCGGAGTGATCGACGTCCATACCCATACTCGCCTCCCGAGCGAGGAGCAGCCGGATCGCTTCTTCGCCGATTCCGTGGCCGCGGCCTACGGCGGCACGACCACCTTCCTCGCCTTCAACAACCCGGGAACCGGGATCAGCCAGGAGGGGAGCCGCTCGCTCCTGGCCGGTGCGCGGGAGTTCAGGGCCCGGACCGCGGGCGAATCGGCAGTCGACTTCGGCCTGTCGGCAGTCCTGAGCGGCGCACAGCCCGATCCGGTAGCCGAACTGCCCGCGCTGGTCGCGGCAGGGGTTTCGACCGCCAAGGCATTCATGGTCTATGAGTTCCGGTTGACCGATGAGCGTTTGTTAGCGGCCCTGCGCGCCTTGGGGGCGGCCGGGGGCATGCTCCAGGTTCACTGCGAGAACGCGACGATCATCGATGCACTGGTCGAAGGGGCGCTCGCGCGCGGCGAGGTGGCCTGCCGCCACCACGCGCTAACCCGCCCGACCTACGCGGAGGCGGAAGCCACGCATCGGGCGATCGCCCTTGCCCAAGCCGCGGGGGCGCCGCTGTACGTGGTGCACCTGTCGTGCGCCGATGCCCTGGCCGAAGTGGCCGCCGCTAAGGCGCACGGCTGGCCGGTGTATGCCGAGACCTGTCCTCACTACCTGACCTGGACAGACGCCCGCTACGGGTCCCAAGACGAGGCCGAGGTGATACGCAGCGTCATTGCGCCTCCGCTGCGCAGTTCGTCCGATCGCGATGCCCTGTGGCTGGGGCTCCGGGCGCACGGCCTGGACGTGATCGGGTCTGACCATGTTCCCGATCGCCTCGACCTCGAGAAGCGCACCCCCGCACCCCCGTTCCCGCAGATCAGCAACGGAGCGCCGGGGATCGAGACCCTCCTGGGAGTGACCTATTCAGAGGGCGTGGCCGGGGGGCGCTTGAGCCTGGAGCGGCTGGTCGACGCGCTGGCCACCACCCCAGCACGCCTGTTCGGGATGCCCGGGAAAGGAGCGGTCGAACGCGGCCGGGATGCGGACCTGGTCCTCTTCGACCCGGACGCGCGACGCACCCTGCGCCAGGTCGACCTGCATCACACCAGCGACTTCACCCCGTACGAGGGTCTCGGAGTGCGCGGGGCAATCCGCTCGGTCCTGCTGCGGGGCGAGTTCGTGATCCGCGACGGCACCTTCGTCGGGCGCCGAGGCGCCGGACGCTTCCTCGAGCGTGGGCCCGTGGACAGGTCGTCCTAGCCGAATGCGACAGGGGCCGTGGTCAGTCCCGATTCACGGTCGCGACGTGCCACACTCCCCTGGGATGACCGACCCTCAGCCGCTTGATCGCACCGTGCGAACCCTGCAGCCGATGGCGGCCGCCCCCGAGGTGGGGCGCTGGCTGTCCGCGATGGTCGACGCGCGCCGGCGGACGCTACGCGAACTGCACACGGTGACCTCCGAGATGCTCGACTGGCGCCCCAACGCCCCGCTCAACAGCATGGGCACGCTCCTGTATCACGTCGCGCTGGTCGAGGCCGACTGGTTGGTGGATGACATCCAGGCCCGCCCATATCCCGGCTGGCTGCGCGAGCTGCTGCCGTATCCGGATCGCGACGGGAATGGGCGCCTGATCCAGGTCGATGGCCGCCCCATGGCGGAACACCTCGAACGCCTCGATCGCGTTCGGCGCTTGGTGCTCGGCGAGCTGAAGTCGATGACCCCCGACGAGTTCCACGCTGTCCTGGTGCGCGAGCGGTACGACGTCTCGCCTGCCTACATCCTCCATCACCTGCTCCAGCACGAAGCCGAGCACCGTGCCCACATCGCGTGGCTGCGCGACACCTACCCCAGCAGCGGGTAGGCCGGCAGGGTCAGGAACTCCGCGAACGCGTCCGATAGCACCAGGTCGTCGAGCAACGCCGTCGCGTCCGACCAGCGCGCGTCGGGAGCGGCGCCGCGCAATCGTGCGAGCTCCTGATCGCGGACTGCGCGATACAGCTCGCCGGTCATCGGTTGGCCTTCTTCAAGTCGCACGCCGTGCATGCGCCACTGCCATAGTTGGCTGCGGCTGATCTCTGCCGTGGCAGCGTCCTCCATCAGGTTATTGATGGCCGCCGCTCCGTTGCCGCCGAGCCACGAGGCGAGATACGCCATCGCCACGCCAACATTGGTCCGGACCCCGACCTCGGTGATGCGGCCTCCCTCCACGCCGACCCGCAGCAGGTCCGCTGCCGCAGGCTGAACCGCCGAGACGCTGTCCTTCTGGTTGGGGCGGCCACCAAGCGTGAGGTCGAAAATCCCCTGAGCAACCGGCACGAGGTCGGGATGGGCGACCCAGGTTCCATCGGACCCGTCGTCGGCCTCCCGCTGCTTGTCCTCGCGGACCGCGGCGAGTGCGCGGGCGGTAACCTCGGGCTCGCGGCGGTTCGGGATGAAGGCACTCATCCCACCGATGGCATGTGCCCCGCGGCGGTGACAGGTCCGGACCAGAAGCTGCTGATACGCGCGCATGAACGGCACGGCCATGCTCACCTGGGCCCGATCGGGGAGGACCATGTCCGGGCGGGACCTGAACTTCTTGATCATGCTGAAGATGTAGTCCCAGCGACCTGCGTTCAGTCCTGAGGCGTGCTCGCGCAACTCCCACAGGATCTCCTCCATCTCGAACGCGGCGAGGATCGTTTCCACGAGTACGGTGGCCCGGATCGACCCGCGCGGGATGTCCAGGCGGTCCTGTGCCGCGATGAACACGTCGTTCCAGAGGCGGGCCTCGAGGTGGCTCTCCAGCTTGGGAAGGTAGAAGTACGGGCCCGATCCGCGGGCCAGGAGCTCAGCGGCGTTATGGAAGAAGGTGAGTCCGAAGTCGAACAGGCTGGCCGAGATGGCGGCGCCGTCCACCAGCAGGTGCGCCTCTTCGAGATGCCAGCCCCGCGGCCGGATGACCAGGGTGGCCAACCCTGAGTCACGGAGTTCATATCGCTTGTCGGCTGTCTCCACGGCCAGCCGGCGACGCACCGCCTCACGGACCGTCCACTGGCCGGTCACGACGTTGCTCCAGGTGGGGGAGAGGGCGTCCTCGAAGTCGCACATGAAGACGCGTGCCCCCGAGTTGAGGGCGTTGATCGTCATCTTTGGTTCGGCCGGTCCGGTGATCTCCACCCGTCGATCGTCGAGGTCGCGGGGTGCCGGCGCGACTTGCCAGTCGGGGTCCTCGCGGATCTCCGCCGTGTCGGACAGGAAGGCGGGCGTTTCGCCGGCGTCGAAGCGCAGCTGGCGCTCGGCGCGGGCCTCCAGGAGGGTGCGTCGTCGGCCGTCAAAGGACCGATGCAGCCCTGCCACGAAGGCGAGCGCCTCCGGCGTGAGCACCTGCGCGTCAAGCGGCGTCGGCCCGCCGACTAACTGGAGGCTGTCCATCAGCCTTCCGCGCGGCCATACCGAAGGGGCTTGATGGGCCTTCCATCGGCAGAATCCGCAATCAGGGCAGCCAACCGGCGCTGCCGGGTCTCTGGTCGCTTGGCGGACTGGACCCAGAAGCCCGCCTGGCGTCGATAACCCGGGGGGCGATCTTGCCAGTACGCCCACGCCGCGGGGTCAGCCCGAATTCGCTCCTCGTCCTCGACCGGCAACGGCCGTCGGAATGGATTGTCGGTTGGTTCGGGAAGGTCGCGACGGCGGTCTCGTGACTCGAATGCGGCGAGGCCGGACGCGTGCATCCGACCCATGGCCGTCAGCGCTGCCACTCGCGCGAGATTCGGCGCGCTCCAGTTGCTGCCTCGTCGTCGCGGGGTGAATCGGTTGGCATGCACGTCGTCATCGATGCGATACCCGATCCCGTCGATCCACCCGAAGCAGAGTGCCTCCTCGACCGCCTCGGGATAGGTCATCGCCGTTCGGGCGCTGCCCTTGCGGTAGTAGCCGACCCACAATGCCGGGGTATCGGCATGGTGGGCAAGGAGCCAAGCGCGGAAGTCGGCCGCCGCCGGAAAGACGCTCACCTGGTCGGGGGTGGGTGCCTTCACCCTCCGCCCTCATCGCGAATCAGGCGGTGCAGAATTCGGGCGGCTACCGCGCGACGGTAGTCGGCTGTGGAGCGCACGTCGTCGATGGGGGAGAGCTCGCCGGCCAGGGTGCTGGCCGCCAGCTCGGCGGTGGCAATCGTCGGCACCGATCCCTCCAATACCGCCTCGGTCCTGAGGGCTCGAACCGGGGTCGGGGCGACCGAGCCCAGGGCCAACCGCAGCGTATGCCAGGCAGCGCCGGGAGCGTCCTGCTGCCAGGCGAGTGCCATGACCACCTTGCTGATAGCCTGGGCTCGTCGAGTGCCGACCTTCCGGAAACGGACCCGGCGCGAGGCCAGCAGCGGGATCCGAACTCGGACCACCAGCTCATCGGGCGCAAGCGCGGTTCGCCGATAGGCAAGGAAGAAGTCGGTGGCCGCGACGGCGCGCTCGCCGCGAACGCTGCCGAGGGTGAGCACGGCGTCGCAGGCAAGCAGGATGGGCAGCGTGTCACCGGCAGGGGAGGCAGTCGCCACGTTGCCCCCGAGCGTGCCACGGTTCTGGATCTGGGCGGCTCCCACGGTTGCTGCGGCAGCGGCCAGCACCGGCAGGTGCTCCCGCACCAGGGGTGCATTCCTCATCTCGGTGTAGGTGGTCAGGGCACCGATGACCAGGTCGGTTCCGTCCACCCCGATCCCGCGCAGTGCATCGAGGCGCCACAGGTCGAGCACCCGTGCGGGCGCAGGGGCCACATCGGCCGTCAACTGCACCAGGAGTTCGGTGGCGCCGGCCATCGGTCGATGCGCAGATTCGGCCAGCGCGGCATACGCCTCGTCCAGCGAGGTGGGGGACACGACCGGCGGCTCGGCGGGCATCGGATCAGACCGTCGCGTTTCGCGCGGCCAGCGCGATCGCGTCGATGATCTTGGTGTAGCCGGTGCAACGGCACAGGTTGCCCGCGATCGCCTCGCGGATCGCATCGGGGTCCGGCCCGCCGCCGGCCGTCAGGTAGGCCTCCGCAGCCATCAGCATCCCGGGCGTGCAGATCCCACATTGGGCACCCCCTGCTTCGAGGAAGGCGGTCTGCAGTGGGTTGAGGGTCTCGCCGTCGGCCAACCCTTCCACGGTCCGCACAGCGGTGCCGTCCACCTGGCAGACCGGGACCAGGCACGCATCGACGACCAGACCGTCGATCAGAACCGAGCAGGCTCCGCACTCGCCCTCGCCGCAGCCCTCCTTGGTGCCGGTCAGGGCAAGGTCTTCGCGCAGCACGTCGAGGAGCCGGCGCATCCCCGACGCCTCGACCTCCACCCGCTCCCCGTTGAGCAGGAACCGAACGCTCACCGCTTCTCCGTCGAGACGCCGGGTGGGGGTGGGGGTGGCGCGCCGGTGAGCGCCGCCAGGATCCGCTCCGGCGTGGCCGGCAGGTCGTGGATCCACACGCCGGTCGCGTCGTGGATGGCGGCCACCACCGCCGGCGCGCCCACGTCCATGGGCAACTCGCCCACGCCCTTCGCTCCGTGCGGCGCTCCGGAGAAGGGTGCCTCAAGCAGGATCGCGCGGATCCGCGGCGCATCGAGTGCGGTAGGAATCAAGTACGTGGCCAGACGGTCATTCAGATAGCGACCATCGACCAGCTTCATCTCCTCGATGGTGGCGTACCCGACCGCCTGCAGCGTCCCACCCTCGACCTGGCCCTCGGCCATGAGCGGGTGGATGACCGTGCCGATCTCATCCGCGGAAACCACGTCGCGCACCGTCACCTCGCCCGTGTCAAGGTCGACCTCGACCTGGGCCACCGCACACGCCCAGCCGAAGGCGGGGTATGCGTCGCCGGTGTAGGTCTTGTCGTCGAACTGAACGTTGGGGTACGGCTCGAACTGCTGATCGACGCGCAGCGCACCATGCTCCGCGGCATAGGCCCGGTAGGCATCCGGGAAATCGCGGCCCATGGCCTCCTCGACCTGGCCTCGCAGCCGGCGGGCAGCCTGGATGATCAGTCCGCCGACCACCATCGCGGTGCGCGAGGCAACCGTTGGTCCCGAGTCCGGCACGATGCTGGTGTCCTGCGGCGCGATCTCCACCTCAGCGTCCTCCACCCCAAGGGCCTCGGCCACGATCTGGGGGAAGATGGTCTTGGTGCCCTGCCCCATCTCGGTCGAGGCGGTCAGGATCCGGATCTCGCCGGCAGCCGTGAGCTCGACCGAGGCCACGCTGGCCAGGGCAACCTCGCCCGACCCGGTGAAGCCGGCACCGTGCCACCCCAGCGCCAGCCCGATCCCGCTCGCTACCCGTGCCGCGGGGTTACGCGCTTCGCGGGCCCGCCGGGTCTGCTCGCTGCGGCGGGTGAAGTCGGCAGCGCCGGCAGCGGCCTCCAGCGTCTCGAGCGCGGCCACGCTTTCGCGCAACAACTGGCCGGTAGGCGTGCGATCGCCCTCGCGGTACGCCCATCGGCGGCGGAGTTCGAGCGGGCTGATCTGCAGGGCCTCGGCGATCCGGTTGATCTGCATCTCCGCAGCGAACTCGACCTGGGGTGCCCCGAACCCCCGGAAGGCGCCGTTGGGCGGCGTGTTGGTAGCCATCGCCCTGCCGGAGATTCGCACGTTCTCGCACCGGTACGGGCCCCCCGCGTGGATCACGCCCCGAGACAGGACGACCGGCGACAGCGTGCAGTAGGCCCCACCGTCGAAGACGACCTCGATCTCCTGGGCCACCAGCCGGCCGTCGTTGGTCACCCCGGTCCGGTGGCGCAGCACCGCCGGATGCCGCTTGGTGGTGGCGCTGATGTCCTCGTGGCGGTCGTAGATCATGCGCACCGGCCGGTGGACCTTGAGCGCGAGCAGGGCGGCGTGGAGTGCGAGGATCGAGGGGTACTCCTCCTTGCCGCCGAACCCACCCCCGGTCTCGGCCTGGACCACCACGGCCCGATGGCCATCCAGCAGCAGCGCGCGCTTGAGGGCCTTGTGGATGTAGTACGGGCACTGGCACGACCCGTGGACCACGACCCCGCCGTCCTCGCGCGGCACCGCGATCATGGCCTGGTTCTCGATGTAGAGCTGCTCCTGGTGGCCGACCCGATAGGTGCCTTCCACGACGAGGTCCGCCTCGGCCATGCCGGCCGCCAGGTCGCCCCGACTGACCTGGTAGCGGGCGAATTCGATGGTCGAAGTCAGCGGATCGAAAACTGCGGGGAGCCGCTCGGTGCGGACGGTGAGGTGGCGGCGGGCCTCTCGCAGCGTGGCGCGATCCGGCGCCGCGACCAGGCACAGCGCCTCTGCCTGGTGCTGGATCTCCCCGCCGACGGGCACCAGGATGGGTTGGTCATCCTTGATCAGGCTCACCACGTTCGGACCAGGGATGTCGACCGCGGTGACGACCCCGACCCGGCTCCAGTCGAAGCCCTCACCCAGCTCGATCCCGATCAGTCGGGCGTGGGGCTCCGATGAGCGGATGGTCGCCCCGTACCATGCCCCCGGAAACACGAGGTCATCGGTGTAGCGCGCAAGGCCGGTGAGCTTGGCCGGCCCCTCCCGCCGCGGCGGCGGGGCCCGCCTGGCGCGTCCTCGGGTAGCGGTGCCAGGGGCCACGACAACGGTCTCGGTGGTCATCCGCGCCATTCCCTCCTCGAGGCGCGACGATACCACCCTCATCGGCCGTGCCGAAGCGCGCGACCGGGGAGCGCGCCGGTGTGGCTGCCGGCATCCACCACCAGCTCGCCGTTGACTACCACCTGCTCGATCCCTTCCGGATAGCAGCGCGGCTGGTCGTAGGTGGCGTTGGAACGGACCCGGGCAGGGTCGAACACCACGAGGTCGGCGTGAAATCCGTCGCGCAACAGGCCGCGGTCAACCAGTCCCAGTCGGGCGGCAGCCGCTCCGGTCATCTTGCGCACCGCCTCCTCGAGGCTGAGCAACTGTTCGTCGCGCACGAACTGGCCCAGGATCCGCGGGAACGATCCATACGTCCGCGGCGCCGGTTTGTCGCCCAGAAAGGTCGAATCGGTCCCCACCATCCCCGCCGGGTGGCGAATGAAGTGCGGCAGGGTCTCCGACCACGGGCCTGACGTGATCTGCGCAAGCCCCAGGTCCTCCGCAAGGAGCAGGTCGCAAAGCACGTCCACCGCATCTCGGGCCGTCTCGCGCATCACGTCTGCGACGGATGCGCTCTCCCAATGCAACAGCTCCGGGCGCCGGAAGGCGCCAAGCCGGACGTCCGCCCAGCCATCAGACCCGGCATACGAAGCGCCACGGCTCGCCATCTCGGAGCGCAACTGCGAGCGAATCCGGTTGTCGGCGAGACGCTGCTTACACGCCGCCGGCCCACCCGCCTGCACCCATCCGGGGAGTTGGATGAGGAGCCGGGTCGAAGCCCACTCGGACGGGTAGGTATCGAATGTCACGTCCTGCCCCGAGCCGCGCGCGCGATCGACCAGTTCCAGCAGGCGCTCCGGGCCTCCGGGATGACTCTGGCGATGGTAGAAGTGAGTCAGGTGCACCGGCCCACCGCCGCGGCGACCGATCTCGATCGCCTCCCGGAACGGATCCAGGAACCGGTCCCCCAGCGGATAGCGGGCGTGGGTGTGGTAGAAGCCGCCGTGACGCGCCGCCTCGTCGGCAAGGGCCACCAGTTCGTCGGTCGAGGCGAAGGAACCGGGCGGGTAGTCCAGCCCACTCGAGAGCCCGAAGGCACCCTCCTGCATCGCCTCGGCCAGTTCGCCGCGCATGCGGTCCAGGGTGCGCGGGTCGGCCGGTGCGTCTTCCCAGCCCACGGCGTTGACGCGCAGCGCGGAGTTGCCGATCACGACCGCGATATTCACCGCCTGACCACGGTCATAGCGACCGATGTAGGAGGCCACCGAACCCCAGTCGAAGTCGATCGGCGGGCGGCCATCCAGGCCGGCGTTCAGCTCCACGAACGCGAGTAGGTCCTCGTGGCGAGCGAACGGCGCGTAACCATTGCCGTCGACCCCGATCAGTTCGGTGGTAACCCCCTGGCGCACCTTCGGCTCGTGCATTGGGTCGTCCAGGATGACCAGGCCGCCGTGCGAGTGCAGGTCGATGAAGCCGGGGGCCACGATCATCCCCGACCCATCGATGCTGCGCGCCGCGACCGGGCGCCAGGCGGGTTCCCCAATGTGCAGCCGGCCGCCGAGCACCCCCACGCTCCCAGCCTGGCGCGGGGCGCCGCTGCCGTCCACCAGCGTCGCGCCGTGGATCAGCAGATCGACCCGCTGCGGACTGTCCGAACCGATCATTTCGCGCAGTATATGGACCGATGAGCGCGCATCCGACGGTCGGAGCCGTGGTCCTGGCGGCGGGCACCTCGCGGCGCTTCGGCAGCCCGAAGCAGCTTGCGGAGATTGGCGGGCGGAGCCTGCTGGACCATGTCATCGCACTCGCCGGGGAAGCCGGCGTTGGGGCGGTGGTCGCGGTCGTGCCGGTCTGGCTCGCTCCACCGCCCGGCGGGGCGAATCCCGACCTGCTCTGGATCAGGAACCCGCTGCCCGAACTCGGGATCTCGACCTCGCTGCGGCTGGGCCTCGTGTCACTGCCGGCGTCGCTCGGGGCCACGTTGATCCTGCTGGGCGATCAGCCGAGCGTGGCCCAAGCGCACCTGGCCGCGGTCCTCGGCGCCCGGGGCGGGCGTCCGATCGTGGCAAGCCTGGCGGCCAACGTGCTTGCGCCTCCGCTCTTGATCGAGCGAGATCACTTCTGGCTCGCCGATGGACTGCGTGGCGACGTCGGCCTGCGCGACCTGCTGACGAATCACCCCGAACTGTGCGTGACGGTCGAGGTCGATGCGCACGCGCCGGATGTGGACACGCCCGCCGACCTGTCGGGGCAGCGCAGCGCTCTAGAATCGGACGCGTGACCATCGAGCGCATCAGCGCGCCGCAGCCATCGCCCGAGGAACTGGTTCTTGAGACCACGGTTCGCCCGCGACGGCTCGACGAGTTCGCCGGCCAGGATCGGGTCAAACAGAACCTGGGGATCCTGATCGACGCCGCCCGCCAGCGGGCCGAGCCGGTGGACCACATCCTGCTCTACGGACCGCCGGGGCTGGGCAAGACCACGCTCGCCAACATCGTTGCCGCCGAGCTCGGCGCCCAGATCCGCACCACCAGCGGGCCGGCCATCGAGCGGGCGGGCGACCTGGCCGCGGTGCTGACCAGCCTGAGTCGGGGCGACGTCCTGTTCATCGACGAGATCCATCGGCTCTCACACGCCGTCGAGGAGATCCTCTACCCGGCCATGGAGGACTTCGCCCTGGACGTGGTGCTCGGGAAGGGTCCGGGAGCGCGCACGGTGCGGCTCCAGATCGAACCGATCACGGTCATCGGGGCGACGACCCGGGTGGGGAGCATCACCGGGCCGCTGCGCGACCGGTTCGGTGCCACCTATCGGCTCGACTACTACACCAACGCTGAGCTCGAGCGCATCCTGCGCCGCTCCGCCGCGATCCTGGAAGTCACCCTCGACGAGGCAGCCGCGACCGTGATTGCTGGCCGATCCCGGGGTACGCCACGGATCGCCAATCGACTCCTGCGCCGGACCCGTGACTTCGCCCAGGTGCGCGGCACCGGGGAAGGGATCGTCACCTCAGAGCTCGCCTCGGCCGCGCTCGACCTGCTCGAGATCGACACTCGCGGCCTTGACGCACTGGATCGTCAACTGCTGCGGGCCATCGCCGAACACCATGCCGGCGGACCGGTGGGACTCCAGACCATGGCGGCCACCATCAGTGAGCCGGTCGAGACGCTCGAGGACGTGATCGAGCCATACCTGATCCAGTCGGGGCTCCTCGCGCGCACCTCCCGAGGACGGCAGTTGACGGCCAGCGCATGGGAGCACCTCGGCCTCACGCCTCCACCGCAGGGGGCCGCGGGAGGCAACCCACAGGCGGGCCTGTTCGACTAGGTCCGTGGTCCTGCGACCTCGCCAAAAAGGGCGGCGGAGCGCCGCAACGCGGGAGTAGCATCGGGCGTGGCCGCCGTCCGCGGCGTGGCGCGGACCGGCTCAGCAGGGTTGGAGGGCATTCCTATCGTGGATGGCATTGCGACCTACTTCAAGTTCGCTGAACGGGGGACGACGCTCGGCACCGAGGTGCGAGCAGGCGTTACCACCTTCATGGTCATGGTCTACATCCTGGCCCTGAACGGGATTATCATCGCCGGGCCCTTGGGACTTGACCCTGTCGCGGTCGCGGCAGGCACCGCGCTGGTGGCCGGCGTAATGACGATCGCCATGGGCGTCGTCACCAACTACCCGTTCGCCTTGGCCGCTGGCCTCGGACTCAACGCGGCGGTCGCCTTCGGCTTGACCGCGCTCGGCATGACCCCCGCCCAGGCGATGGGCGTGATCGTGATCGAGGGCGTGGTCATCACCATCCTGGTGCTGGTGGGGCTGCGCGAGGCGATCATGAACGCCATCCCGCTCAGCCTGAAGCGGGCAATCGGGGTGGGCATCGGCCTGTTCATCCTGTTCATTGGCTTCTGGGACGGCGGCATGCTCACCGGCGTCGGACCGCCCCAGGACCCGATGGACTTCGTCTTCCCGAACAGCAGTGGCCAATGGGTCTTCCTGATCGGGCTCCTGATCACGGCAACCCTGTGGGCGCGCAAGGTGAAGGGTGCGCTGATCATCAGCATCGCGGTCACCACCGTGATCGCGTTCCTGCTCGGCGTCCAGGAACTGCCGACCACCTTCACTGCAACCCCCAACTTCTCCACACTGGGACTCGGCCTTCGGGACCTTGGTGGCATCTTTAGCATCGAGGCCGGGGTGATCGCCGCGGTGCTGGCGATCTTCACCATCATGATCAGCGACTTCTTCGACACCATGGGCACCGTGACCGGTGTCGCCGCCGAGGCAGGTCTCGCTGAGAAGGACGGCAGCGTACCGGGCGTCGGCCGGGTCCTCCTGATCGACGGCTTGGCGGCCGCAGTCGGCGGCGCAGCCGGGGTGAGTTCCAATACGACCTATATCGAGAGTGCGGCTGGCGTCGCAGACGGCGGACGGACGGGGATGACCTCGGTGGTCACCGGTGTGCTGTTCCTGCTTGCCATCTTCCTCACGCCATTGGTCCAGATCATCCCATTGCAGGCCGCGGCGCCGGCCCTGGTACTGGTCGGGTACCTGATGTTCACCCAGATCGGCGAGATCGACGCGCGCGATGTGACGACCGGTTTCCCGGCGCTCCTGATCATGATCCTCATGCCCCTCACCTTCACCATCTACATCGGGATCGGGGCAGGTATCGTGGCCTGGGTCTTCCTGATGGTCGTGGCCCGACGCATCGGCGAGATTCATTGGCTGATGTGGGTCGTGTTCGTCGCATTCCTGGTCTTCTTCGCCCAGGAGGCCCTCAAGCCGCTGCTGGCATAGTCGCGGCACCACATCGACGCCCGGCCGGGCCATCCGGCCGGGCGTTAGTCTTTCCTCGCCGTGCGCCTTCGAACCGACGACTTTGACTACATGCTGCCGCCCGATGCCATCGCGCAGCGGCCAACCGAGCCCAGGGATGCGTCGCGGCTGGTGATCCTGGATCGCGCCGCCTCGCGTGCCGGTCAGCCACACCTGCGCCACCGTCACTTCGGTGAGCTCGGAGCGGAGCTCCGCGCTGGCGACCTGCTCGTCCTCAACGACTCGCGGGTCATGTTCGCCCGTCTCGCCGGGCTGCGGGCCGGTGGTGGCGCCGCCGAACTGCTCCTGCTCCGTCCCACCGCCGACCCACTCACCTGGGAGGCGCTCGCCCGCCCCTCGCGCAGGCTCGCGGTCGGCGCCACGGTCACGTTGCGTACCGGTGACCGGGTGCGCGTCGGGGACTGGTTGACCGGCAGCACCAGGGCCGTCGACTTCGATCGCGATCCCCACTTGGTGATGGCGGAGGCGGGGGACGTTCCGCTGCCCCCATACATCCACGACCGGAGCAGCCCGCCGGAGCGATACCAGACCGTATACGCCCGCCCCCTCGGATCGGCCGCGGCGCCGACTGCCGGGCTGCACTTCAGCGATCGGCTGCTTGCATCCCTGGAAGGGAGCGGGGTGACCACCGCGCGCGTGACGCTGCACATCGGACTCGATACGTTCCGGCCGCTGGAGTGCGAGTTCGTCGATGAACATCGTATTCACTCCGAGTGGTACGAGGTCCCGTCGACGACCGGCGCCGCGCTCGACCAGGCGCGCTCAGAAGGCCGCCGAGTGATCGCCGTCGGCACCACCAGCCTGCGAGTCCTGGAGTCGGTGGGGCGGACCGGGGCGGCGACCGGGTGGACCGACCTGTACGTCACGCCGCCCTATCAGTTCGCGGGGGCTGACGCCCTGGTCACCAACTTCCACCTGCCGCGCTCATCGCTGCTGCTGCTGGTCACCGCGTTCGTGCAGGACGGCATGCCGGGCGCTTCGGCGTACGCGGCGCGCGACACCTTGCTGGCGGCCTACGCCGCCGCCATCCAGGAGGGCTATCGGTTCTACTCATTCGGTGACGCGATGCTGATCCTCTAGGCTGGCGAACGTGCAGGCCGTCCAACGATTCAGCTCCACGCCCGCCGGGGTGGGGCGGGCTCGCCTCGGCCGCCTGGTGACCGGCCACGGCGTGATCGAGACGCCGGAGTTCATGCCGGTGGGGACGCGGGCCACGGTCAAAAGCCTAAGCCCGGGCGACCTGCGCCGGGTCGGCGCACACATCATCCTGGGCAACACCTATCACCTGTGGTTGCGGCCGGGGCATGAGCGGATCGCACGTCTCGGCGGCCTGCATCGGTTCATGAGCTGGGACGGCCCGATGCTCACCGACTCGGGCGGCTTCCAGGTCTTCAGCCTCGCCCATCTGCGCCGGGTGGACGACGATGGCGTGAGTTTCGCCAGCCACCTGGACGGGGCTCCGATGCGGCTCACGCCGGAGTCGGCGGTCGAGATCCAGGAGGCACTTGGGGCCGACATTGCGATGGTCCTCGACCAGCCTGTGGATCCGACGCAGCCGTACCAGCTCGTGGCCGAAGCGATGCATCGCACCCACCGCTGGGCGGAACGCTGCCTGGTGGCTCACCGACGACCCGACCAGGCGCTCTTCGGGATCATCCAGGGTGGCACCGACGCCGAGCTGCGCCGCGAGAGCGCCCTGACCATCGCGGCGATGCCATTCCCTGGTATCGCCATCGGTGGCTTGTCGGTGGGGGAATCGAAGCAGGCCATGGCGGACTCGCTGGCCGTGGTCGGTGACGCGCTCGGCGACGACCCACGGGTCCGCTATCTGATGGGAGTCGGATCGCCGGTGGACTTCTTCGGTGCCATCGAGTCGGGGATTGACCTGTTCGACTGCGTCCTCCCAACCAGGGTCGCCCGCACCGGGCAGCTCTGGACCAGCCAGGGAAGGCTCAACCTGCGCAACGCGCGGTTCCAGGATGATCCCGGTGCGGTGGATCCCGAATGCGGTTGCGAGACCTGCCGGGTCCACTCGCGGGCTTACCTGGCGCACCTCTTCCGATCCCGCGAATTGCTCGCCTATCGCCTCGCCTCGGTCCACAACCTCACCTATACTTTGGACCTGATGCGGCGCATTCGCGGCGCGCTGGCGGATGGCTCCTTCGGATCGCTGCGGGTGGAGATCGAGGGGCGATTCGCGAGGCTCGCGGATCAGGTAAGCCGAGACTAAGCCAACGGTAACCATCGGTCGCGCAGGCTGTGCGCAGTCCCGACCGATGGCCAGGATCGGAGGTCTTCACCGATGGGCAGCCGAGATCGACCACGACATCAGCCCAAGCGCAAACCCAAGGAAAAGGCACCCAAGATCCAGCCGACGACCACCGGCTACGACCCGACCTCGTGGTCGGTCGAAGTGATCAAACCCAAGCGCAAGCCGCGCACCGAACCCGGCGAGGGCGAAGAGACCTGATCCGGCACCGGGAGCAGTGAACGAGAAGGAGCCGAGCAGACCATGAACGCCCCGGTGGCCACCACCCCGCCCGAACCCACGACCGCGCGCACCGGCGAACGCGGACGCGCCGTCGATGCCGCCATCGCCCAGATCGAGAAGCAGTTCGGCCGGGGGGCGATCATGCGCCTCGGTGACAAGGGCGCCAAGATGGCGGTGGATGTCGTGCCGACCGGGTCCATCGCACTCGACCTGGCGCTTGGCGTGGGAGGGATCCCGCGCGGCCGGATCACGGAGATCTTCGGCCCGGAGTCGAGCGGCAAGACCACCCTCTGCTACCACATCGCGGGCAGCGCCCAGCGTGCCGGCGGAGCAGTGGCCTTCATCGATGCCGAGCATGCCCTTGACCCGACCTACGCCCGCAACGTTGGGGTGGATGTCGACGAGCTGCTGGTCAGCCAGCCCGACACCGGGGAACAGGCACTCGAGATCGCCGAGACCCTGATCCGAAGCGGGGGACTGGACGTGGTCATCATCGACTCGGTCGCGGCCCTGGTGCCGCGTGCCGAAATCGAAGGCGAGATGGGGGACAGCTTTGTCGGCCTGCAGGCGCGCCTGATGAGCCAGGCGCTCCGCAAGTTGACCGGGGCGATCAACCGCAGCAACACGGCCCTCGTCTTCACCAACCAGCTGCGCGAGAAGATCGGGGTCATGTTCGGCAACCCGGAGGTCACTCCCGGAGGCCGCGCGCTGAAGTTCTACGCCAGCATCCGGCTCGACATCCGTCGGATCGAAACACTCAAGACGGGGACGGATGCCTTTGGTTCGCGCACCAGGGTCAAGGTGGTCAAGAACAAGGTCGCCTCGCCCTTCCGGATCGCCGAGTTCGATATCCTCTACAACGAAGGTATCAGCCGCGAGGGCGGCCTGCTCGACGTGGGAATCGCCGCGGGCGTGCTCTCCAAGTCCGGCACATGGTTCAACTACGGCGACACGCGCCTCGGCCAGGGACGCGAAACAGCCCGCGAGTTCCTCAAGGGACATCCCGACCTGGCGGATCGGATCGAGGCCGAGATCCGCTCCCGGGTGGGATCGATCGAGGTCGGAGTCGAGGGGATCAGCGAGGCCGAGTAGGGGAGCGTCGCCGCTCCGATGGGGACCCGACGCCAGCAGGACCCGGCGCCTAGCGAGGGTGCGCCTGACCTCGCCGCCGCCCTTGAGATCGCGGCGCGGTTCCTCGCCACACGACCGCGGACTCGCTGGGAGCTGGAGGGCCGGCTTCGTCGCGCACGGGCTGATGCAGGCGTGATCGACGCTTGCCTGGCCGAACTTGCCCGACTCGGGTACCTGAACGACACAGGGTTTGTCCGCTGGTGGGCAGAACAGCGAGACCGCCACGCCCCGCGCGGCCGGCGCCTGGTAGAGGCCGAACTGCGCCAGCGCGGCATCGGTCGCGAACTGCTCGATGCGATGCGCGGAGACGAGCTCGCCGAACCCGCGCTTGGTGGTGATGGGCTTCCGGCCAGTGAGGCGGAGCGTGCCCGTGTCGCCCTCGAGCGCCATCTGCGGGGCCGTCCGATGCCAACCGATCCGCGGGAACTGCAGCGGCTGCTAGCCTTCCTGGTGCGCCGGGGATTCGACCCGGACACCGCTCGCGCGGCGCTGCGTGAAGCCGTTCGAGCCGAACGACCTGACCCCTGAGCCACAGGGGCCCTGTCTCCCCACTTGCGCTACACTCGCCGCCACCGCGCGTCGCGGACGCGATTTGCGGCAACCACCTGCCTTGCTAGTGCGCTCCGCCCAGGCGGGGCGCGGGTCAGTCCCGACTGGGGCTCCCACGACCGGAGGAGCCAGTGCCCGACAGCGCGGTCACCGCGGTGGTGGCCATCCTCGCCCTTGGAATCGGGGGGGCAATCGGCTATCTCGCCCGCCGACTGATCGCTGCGCGCGCCGTGAAGAACGCCGAGGCATACGCCGAGCGACTGGTCAGCGATGCGCGAGCCAAGCAGAAGGAACTGATCCTCGATGCCAAGGACCAGGCCATGCAGGCCCAGCGTGTCGCCGAAGAGGACGCGCGGGAGAAGCGCGCCGACCTGCAACGCCAAGAGCGCCTGGTGCTTGACCGTTCGGAGAGCATCGACCGCAAGCTCGAGGGCATTGAGCGCCGCGAGACGACCATCGAGGAGCGACAGCGCGAGGTCGACCTGGAACGTGCGCGGGTTGCGGAGCTTCGTGAACGACAAATTGCCGAATTGGAGCGGGTTGGCGGACTGAGCGCCGAGGAAGCGCGCGACTCATTGATTCGGCAGATCGTGGACGAGGCCGAAGCTGAGGCGCAGCACCGGGTTCGCGAGGTGGAGCGACGCGCCGCCGAAGAGGGCGATGACCGCGCGCGCAGGATCCTGACCACGGTCATGCAGCGAATCGCGGCGGACCACACCTCAGAGGCGACCATTACCGTGGTCCACCTGCCCAGCGAAGAGATGAAGGGACGCGTCATCGGGCGCGAAGGGCGCAATATCCGGGCGCTCGAACAGGCCACCGGGGTTGACCTGATCATCGACGACACACCTGAGGCCGTGGTGCTCTCCGGCTTCGATCCGGTGCGTCGCGAGATTGCACGGATGGCACTTACCAAGTTGCTGGCCGACGGGCGGATCCACCCCGGGCGGATCGAGGAGACGGTGGCCAAGGCGCGCGCCGAGATCGAGGTCGTGATGCGCCAGGCAGGGGAGCAGGCAGCCTACGACGCGGGCGTTCCCGGGCTGCACCCGGAACTGATCAAGCTGCTCGGCCGCCTCAAGTACCGGACCAGCTACGGCCAGAACGTGCTGAACCATTGCGTGGAGACCGCGCGGCTCGCCGGATTGCTGGCCGCCGAGATCGGCGGCAACGTGGCTGAATCGAAGAAGGGCGGGCTGCTGCATGACATCGGCAAGGCGGTGGACCACGAGGTAGAAGGCCCGCACGCCGCCATCGGCGCCGACATCGCCCAGCGCTACGGGGTCACCCCGACCGTCTGCAACGCGATTGCCGCCCACCACCAGGAGGTCGATCAGCAGACCGTGCAGGCAACCGTGGTCCAGATCGCGGATGCGATCAGTGCCTCGCGGCCGGGCGCCCGCGGGGAATCACTCGACCACTATGTCAAGCGCCTCGAGGATCTGCAGGCGATTGCCCTGACCTTCCCCGGGGTGGAGCGCTGCTACGCGATCCAGGCCGGGCGAGAGATCCGGGTCCTGGTCCGACCCGAGGAGATTGACGACCTGGCCTCGTCCCGGCTGGCGCGCGACCTGGTGCGCAGGATCGAGGAGCAGCTCCAGTACCCCGGTCAGATCAAGGTCACCGTCATCCGCGAAACGCGCGCGGTGGACTACGCCCGATGACCGCCCGCGCCGCAAGGCTGCGGTGCATGCTGATCGGCGACATCATCGGCAAGCCGGGCCGGCTCGCGGTCACCGGCACACTGCCCGACCTCCGGTCGGAGCTTGACCTCGACCTGGTAATCGCCAACGGCGAGAATGTGGCAGCGGGGGCCGGCCTGACCCCGAGCCTGGCCGAGGAGCTCCTGTCGCACGGCGTGGATGTCATCACCAGCGGCAACCACATCTGGGACAAGCGCGAGATCTACGAGTACCTCGACTCGGACCGTCCGGTGCTGCGCCCGCTGAACTACCCCGACGACGCTCCCGGCCGCGGCTGGCTGATCCACCACCTGCCCGATGGTGACCAGGTCCTGGTCGCAAACGCCATGGGCCGCGTCTTCATGAACCAGCTCGACTCGCCCTTCATCGCCCTCGACGCCCTGATTGAGCACGCCGCTGAGCCGCTCCCACCGGTCAGGATCATCGACTTCCACTGCGAGATCACCAGCGAGAAGAACGCCATGGGCTGGTACCTCGACGGACGGGTGACCGCGGTACTCGGCACTCATACCCACGTCCCGACCGCCGATGCTCGCGTGCTGCCCAAGGGGACGGCCTACGTCAGCGACGTAGGGATGACCGGTCCGCGCGACTCGGTTATCGGATTCAGCCTCGAAACGGTCCTGCCCCGCTTCCTGACCCATCTGCCGACCCGCTTCCAGGTGGCCGATGGACCGGTTGTCTTCAACGCGGTAATCGTGGAGGCCGAGCGCGCCACCGGACGCGCCCTCGGCATCGAACGAATCCAGCGCGTGCTGGAGGTCTGACCCGAGCCCCATGACCGGGCAGGCGCCGATCGCGCCGCCACTTATCGCGGTGGTGGGTCCCACCGCGTCGGGCAAGTCGGAGTTGGCCATGCAGTTGGCGCACCGCTTCCCGGTCGAAATCCTCGTCGCGGACGCGCGGCAGGTGTACCGCGGGATGGATATCGGGACCGCCAAACCGACCGCGGCCGACCGCGACGCAGTGCCGCATCATCTGCTCGACCTGGTGGACCTGGACCAACCTTTCACCGCCGCCGACTGGACGGCGGCCGCGCGCGCCCTGATCCCCGAGATCGCGGCGCGAGGACGGACTCCGATGCTGGTGGGAGGCAATGGCCTGTATCTGGGTGGCCTGCTGGATGGGCACGACTACGCGGCTCACCCTCCGTCCGCGCCAATCCGGGCTCGGATCGAGCGAGCGCTGGCGTCAGACGGCCTCACCGCGCTCGTCGAACGTCTTGCCACGCTCGATCCTGGGGCCGCCCGGCGAATCGACCAAGCCAATCCGCGCCGGGTGGTTCGCGCCGTGGAGCGAGCCGAGGCACCAGCCGCAGCGGCGGCCGGGGTCGGCCGCTACCTGGGCCTCGTGATCGTGATTGGGATCAGTTGGCCACGGCCGACGCTCTACCGGCGCATCGACGAGCGCGCGGCCCACCTCTTCGCCAGCGGCCTGCTGGACGAGGTCCGCGCCCTGCTTGCCAGGGGCTATGCGCCCGACCTGCGCGCCTTCAGCGGGCACGGCTACGCCGAGGCGCTTGCCACACTTCGCGGCGAGAGCACGCTGGAGCAGGCGATCGGGCTCACCGCTCGTCGCACCCGTCAGTACGCCAAGCGCCAACTGACCTGGCTCCGACACGAGCCGCGGATCACCTGGCTGGAGGCTGAACCGAGTGTGACCGCCGGCTCCCTGCTCGAACGGGCGTCCACCATGCTTCGGCGAACCCTCGCCTAGGCGGCAGGCGAGGCCGAGCCTACCGGCGGGAGACCGACCGAGCGCCGCCAGGCGCTCATCGCCACCGAGGCATCAGCTGCGAGATCCGTGGCTTGAGCGTCTTGATGTGATCCAAGTGGGCCCGGCCGGCCGAGCAGGTACCCTTGCCCGGCGCCCGCTCCAGCGGCCCGTACCTGGGCCAGTTCGGTCTCGTCCTCGATCCCTTCGGCCACGACCAGGGCACCCGTGCTGGCTCCGAATTCGACCACGGAGCGCATCAGCGCACCAGAGAGCCCGCCCGGGGCGCTCCGCCGTACCAGCGACAGGTCGACCTTGAGCACGTCGAAGCGCAGCTCGGAGAGCAGGCGCAGGCCCGAGTTGCCCGCCCCGATGTCATCCGCTGCAAGGCGCACGCCGGCGCGGCGCAGCGACTCGAACTTGATGCGCGCCCGATTCACGTCCTCAATGGCCTGGTGCTCGGTCAGTTCGACGATCAGGCGCTCAGGTGGGAACGCATGCCGGCCGAGGATGCCGAGCAGCGCGGCGCTGCTGAACTCCGGGGCCTCGAGCGTGCGGGGAGAGAGGTTGACGCTGAGGAACTGCCCGGCGGCAAGTCGCTCCGCCCCCGCCACCAGGATCTCGATGCAGGCGAGGTCGAGTGCGGTCAGGTGGCCGCCGCTCTCGGCTGCTGCGAACAAGGATGCCGGCTCGGCGAACGGGGCGGGGGCCACTGGCCGGATCAACCCCTCGTAGCCGAGGGTCGCGCCACTGGCCAGGTCGATGATCGGCTGGTAGACCGGGCGCAGCAGTCCACGGGCAAGCACCTCGGCGATGGCATCCGCGGCCCCGGACTCGTCGTCCTGCGCCTCGTTCGACTCGGGGTCGAAGATCGAGACCTCGGTCCGGCCGTGGCGCTTGGCGGCGTACAGCGCCGCGTCGGCCTGGGCATACAACTGGGTGCGATCCGACGCAAGTACCGGCATGGTCGAGATCCCGGCAGAGAACGAGATCGGGGGAGTGTCGGTCCGGTGGCCGGTCGGTGAGAGTGCGGTCGCCAGCATGCGCTGGGCCACGATCCGTGCACCCGCGGCGTCGGTGTGGGGGAGCAGGATCGCGAACTCGTCGCCGCCCGTTCGAAACGGGCCGTCCACCTTGCGCAGGGCCGCCAGCACCTGGCGGCCGAACTGGCCCAGGACTCGGTCCCCGGCGGCGTGGCCCAGGCTGTCGTTGACGGCCTTGAAGTCATCCAGGTCGATCAGGACGAGGGAGAGCGGAGCCGAATAGCGCTGTGCGTGCTCGACCTGCCGCTCCAGTTCCTCCTGGAACGCGCGGTGGTTGCCCAGGCCGGTGAGCGGATCCCCCAGCGCGTCGGCCAGCGCCTCGGCGTACCGGCTCTCCAACTCCTCTCGCGCCCGGGTCACCGGCAAGATGGCGTACCACAGCACGCCGGCACCCACGCCACAGGCCGTCAGCAGTGCCGCGGCGAGCGACGGCAGACCTCCGGGAAGGACGGCGCCCGAGATTCGGTCGGCGGCCAGCGCGACCGCCACGCTGACCAAAAGGGAGATCAGGGTCCGCGCATAGATGCGTTGAACGACCGGCACGCCAGGTCCGCCATCACGGACCGGCGACTCCTGGACCTCAGCGCGGTCGAGGTGGTCTTGCATTGCCCGGGCAGGTTCCCACCTCGGGCGCGGTCCGGCACTAGCCGGAAGGTACCCCCCGCCGCCGCACGGCGGGTCGGCGCCAGTCGCTCTACCATCCGTGGGTGACCGTCGACCTGAGCACCCCGTCCGAGCGGGCGTTTCTGATCGCGCTGCAGACCCCCCGCCCGGGAGACTGGCCGGTGGAGCGCAGCCTTGCCGAGCTTGGCGCGCTGGCCGAGACGGCCGGGGCGCTGGTCGTTGGACGCGCCAGCCAGCGGCGACGGGCTCCCGACCCGACCTGGTACTTCGGCAAGGGCCGCGCCGCCGAACTCGTCGATGAACAGGCCGCGACCGACTTCAACCTGCTGGTGGTCGACGATGAGCTGCACCCGAATCAGCAGCGGAGCCTCGAGACCCTCCTTGACTGCAAGGTGCTGGATCGCTCGGCACTGATCATCGACATCTTCGCCCGCCACGCGAAGAGCCACGAAGGCCGGCTCCAGGTCGAGCTCGCCGCGCTGGAGTACCACCTGCCACGACTCACCCGGATGTGGACCCACCTCTCGCGGACGGGGGGTGGGATCGGGACCCGCGGTCCGGGCGAGAGTCAACTCGAAACCGACCGACGCCTGATCCGCGAACGGATCAAGAAGCTGCGCGCCGACCTCGACGATGTACGGCGCCACCGGGCAATCACCGCGCGCCGCCGCGACCGGGCGGAGGTGGCCAGGGTGGCGTTGGTTGGCTACACCAACGCGGGCAAGAGCACCCTGCTGAACACCCTCGCCGAGGCGGATCTGTTCACCGCGGACATGCTCTTTGCCACTCTCGATCCCACCAGCCGGCGCGTGACCCTTCCCTCGGGACAGCAGATCGTGGTCACTGACACGGTGGGGTTCATCAACAAGCTGCCGCATGACCTGGTGGATGCGTTCCGCGCCACGCTCGAGGAGGTGCGGCGGGCCGACTTGTTGCTGGAGGTGGTCGATGCTGCGGATCCCGACTTCGTAGTGCAGCAGGCGGCCGTGCATGGCGTCCTGGTCGAACTTGGGGCGGGGGAGACACCCCGGATCACTGTCTTCAACAAGATGGATCGACTCGCGGTCGATCCTGCCGCGGCGCTGCCGGGCTCAGAGCGCGCGGCCTTTATCTCCGCGCTTACCGGGCGGGGGATCCCAGAACTCCTGAACGCGGTGGGTGATGCACTTCGCGGACGGATGGTTGCGGTGCGGGCTACGGTTCCCTACGCGCGAGCGGAGTTGGTGGCCCGAGCCCGAGCCGCGGGTGATGTGACGGAGCGGTATGCCGCCGATGGGATCAGAATCGCCGGCCACCTGCCCGCGGCCATCGCGGCCGAGGTCCGCGCCGCGAAGGTGCCGGCACGCCGCCCGAGCGCATGATCACGATCGACGCGGCTGCCATCCTCGGCGCTGCCGACCGCGTGCCCGGCGTCTTTCGGCACACGCCCCAGTTCGTCAGCGAACCCCTGAGCGGCCGGCTCGGCGTCCCGGTGGTGGTCAAGGTCGAGACGGTGAACCCGATCGGGTGTTTCAAGGGCCGCGGCACCTGGCTGACAGTCGAACAATTGTTCCAATCAGGCGTGGTCGGGCCCCGGCGGGGGATCGCGGTGGCCTCGGCCGGCAACTTCGGTCAAGGAGTGGCGTACGCCGGACGAGCCCTCGGGATCCCGATACTGGTCTGCGCCGCTACGAATGCCAACACGGTGAAGGTAGCCGCCATGCGCCACTTGGGCGCCGAGGTTCACCTTGTCGGGGCGGACTTCGACGCGGCGCGGGATGCCGCGCAGCTGCTGGGCCAGGAACGCGACTGGCACCTGCTGGTCGACGGCCGAGACCCGTGGATCACCATCGGCGCCGGGGGCATCGGCCTCGAACTGAGCAACGGCGTAAACGCCGGCGACCTCCCACCGATTGTCGAATGCCTGGTCCCGCTCGGCAATGGGGCGCTGCTGGGCGGCGTCGCCACCTGGCTGCGTCATGCATCGCCGGGCACGCGGATGGTCGGGGTGGTCGCCGCGTCGGCCCCGGCCATGTCCCTGTCGTGGCGCGCCGCTCGTCCGGTCGAGACCGACACCGCCTACACGGTCGCGGGGGGGGGTTGCCGCCGCGGGGCGGGGCCCGCGGCGCTTGTTCGACCACGCCCCGTGGGTGCCATCGCCCTGGTGCTCACCGGAGGGAACGTCGCGGCGTAGTGGCCACGTCATTGCCCCATCGCTGGCAAAGCCGGCGGCGGGCCGGTGTAGTGCCCGTTCTAGCGCTACCGCAAATGGATGTTATGTTGCGTTAGTCTCACGAACGACTCGATCGCCGCGCGTCGCACCCGGGCAGCCCGTCAGCCGCGTGGCATGGTATCCGTGCCCGACTCGACCAGGTGCTGCGGAGCGCTGTGGACGGCAGGAATTGAGCCGAGGCGTCCGGCCTGGTAATCGGCGAACGCCT
>JBKJYH010000013.1:0-4089 GCA_046715765.1 Candidatus Limnocylindria bacterium
ACGGTCCGGAGGAGGTGGCGCACGCCATCGTGGCCGAGGTGCTGGCCGTCACCCGGGGTCGGGGCGGCGGGACGCTGCGCGACCGCCGCGGCCCGATCCACGGGCCGGGCGAGGGATCGGGGGCTGAGCCCGCTAACTGACTCGGACCTTGACCGCTTCGTCGAGACGGCGCAGGAAGTCGGGCGCGCCGAGGCGGCTGAAGATCGAGCGGGCCTCGTCGGCGGCCGCGCTCACGTCCGGCCCGTCCCCGCCCACGAAGTGGACGAAATCGAGTTCGCAGGCCGCCAGGTCAAACCAGCACTCCAGATCGCGCCATTGCCGGAGCGCATCGCGGTACGCGACCAGCGCGTCTTCGGTCCGTCCCGCTGCGGCGGCGATCCCGCCCTCCATTCCCCGCAGGCTGGCACTCACCGCGCGGCCTCGGCTGCCACTTTCCCGCAACCGCTCGATCACCGCCGCCGCGAGGTCTGGCTTGCCGGCCCACAGGGCCCCGCGCGCGGCGACGATCAGGTCATCGCCCGCGTTGGACGGATTGCCGTCCACGCTGCGCACAGCCTCCCGATGCATCTCGTCGAAGCGTCCCTGGATCCAGGCGATCCAGGCCCTACTGGAATACAGCTGTGCCAGGACCGCCGGCTCGTCGATCGTCTTCGCAAACGCTTCCGCGCGCGCCAGCCCATCCTCGAACGGGCGGCCATGCAGCGCCTCCACGATCGCGGCCAGGCATTCGGTCAGGAACCGATCGGCCGACTCGAGATCCATCGACAGCAGCTCGGCCGCGATGGCCGCTGCGCGATTCCATTCGCCGACGCGGACCGCGTGTCCGGCGGCGTTGGCGCCCATGGTGGCCAGCATGTCGCCGCGTCCGCTGCGCTTCGCCTCCTCGAACGCTGGACCCGCTACCCGCCAGCCAGCGCCGGGGTCCTCGGCGCCTAGCACGCTGCTCAAGTTGACGGATGCCCGGACCGCCGCGTAGGTCAGGCCGTAGGAAGTGGCAAGCTCGAGCACGCCTCGCAGGCCGGCTACGCCCTCCCGGATCCGGCCCGCGTAGCCCAGCGCGGTGGCGCGCGTGTTCAGCAGGTCCGCGATCTCCGGGACCATGTCGAGCCGCTCCGCCAGCGGCAGCGCTCGGTCGGCCCACTCCACGGCAGGCCCGGCATCGGCATGCAGCATGTAGGCGCGCGCGAGCGCCGCCCAGACGCCGACCATCGAGCCGTCGTCTTCCAGTGAGGCGAGGCGGTCCAACCCCGCCGTGATCTCGGCAATGGCCGCCGTCGGCTGCGCGCCGGAAGCCAACATCCGACCCAGGCTGGCCAGCGCACGCGCCTCTCCAGGCAGGAAGCCGGCGGCACGCGCCGCGTCCAGTGCCCGGTGGAGGTAGCCAGAGGCGGCCTCGTACTTGCCCGCCGCCAGCGACGCCTCGCCGGCGCGCAGAAGCATCTGGGACTGATCCGTGGCGTCGGTCGTTACCTCCAGCGCCAGCTCGAGGAAGCGGACCGCCTGTTCGTGAGAGCCCAGGGCGGTCGCCCGCTCCGCGGCACGCTGGAGCAGTCCCGCGGCGTGGGCGCGCAGCGAATCCGCATCGGGGTCCTCGGGCGCGCTGCGGTAGGCGTCGAGGTAGTGGGCGGCAGTCGCGTCCACGATCTCGTCGTCGTTGAGTGACTCGAAGAAGTCGCCGGCAGCCAGGTGCACCACCTTGCGATCCCGCCTGCTGAGGGTCCCGTACGCCACGTCGCGAACCAGGGCCTGGACGAACCCGTACTGGCCGCGCTCGGGCGACTTGGGATCCATGTCGAAGGTGAGCAGTTCTCGACGCACGAGGGCGCGCAGTCGGCCCTCCAGGTCGTCGGTCTGGCCGGTCACCGCCGCCAGCGCCCCGACGGTGAAGGTCTGGCCCAGGACCGATGCGTACTGCATCAGGGATCGGTCGGGCGCGTCGAGCGAGTCGAGGCGGGCGGCAATCAGCGCGTGGAGGGTCGCCGGCACGGCCAGCGTGCTGAGGTCGCCGACGGTTCGGTAGACCCCCTCGTGGAGCTCGAGCCGGCCGTCCTGGAGCAGCATCCGGACCGTCTCGACCGCGTACAGCGGGATCCCCTCGGCGCGGGCCACGATCTGCTCCAGGGTCGGGGTGGGGAGTCCCGGGATCAGGCTGGACAGGATCTCGCGGATCACCTCGTCAGGGAGCGGCTCGAGCGCGATGCTGGTGAAACTGCGCTGGCCGGCGCCCCAGTTCGGCCGCTTGTCGAGGAGTTCCGGGCGCGACAGGGTGATGATGTAGATCGCGTAGCCGCGGCTCCACTCCAGCAGGTGGTCGATGAAGTCGAGCTGGCCCGGATCGGCCCAGTGCAGGTCCTCGAAGACCATGACCACCGTGTTCTCGCCGGCGATCCGCTCGAAGAAGGTGCGCCACGCCGAGAAGAGCTCCTCGCGGCCGCCGGTGTCGCTGTCGCCCATCCCCAGCAACTGCTCGAGCTTGGGCTCCATCCAGCGCCGCTCGGCCTCGTCGGGGACGTAGGCCTCCAGCGCCTCGTTCAGCTTGGCCCGGGTGGTGGGGGCGTCGTCGAGCTCCAGCAGCCCGACCCGACTGCGGACCATCTCGGCCAGCGCCCAGAAGCTGATCCCCTCGCCGTAGGCCGGCGAGCGGCCCTGGTGCCAGAGGACCTGCATCTTGATCCCGTCGATGTACTTCTGGAACTCCCAGGCCAGCCGACTCTTGCCGATCCCGGCCTGGCCGATGACCGAGACCAGCCGCGGGCGCTTCTCGCGGGGTGCCGCGTTGAAGAGGTCCTTGATCAGCCGCAGTTCGGGGTCGCGGCCCGTGAACGGCGCCTCAAGCTGCTCCCCGCGCCCGGCGCCGCCCCGGCGGGCGACGACCCGGACCGCCCGGTACGCAGGCACGGGTGCGACCTTGCCCTTCAGCTCCTGGTCGCCCACCGGCTCGAAGACGATGGCGCTCTCCGCGGCGCGATAGGTTGCCTCCCCCACGATGACCGTGCCCGGTGGTGCCACCGATTGCAGCCGACTGGCGGTGTTGACCAGGTCGCCGGCCACCATCCCCTGGTTGGAGGCGCCCAGGGTGACGGCCGCCTCGCCGGTGAGAACCCCGGCGCGCATGCTGAGCCTTTGCTCGCCCTGGCCCAATTGGCCGACCGCGTCCACCATCTCGAGCGCGGCACGCACCGCCCGCTCGGCATCGTCCTCGTGCGCGACCGGCGTGCCCCAGACCGCCATCACCGCGTCGCCGATGAACTTCTCGACCGTCCCCCCGTGCCGGGTGATGATGTCCTGAGCCACGCCGAAGTATTCGGTCAGCTGCTCGCGCACCGCCTCGGCGTCGCGCGACTCGGACATGGTGGTGAAGCCGACCAGGTCGGCGAACAGGACCGAGACAAGCTTGCGCTCGGCCACTGCGGTGCTGCCGGCGGCCACCGCGGGAGCAGGAGGGGGCGACGGAGTGACGACGCCAGCTGGGAGAGCGCCTGGGGCCGGCGCGCGCGAGGCATCGGCCTGGAGCGTGGTCCCGCACTCAGCGCAGAACTTGGGCGATCCGTCGTATGGGGTGGCGCAAGCCGGGCAGGTGCGCGCCATCGGCGTTCCACATTCGGCGCAGAACTTGGCGCCGGGACGGGTATCGGTGCCGCAGGTCGGACAGGCCATGGGGGGATGGAGACCCTCGGTGCGTGTGCGCCGGGAAGGCTACAGCCGGCGGCGCGCGTGTGCCAGCCCCGTCTGCGCCAGCCGCGGGGCGGCGAGCTTGCCGCTCCTCGGCCGCCGCGGCCCGATCCACGGGCAGGGCTCGGGGATCGGTCGCTGATGAACAGGAGTAATCCTCACGCACCGATGACCCCGCTCCGGTGACGGGCGATAAGCCTCAGGCATCAGGCGACGCCGCAAGCGCGCCATCGGTGCACGTTGATGACCCAGGATCATCAAGGGGCGAGACCCGGCGAGACCCGGCGAGACCCGGCGCTGCCGCGTTCGTTGACGCCGACCCGGCCGAGGCGGCTGCGGCCCTCACAACCGACGCGCGCACCGCCGTGCTGCTGATGAGTCACAACTACCTGCGTGACCAGGCCTACCTGGGCGCGT
>JBKJYH010000014.1:0-28381 GCA_046715765.1 Candidatus Limnocylindria bacterium
GCGGGTGGACGGGCGCCGGGTGCTGCGCTTCACCACCATCTTCGCCAACGTCGGCGAGGGCAGCCTCGAACTGCGTGGCTTTCGCGCCGACCCCGATGCCGACGAGATGGTGCTCGACCAGGTCCTCTACCGCCGTGGCGGGGGCGTCGAGCGCTTGCCGGGGGTCACCACCGCGCGCTTCGCCGGCGATGGACATGACCACTGGCACGCTCAGGCCGTGACCGTCTACGAACTGTGGTCGGACGATCATCCGGCGGAGGTGCGCCGAGGGGCCAAGATCAACTTCTGCTTCTTCGACAACACCCTCGAGCGGCGCGACCTTGCCAGCAACCTGTTCCGCTTCTACCGGATTGGCTGGTGCGGCACCCCCGACACGCGGCGTATGCGGGTGGGGCTCTCGCCCGGCTGGGGTGACCGATACCCCTTCGACTTCGCGTACCAGTGGATCGATATCGAGGGCCTGCCCGCCGGCACCTACACGGTGCGCGCCACCGTGGACATGCAGAACCGATTCGTCGAGTCCAACAACGTGGACAACTGCGCCTGGGCGCGCATCCGGATCCCGGACCCCGGCGGTGACGGCGCGGTGGTCGTGCTGGATCAGGCCGAGGACTGCGGGGTTGCGGCCGCAATGCCGGTGAACAGGTTCCCGGGGATGTCCCGCTTCGATCCCCCTCGCACGATGCGCCTGGCGGGCACCCACACCGGCTACCTGCTCAACGGGGTCGGAACCGTTCTCGCAGAGCGCTCGTATACGCTGCTGCGCGAGATCGAGGTAACGGTGGACCGGGTGGCGTACCCGATCGGACAAGCCGGCGCCTGGTACTACGTGAGCGAAGGCCTCTTCCGCGGCACCTGGATGAGGCTGGGGCCCAGGGCGAGCCTCGCTCCCTGACGCCAGGATCTCGTTAACGAATCGGAGGGCGGCATGACGACACCACGCACCGTATCGGGGCAAGCGCTCCTGTCGGGGATGCGCCCCCACCTCAAGCGCGCGTTCGGACCGACCATCCTCCGGATCGAGGCTGAAGCGATCGCTCCGTACCTGGCTGCCCTGCGGGAGGTCGACCGGATCCTGGTGCACCTCAACGCCGATGACGCCGGATCTGCCGCTGTGACCCAGGCTGAGGCAGCGCGTCAACTGCTGCGACCCCTCCTGGCCCAGCCCGACCAGGATGGGCAAGCCTCGGCCACGATCCCGCGCAGCTCCACAACAGATCAGGTGATCTGATCACTTCGCGTACCCTCGTCCGACATGCCCGATACCGCTCACATCAGGGACAGGTTGCTGACCTGGTACGCCGCGGCCCACCGCGACTTCCCGTTTCGCCGGACCCGCGACCCATACGCGGTCCTGGTCTCGGAGGTGATGCTGCAGCAGACCCAGACGAGCCGAGTGGCGGACCGATTCGAGCCGTTCATGGCCCGATTTCCAACGGCCGCCGCCCTCGCCGCCGCGACCGATGCCGACCTGCTCAGCGCCTGGTCAGGCCTTGGTTACAACCGCCGGGCGCTGAACCTGCGCCGGTCGGCGGCCGGCCTGGACGAGTTGAGCGCCGATGGGCGCATTCCCAGCGTCGCCGATCTGGAGCAGCTCCCCGGCGTCGGCCCCTACACTGCCCGCGCGGTCGCCAGCCTGGCGTGGGGCACTCCGATTGGGGTGGTCGATACCAACGTGCGACGCTGGTTGATCCGCCGCTTTGGACTGCCGCTCGACGCCGGCCCTCGCACGTTGCAGGACCTTGCAGACGGCCTGGCCGCCGGCGCACGCGACCCGCAGGAAGTGGCTGCCTGGACGCACGCGACCATGGAGTTCGGTGCGGCGATCTGCACTTCTCGCGCGCCGCGATGCGGCAGCTGCCCCATCGCCGATGGCTGCCCCTCGCGGGATGCCGCTGCGGCGGTGCCGGTCCCCCGCCAGGCACCATTCCCGGGCTCGGTTCGCGAGGCTCGCGGCACCCTGTTAAGGACCCTGGCCATGCACCCGGCCGGGGAGATATCAGTCGTCGCGGCCAGGCGCCTGACCGGGCGCCCGCTCGCCGAGTTCGGCGTGGCGGTGCGAGCCATGGAGCGCGACGGGCTGCTGCATCGGGTCGGGCGGCGGGTGCGGCTGGGTGGCGGCTAGAATCGGGCCGTGACCACCACCCAGTCGGCCGGCCTGCGCGTGACCGAGGGCCAGCAGATGCCCTCGGTTGGGCTGCGCGCCACCGATGGCGTGCTGATGAACCTGCGCAGCTTCGTCGGCAAGCGTCCGTCGATCGTGGTCGTCGCCGGGCAGGGCGAGTCGCGCGACGCGCTCCTGGCGGCGTTGAGTGAGATCTGCGTTCGCCTGGAGATGGCCGGCGTTGGCCTGCTCGTGGTCAGCACCCACTCGGAGAAGCGGCAGCGGGAACTGATCGACGAACTGAAGCTGTGCTTCGCGATGCTCTCCGACGAGCGCCTCTCCGCGGCCGCCACGCTTGGTGTGGCCGAAGACCCCGTCACCTTCGCCGTCTCGCGCGACGGGGTGATCCTGGACATCGTCGAACGGCCGGAGCCGCGCGGCCTGCTGGCCCGCCTGCTCGAGTCGATCAACCCGCCGGCCTGATCGGCCGCACCACCACCTTGCTCGCCGTCCGGACCCACGCCGCCGGCGAGCCGCTCTCGTTCGACGAACTGCCCATCCCCGAACCGACCGGTGACGCGGTCCGCGTCCGGGTGGCGGGTTGCGGGGTGTGCCACACCGACCTGCACCTGGCCCGTACCGATCGATTGCGGATGGAGCGCCCGGTGACCCTCGGCCACGAGATTGCGGGCTGGATCGACGAGGTCGGGCCGAAGGCCGCCCCCCTTCTCCGCCGAGCGCGCCTCGCCCCGGGCGACGCGGTGCTGGTTCACGGTGGCTGGGGCTGCGGGGCCTGCCGCGAGTGCTCCTCGGGAGTGGAGCAGCGCTGCGAACGGGGCGTGGCTCCCGGCTTCCAGCGCGACGGCGGGTACGCCGAGTACGTGCTGGTGCCACATGCCCGCCACCTGGTCGGCATCGGCGACCTGGACCCGGTCAAGGCCGCACCGCTGGCCGATGCCGGGGTCACCCCCTTTCGCGCGGTCCAGCGCGCAGCGCCATGGCTCACTCCCGGTGCTCGGGTGCTGGTCATCGGCTTCGGCGGCCTCGGACAGTTCGCGCTTCAGTTCCTGCGCCACTTGCCGGACCTGACGGTGGCGGTTCGCGACATCCACCCCGACAAGGTGGCGGCCGCCACCGACCACGGTGCCGACCTGGCGGTCCTGGGCGGGGACGAGTCACTCGTCTCGCTGGGCCTGGCCGGCCCGGCCGACGTGGTCTTCGACTTCGTCGGTGACGACGGCTCGATGGCCTACGCCGCCGCCAATGTGGCGCCCGGCGGCCTCGTCAGCCTGGTTGGCGAGGCCGGCGGTCGGCTGGCGTTCGGGTTCGGCGCTCTCCCCGACGAGGCGAGCCTGACCACCACCGCCTGGGGCTCGCTGGCCGACCTGCGCGAGGTGGTGCGCCGCGCCCGACGCGGCAGTCTGCATTGGAGCGTCGAGCCCATGCCGCTGACCCAGGCCCGGGCCGCCCACGACCGCCTGGCGGCCGGCGGCGTCAGCAGCCGCCTGGTGCTGGTTCCTGGAGAGTGACCTAGCCCAAGAGCACGATCGACGCGTCGATGCGCGCCAAGGTGTGTTCGCGGCCCAATAGCGCCATGGATCCGAAGAGCGGCGGCGAGACGGCGCGGCCGGTGACCGCCGCCCGCAGTGGCCGGAACAGGTCGCCGGCCTTCCAGCCCAGCGCGTCGGCCGTCGCGCGCCCGGCGGCCTCGAGCGCCTCGTCGGAGAATTCCGTTGCCGCCAACGCATCGCGGACGCGGCGCAGGGCGTCAGCCGTCTCGGCCGGTGACCGTCCCTTGGGCGGCAGGGTGGCGGGATCCACCAGCGCTGCCACGGCCTCATCGGTATCGGTCAGGAAGGCGGCCAGCTCGGTTGCGTCGGAGAGGCGAATCAACCGCTCATGAATGAGCGGCACGAGTCCGGCAACGGTCGCATCGCGCAAGGAGGCCGGCAGGAACGGCCGCAGCCGAAGGGCCAATTCGTCATCGGCCAGGGCCCGGATGTACACCCCGTTGAGGTAGTCCAGTCGGTCCTTGTCGAAGACCGCCCCGGCCTTGTGGACATGGGTGATGTCAAATCGTTCCGCCAACTCCCCCAGCGTGAAGATCTCCTCCTCCGTCCCCGGCGACCAGCCCAGGAAGGCGAGGAAGTTGACCATCGCCTCGGGCAGGTAGCCGTCCTCGCGGTAGGCGGTCATGGCGGTCTGCGACTTGCGCTTGCTCATCTTGGTCCGATCCGGGTTGAGGATCAGCGGGATGTGGCCGAAGGTCGGCTCGCGGTAGCCGAGGGCCCGGATCAGGGCGATGTGCTTGGGCGTGTTGGAGAGGTGGTCCTCGCCGCGCACCACGTGAGTGATCTCCATCGCCTGGTCGTCGACCACCACCACGAAGTGGTAGAGCGGCATCCCATCCGCGCGCACGATCACGAAGTCGCCCAGCAGCGCGTTGTCGAACTCCACCTCGCCGCGGATCAGGTCGTCGAAGCGAACGTGCTCGGGCGGGACTGCGAAGCGCAGCGCCGGGCGGCGCCCCTCGGCCGCGAACGTGGCGCGGTCGGCATCGGTCAGGCGCAGGCAACGTCCGTTGTAGCGCGGGGCGTGGTGGGCTGCCTCCTGTTCGCGACGCACCGCCTCCAGCTCGGTCGGGGTGCACCAACAGTGGTATGCCTGGCCAGACGCCAGCAACCGATCCGCCTCGGCCGCGTACAGGTTCATCCGCTGGCTCTGACGGTATGGCGCAAATGGACCGATATCCTCGCCCCCGGCCACCTGCGGCCCCTCGTCCCACGAGAGGCCCAGCCAGTGCAGATTGTCGATGATGTCGCGCTCCCAGGCGTCCGTGCCGCGGGCCGCATCGGTGTCCTCCACCCGCAGCACGAACATGCCGCCGACGTGGCGCGCGAAGAGGAAGTTGTAGAGGCTCGTCCGGGCGGTCCCGATGTGCAGCGGCCCGGTGGGGCTGGGGGCCATCCGGACGCGAACCTGGGAATTCATCGGCCGATCGATGGTAACAGGGGGCGTGGCCGCGGCCCGCCACCACGGCGGCTCGCCACGGGAGTCCGCCACCACGGAGGTCATTCACCACAGCACTGGTACGACCAACGGGCCGCCCATGATCGGGTTGGACACCGCGGTCTCGGTCGTCCGAGTCCTCCGCTGAATGAGGCGACCGCTGGCTGGCGGAATCCCCGTTGGCGCGCGGTCGCGCGTCGGCTTGGCGGTCGCACCAGCTCCCTGCTGAATAAGCGGGCGGAAATCGGGCGGAAGGGCGGGCGGAACGCCTACCGCCGCCGGGTCGGGCCGCCCTTGGCCAGGTTGAGCGCCACGGCCTGGCGTTTTGCCCTCGTCGAGCGACCCCGCGTCCGGCCCGGGTATCCTGCGGCGATGGGCCGCCTCCAACTCACGGACGTTCTGCCGCTGCTCGAGGCGCCGTCGGCCGCGGCGCTCGCGGTCTACCGCTCCGATGGCAGCGTCCACCTCTCGCCGGTCTGGTACCGGTGGACCGGCGACGCGTTCGAGGTGGTGATCGCGCCGGGCGACGGCAAGCTGACCCACCTGGAGAACGATCCGCGCGCGTCCCTGCTCATCTTCGAGGCGGTCCCGCCGTTCCGCGGGGTCGAGGTGCACGGCGTCGCGGAGATCCGGGCGGCGGGTGTGGGCGAGGCGCGGTTGAGCATCGCCACCCGCTACTTGGGAGCCGCCGGTGGCCGGGCACTCGCGGAGCGGCGTGGAGGTCGGGGAGTCGTTCTCTCGCTCCGGCCGGAAGAGCCGCGTGTCTGGGATCTCTCGGAGCTCGCCACGCCGGGCTAGCGGTGCGCACCGGCGCTCGGCACCGGGCTTCGTCGGGCGCTACCCGCCCAGCAGTTCCTCCACGAACGGCACGATGGCGTCGACCCAGCGCGCGTACTGTGCGCCGGACGGATGCAGGCCATCCCCGGCCACCAGCGAGCGATCTGCGCCTGCCTCCTCCGAAATCTCGAAGGTATCGCCCACGAAGCGCACGTCGCGGGCTCCGCAGACGGTGGACAGGATCGCGTTGAATCGGATGATGCCCGCGCGTTGCTCGCCCGGCGACCCGAACGCGGCTCCCTGCGGCGTGACGGTGTAGTCCGGGGTCGCCACGCACAGGACGCGATCCGCGCCGAGCGAGGCGACCAGCGTGTCGACGATGAACTCGACGTTGGCCTGGTAATCGGCCGCGGGGACTCCCTGTACCACGTCGTTGACGCCAATCAGCAGGGTCACGAACTCCGGCTGGAGCGAAGCGAGCTGCGGAAGCTCCTCGACGATCAGGTCGGTCGAGGTGTAGCCGTTGACCCCAAGGTTCCCGATCAGCTCCAGGTGGGGCAGTCGCGCGACGAGTTGGCTCGGCCAACTCTCAGCCGCGTTGACCGAGGTGCCGATGGTGTACGAATCACCCAGCGCCACATACCGCAACGGACCCTCCCTGGCCGATGGCGTCGCGTTCGCGACGCATCCGCCGATGCTGATGCTGATGGCGACGAGCGCCAGGCCGGCCCTGATCCAGATCATCGGTCTGCGACCCCTACCGCCTCCGGGTAGGGTCGCCCTTGGCCAGGTTGAGCGCCACGGCCTGGCGGACGAGGTCGCGGATCGGCTCCTCGGGGATCGGGTCGCCCTGGCGCAGGCTCAGGTGCCTCATCCGGTCACCGTCGCCCAGCAGCAGGGCGAAGTCGTCGCGCAGGTCGATCCCGCGCCAGAAGCCCAGGTTGACATGCGCGGCGTGAGCCTTCATCCAGACCATCGGCCCGTTGGACTCCCACACCGGTTGGGCCCACCTGACCGATGACGACGCGCCTACCGATGCCTCGTCCACCAGCTGGCGCAATCGGGCGAGGAGCACGCCACGCCAGTCGGGGAAGCCGGCGATGTACGCGTCGATGCCGCGATCAGTGCTCATCGATCGCTCACGATACGCGGCTGGCCTTGAGTCGGAGTGCGCTGAATGCGGGTCGCACCCCCCCGGAGAGATCGCCGCGGGGATCGAGGATCCGCGGCGCGGCGTAGTCCGCCAGGCGGCCGACTGCATCCTCGTCCAGGGCGCCCAATTGGCGGAGCGCCTCGACCGTGGCAGCAGGTCGAGCTCGGCGGGCACGGTCTCCATCCTCGATCTTGAGCGCGAAACCCGCCGCCCCGCTGCCGACGCCGCGTGAACCGGCCAGCAGGCCGACCCCCTGGACCCCCTCGGCGCCCCACTTGGCCACGAGGCGCCCCGGCGCAGCACGCATCAACGCAGTGTCGAACTCGCGCCGTTCGCCGGCGACCATCTCCGGGTGGGCCATCATCGCGTCGCGGATCCGTTCCAGGGCGCCGCGCAGGGCGGCGTCCTCCACCGATGACGGGTCGGCCAGCCGGGCGAAGGCCAGCGCCAGGGCGCGCAGCGGAAGGGCGACGGTCACCGCGCCGCAGCCATCGGTGCCGATTGCCAGCTCGCTGACCGGCTTGCCGCTCAGCAGCGAGATGGTCTGGACTGCGGCCTGCTGGATCGGGTGATCGGTCTGCCAGTAGGTCTCGATCGGCCAGCCGGCGGCCTTGGCGTAGAGCGCCATCCCCGCGTGCTTGCCCGAGCAGTTGTGGCGGATGGCGGATGGCGGCTCGCCGTCCCGCGCCAGTCGCTGGGCAGTCTCGACGTCGGAGGGTGTCGCCGCCCCGCAGGCCAGTACCTCGCGCGTCAGGCCACCGGCGCGCAGGACCGCGGCAACGGTGCGCACGTGGCGGTCCTCGCCGGCGTGGGAGCCGGCCATCACCGCCAGCGCCTCGGTCGGACCCGGGAAGTCGTACGCGTCGAACCGACCGGATGCCACGAAGGGTGCGAGTTGGAACGGCTTGGCCGCGGAGCGGATGAAGGCGAGCTCGTCGGGGTCCCCGATCGAGGCGATCAGCACGCCGGAGGGCGTGACGACTGCGAGGGAACCGCGGTGGCGCGACTCGACCGAATCGCCGCGGATGACCTCGACCAGCAACTCCGACATGCGTCAGCCGTCAGGTCGCCGGGTGACCCGGGCGGCTGCGGGGTAGGGCGGGCTTACTGCCCGCCGGCGCCGGGACCGGTGGCCGCACGCTCGGGAGTGGCCGACTCCTTGGGAAAGTCGCTGCTGTCCGTGGCGGGAGCCGCGGCTGCGATCGGGGTGGCTGCCGGCTTGGGCGCTGCTCCCGAAGTGGTGGATGCCGATCCGGATCCGGATCCGGATGCCGCGGCTGCCGCCCGCGACGCCTCGGAGGTCATGATCACGGAGCCCTCCCAGTGAGCGCCCTCCTTGACCACCAGGACCTGGGTCTTGACCTTGCCGCGGACGCGGCCGGTGGATCCCACCTCGAAGCGTCCGCCGCAGTCAACCTCGCCCTCGTAGTCGCCGTTGATGATCACGTGCAGCGCCTTGATGGCCGCCCGGACTCGTGCCTGCGGCGCAATGATCAGGGTCCCCATGCACTCGATCTCGCCCTGCGCCTCGCCCTCGATCCGCAGGTCGCGGTCGGACATGTACTTCCCGTTGAATCGAGCGTGCGGGTCGATCACGCTCTCGTCGCCGGCGTCACGCCGTGAGTCCATGGCTGCGGCCGGCATCGGCGCCTCCCTGCTGTAAGTTTCTGGATAGAGGGTGCCGATGACATCCTCCTGCGCGTCCGCATCGGACTTGTGTTCGCGCTTTGTACCGAAGACCACGGCTGGCTCCTTCCTGTGGCGCTGGGCGCCAGCACCCGCGCGCTCGCGACGGGTCTCCAAGGCCCGTAGCGTACCAGCACTCGGCAGTTGGGAACAGCCACCGCGTAGAATTTCACCCGATGAACGACGCCGCGCTGGCCAATCGCTTCGCGAACCTGCACGTCAGCCCGCATCCGCTGGTCGCTCACAAGTTGTCCCTGCTGCGCGATACGGGCACCGATCCCAAGAAGTTCCGCGAACTGGTCCGGGAACTGACCTGGCTGCTCGGCTACGAGGCGATGTCCGACCTCGAGATCAGCGAGCGAGCAATCACCACCCCCCTGGAGCCGATGACCGGTGCCAGGGTCCGGCCCCGGATTGGGCTGGTCCCGGTCCTGCGCGCCGGTCTGGGGATGGTGGACGCGATGCTGGAGTTGATTCCGACCGCCGAGGTATGGCACATCGGGCTGTACCGCGACGAGCGGACGCTCAAGCCGGTCGAGTACTACAACAAGTTGCCCGATGCGGCCACGGTCCAGGTCTGCATGATCCTGGACCCGATGCTGGCCACCGGCGGCTCCTCGGCCGCCACGGTCGACATCCTCAAGCACTGGGGCGCGGCGCGGATCAAGCAGGTCAGCCTGATCGCCGCCCCGGAGGGGGTGGCCACCCTCTCGACCGCCCACCCCGACGTGGACATCCACGTAGCCGCGGTGGACCGCGCGCTCAACGAGCGGGGCTACATCGTGCCCGGGCTGGGGGATGCGGGGGATCGTCAGTTCGGGACCTTCGCCGGGCCGTCCTCGGAGCCTGGTCGTCCCTCCGGCGAAACCGCCGAGGTGGTGCGCCGCCTGCAGCGCTCCCTTCTCCCGGAGGAGTAGCGCGCGCCCGCGCCGGGCCGAGCCAGCCCGCGCCGGGCGGCGTCAGACCTGGCTATTCAGCAGGGAGCTGGAACGACCGGGGAGGCCGGCTCACACGGAAGAAACAGCCACGCAACCGGCGGAACCATGCAGCACTCGAATGGGACGACCGAGATGGCGCATCCCGCCCACCTCCGACGGTCGTACCAGTGCGTGGGTGAATACTGGGCGCAGGAAGGCCGATCACGAAGGCCGATATCGCCGGGCATGGAAACGCCCCGAAGGAACCGCCCCCGGCCTCCCTTGATGCAATCTCAGGTGCCGTTGGCCGCCCCTTCGGGACAACCGAAGCGTAGGGCCTGACGCGGACCGCCACAACCCCACTTATCCCCGAATTCTCACCCCGATCGGCGAGATGTCCACACACTATCCACGATCTCGCCTCGCGCCCCACCATGCGCGGCGCCTTGGGCCCACCCGGCATTGGTCGACCGACGGACCGCCGCCCGGCGGTCGGACCGCGCTCGTGGCGCGTGACGGGTCGACCCACCCCGGACGCGCTAGGCTTGGCCCGATGACCGAAGCCCCCTCCCCGCCGATCCGCGTCCTGTTCGTCTGCGTCCACAACTCGTCGCGGTCCCAGATGGCCGAGGGGATGCTCCGGGCATGGGGCGGCCCCGGGTTCGAAGCCCACTCCGCTGGCACCGAGGCGACCGGCGTCAGGCCGGAGGCAATCGCGGTGATGGCGGAGCAGGGGATCGACGTCAGCGGCCAGACCTCCAAGACCCTTGAGCGCTACGTCGGCCAGGCGTGGGACTACCTGATCCCCGTCTGCGAGGAGGCATGCGAGGCTTGCCCCTATGTGCCCGGGGCGCGGGCCGTCGAGCGCTGGTCATTCGACGATCCCGCGGCCGTGGGCGGCGACGATACTGCCCGTCGCGACGCCTTCCGCCGGGTCCGCGACGAGATCGGCGAGGCGATCCGCGACTTCATCGGCCGAGTGGTCCCGGCCTCCTCCTGACCTGACCGGCGCGGCCGGTCTGCTGCGCTACACTCGCCGCTGAGATGCCCACCTCCCATGCCACGGTCGCCGTCACCGGCGCCGCGGGCCAGATCGGATACGCGCTCCTCTTCCGCATCGCGTCGGGGCAGATGCTGGGCCCGCAGACCACCATCGACCTGCGCCTGCTCGAGCTGGAAGCCGCGCTGCCGGCGCTCGAGGGCGTGGCCATGGAGCTCCAGGACTGTGCGTTCCCGCTCCTGCGCAACGTGGTCCGCACCTCGGACCCCAACGTTGCCTTCGAGGGCGCCGATTGGGCCCTACTGGTCGGCGCGGTCCCGCGCAGGGCGGGGATGGAGCGCAAGGACCTCCTCGCCATCAACGGCGGGATCTTCACCACCCAGGGAAAGGCCATCGCCGCCAACGCGGCCGATGAGGTGCGGGTCCTGGTGGTGGGCAACCCGTGCAACACCAACTGCCTGATCGCCGCCGCCAACGCGCCCCGCGTGGCTCGCGACCGATGGTTCGCGATGACCATGCTCGACGAGAATCGGGCCAAGGCGCAGCTGGCGGAGCGGGCCGGAGTCGGCGTGGACCAGGTGGCGGACCTGGCGGTATGGGGCAACCACTCCTCGACCATGTATCCGGATGCGTACCACGCCACCATCGACGGTCGGCCGGCGACCGAAGTGATCAACGACGAGGCCTGGCTGCGGGGCGAGTTCCTGGCCACCATCCAGCAGCGAGGCGCGGCCGTCATCGCGGCGCGCGGCCTGTCCAGCGCGGCCAGCGCGGCCAACGCCGCGATCGACACGGTCCGCAACATCGCCCAGCCGACCGGTCGGATTTTCAGCGCCGCCATCTCCGCCCCGGCCGACCGCGGCTACGGGGTGGACCCGGGTCTCATCTTCGGCTATCCGCTGCGCGCCACCGCGCCGGGGAGGGTGGAGATCGTGCAGGGGATCGGCCACAATGACTGGGCGCTCGGCCGGGTGGCGGCTACCCTGGCCGAGTTGCGCGAGGAGCGCGACGCCGTACAGGACATGATCCAATGACCGATACAACCGTCAAGACCGAGGTCGCGACCCTCACCTTCGAGGGCAAGACCATCGAGCTGCCGGTGGTGCGTGGCACCGACGGCGACATCGGGCTCGACATCAGCCAGCTGCGCGCCGAGACCGGCCTGGTCACCTTGGACAATGGCTTTGGCAACACCGGGTCGTGCGCCAGCGGGATCACCTACCTGGATGGTGATGCCGGAATCCTGCGCTACCGCGGCTATCCCATCGAGCAGCTGGCCGAGAACTCGACCTTCCCGGAGGTCGCCTACCTGCTGATCTACGGCGAGCTCCCAACCGGCGAGCAACTCGAGGGCTGGCTCGACGCCATCACCCACCACACCCTGATCCACGAGGAGATGCGCCGCTTCTTCGACTCGTTCCCGCGCAACGCCCACCCGATGGCGGTGCTGTCGGCAGGCGCATCGGCGCTTTCGACCTTCTATCAGGACAGTCACGATCCGTTCGACCCGCGCCAGGTCGAGATCAGCACCCATCGGCTGCTCGCCAAGATGCCGACCATTGCGGCCTGGGCCTTCAAGAAGAGCATCGGTCAGCCGTACGTCTACCCGCGCAACGACCTCGACTACTCGACGAACTTCCTGAACATGATGTTTGCCGTCCCGGCCGAGCGCTACGAGGTGGACCCGGTGATCGCCGAGGCGCTCGACCTGCTGCTGATCCTGCACGCGGACCACGAGCAGAACTGCTCCACCTCCACCGTCAGGATGGTCGGCTCGTCGCAGGCAAACCTGTTCGCCAGCGTCGGCGCCGGGATGAACGCGCTGTGGGGTCCGCTCCACGGCGGCGCCAACCAGGCCGTGATCGAGATGCTGGACCAGATCCTGGCCGACGGCGGCAACGTGGCCAAGTACGTCGCGCTGGCCAAGGCGCATGGGACCGGCCGGCGGCTGATGGGCTTCGGGCACCGGGTGTATCGCAACTTCGACCCACGGGCACGCCTGATCAAGGCAGCCGCAGACCGGGTCCTCCACGCTGTGCACCGCGCCGATGACCTGTTCGAGATCGCCCTCCGCCTGGAGGAGGTCGCGCTCCACGACGAGTACTTCGTTGAGCGCAGGCTGTATCCCAACGTCGATTTCTACTCGGGCCTGATCTATCGGGCGATCGGCTTCCCGAACACCATGTTCACCGCCATGTTCGCGCTGGGCCGGCTCCCGGGCTGGATCGCGCACTGGACCGAGATGATCCGCGACCCCGCGACCAAGATCGGCCGACCACGGCAGGTCTACACCGGCGCCCCTGCGCGCGACTACGTCTCACTCGACGCCCGCTAGGCCATAATCCGCCGATGCGTTTGACGGTCCTGGGGCGCTCGCCTGCCCGCCCGAACCCCGGCGAGGCGTGCGCGGGCTACCTGCTGGAGGGGGGCGACAGCCGAGTCCTGATCGACGTGGGGCCAGGCGTGGTGGCCCAGCTCCTGCGCAAGACCACCCCCGACCAGCTCGACGCGGTGGTGATCAGCCACATGCACACCGACCACTGCCTGGACCTGGTCACGCTGCGCTACTGCTACCCGTGGATCGACGTCGCCAAGCAGCGCCTGACCGTGATCGTGCCGCCGGGCGCCACCGCCCAGCTGGCCGAGATGGCCCTGGGTGCGGGCTACCAGAACTTCTTCGACAAGAGCTTCATCTTTGTCGAGCACGACGGCAAGCGGCCGATCGAGGTCGGCAACCTGCGCTTCGAGCCCGATGAGACCCAGCACTACGTCCGGACCTGGGGCTTCCGGGTGAGCGCCCGCGGCCCGGGTGAGGACACCGAGAAGGTGTTTGCCTACTCGGCCGATACCGGACCCTGCGGCGCGCTGCCACGCATCGCGGACCGCTCCGACCTGTTCCTGTGCGAGGCCGGCCTGCGCTCTCTTAAGGAAGACGATCCCGAGCCGGAGAGCCGCGGCCACCTGCTCCCCGGCGAGGCGGGCGCGGTCGCGCAGGCCGCAAAGGCACGGCGCCTGCTGCTGACCCACATCCCGCTGGCCGCCGACAACGGCGACTGGGCGCTGGGAGAGGCGCGGGCCACCTACGAGGGCCCGGTCGAGATCGCCGAGCCGCAGGGCACCTACGAGATCTAGCCCGCCGGTCGGTCCTCGCCCACGATCCGGGCGTTGGCAATCCAGCGGTCCGCCGACCACACGGCCAGTGCCCAGATCATCGATAGGGCGGCAGCCAGCACGGTGAGGCCGGCCGCCACGACCGCGTAGCCTGGGCCGATCCCGCCGCCCATGACCACGATCACCAACGCCCCACCCCCGGCCAGGATTGCGGCCATCACCAGCCCGATGCGCAGCGCGGCGAACAGGAACCAGCCGAATGCATGGCCCTGCGCCCGGCCGGTGAGCCACAGCACGCACGGCCCCGAGGCGCCAAGCAGCCCGATGTAGAAGCCGGTCTCGCCCAGCAGATCGCCGGCGCCGAGCCGCACCTCGAGCAGGTACGCCGCCACGAGCCACGCGGCCAGTAGCGCGCTTCCCGCCCCGACCACGATCAGCCAGGCCAGCAGCAGGGTGGCGGTGCTGCCCGACAGGCGCTCCACCATCCGCCCGTCGGCGGCTTCCACCAGTTCGGTCGGTCCGTCCTCGGGAAGTCGCGCCGGGGTCGTCACGCTCCGTTCAGCGCCCGGCAAGGTCGAGGGCGGCGGCAAGATCGGCGATCAGGTCACTCTCCGCCTCGATCCCCACCGAGAGGCGGATCAGTCCCGGCGGGACGGCCAGCGCGGTGCCCACCACGCTGAAGTGGGTCATCGCCGCCGGCAGCTCGATCAACGACTCCACCGCGCCGAGCGACTCGGCCAGGGTGAAGAGGCGGGTCGCCTCCGCCAGCCGTCGGGCGGCCGGCTCCCCGGCATGCAGCTCGAAGCTCAGCATCGCCCCGGGCAGGCGCATCTGGCGCTCGACCAGCGCCCGCTGGGGATGGTCGGGAAGCCCCGGAAAGTAGACATGGCTGACCTCGGAGCGCCGGGCCAGCCATGTGGCGATGGCCGTCGCGTTGGCCGAGGCGCGCTCCATGCGCAGGGCCAGGGTCCGGATCCCGCGCAGCAGCAGCCAGCAGTCGAACGGCGACGGCACCGCGCCGGCGGCGTTCTGGTGGAAGTGGAGTCGCTCCGCAAGCTCGGCCGAGTTGGTGACCAGCGCACCACCGATCACATCGGAGTGGCCGCCCAGGTACTTGGTGGCCGAGTGCATCACGATGTCGGCGCCCAGCTCCAGCGGCCGCTGGATGATGGGCGTGGCAAAGGTGCTGTCCACCACGCTGAGCGCGCCGACCGCCGCCGCCAGCCGCGCCACCGCGGGGATGTCCACCACCTTGAGCAGGGGGTTGGTGGGCGTCTCGATCCAGACCATCCGGGCAGGGGTTGGGCCGCCGAGCGCCGCGGCCACCGCGTCCAGGTCGCGCAGGTCCACCGCCTCGGCCTGCACTCCGTACCGCTTCCAGACCTTGTCGGCGAGGCGCCAGGTGCCGCCGTACGCGTCGTCGCTGACGATCAGCCGGTCCTTCGGCTCGAGCAGGTACAGCACGTTCTGGGTGGCGGCCAGGCCCGATGCATACGCGATCCCGTGGCTGCCGCCCTCCAGCGCAGCGATGGCCGATTCCCAGGCACGGCGGGTCGGGTTGTCGCTGCGGCCGTACTCGTAGCCATCGCGCGGACGGGCCACGCCGTCCTGGCGGAAGGTGGTGCTCATCTGGATGGCGGGCGATACACCGCCGCTCACCTCGTCCGGCTCCGCGCCGGCGTGCACCGCGAGCGTCTCGATCTGATCGGTCATCGAGTCGTTCAGCGGGTGCGCGGGAAGCCGAGGTCAACCTTGCTGGTGCCCGGATCGGGCCAGCGAGCGGTGACCACCTTGGCGCGGGTGTAGAACTGGATCCCCTCGGGGCCGTACATGTGCAGGTCACCGAAGAGCGAGTTCTTCCAGCCACCGAAGGAGTAGTAGGCCACCGGGACCGGGATCGGGACATTGAGGCCAACCATCCCGACGTTGACGTCGAACTGGAATTGGCGCGCCGCGCCGCCGTCGCGGGTGAAGATGGCGGTCCCGTTGGCGTACGGGTTGTCGTTGATCAGGCGCAGGCCATCGGTGTACGAATCGGCGCGCACGACCTCCATCACCGGGCCGAAGATCTCGTTGCGGTAGCAGTCCATCTCGGGGGTCACCCGATCCAGCAGCGAGACACCCAGGAAGAAGCCCTTGTCCTCCCGATACAGCGGGTGCTCACGCCCATCCACCACCAGATCCGCCCCCTGGGAGCGCCCGCTGTCCAGGTAGGAAGCGACCTTGTCGCGGTGCTCGCGGGTGATCAGGGGCCCCATCTCGGCGCCGGGCTCGTCGCCGGGCGCGACCTTGATCCTGGGCAGGCGCTGCTTGATCGCTTCGACCAGCGGGTCGGCCACGTCGCCGACCGCCACCACCACGCTGATCGCCATGCAACGCTCGCCGGCGGAGCCGTAGGCGGCGGAGACGGCGGCATCGGCCGCCATCTCGATATCGGCATCGGGCAGGACCAGCATGTGGTTCTTGGCCCCGCCCAGGGCCTGCACCCGCTTGCCTGCCTTCGTGCCCGTCTCGTAGATGTAGCGCGCGATGGGCGTGGAGCCCACGAAGCTGACCGCCGCGATATCGGGGTGCTCCAGGATCCGATCCACCGCCACCTTGTCGCCGTTCACCACGTTGAAGACACCATCGGGCACACCGGCTTCGGCGAGCAGTTCAGCCAGGTACACCGATGCCGACGGGTCCTTCTCGGAGGGCTTGAGGATGAAGGTGTTGCCGCAGGCGATGGCGTTGCCGAACATCCACATCGGGACCATGGCCGGGAAGTTGAACGGGGTGATGCCGGCCACCACGCCCAGCGGCTGGCGGATCTGGTACACGTCGATCCCGCTCGAGACCTGCTCGGAGAACGCGCCCTTGAGCAGGTGCGGCACGCCGGTCGCGAACTCCAGGTTCTCCAGGCCGCGCGACACCTCGCCCATCGCGTCGGTGTGGACCTTGCCGTGCTCGCGTGTCAGATGGGCCGCGATCTCGGCCCGATGCTGCTCGACCAGGTTGCGGATCCGGAACAGGATCTCGGTCCGGCGGCTCAGGCTGGTGGCGCGCCACGCGGGAAAGGCTGCCCTGGCGGCCGCCACCGCGGCGTCCACCTCCTCGGACGAGGCGAAGTCCACCTGCCGCGCCAGCTCCCCGGTGGCCGGGTTGTAGACCGGCCCGCTGCGGCCGGAAGTGCCGGCCACGCGGGCGCCGTTGATCCAGTGGTTGACTCGCTCGGAGGCAGCGGCTCCCTCACCGGTTGGGGCAGGGGGCTCGGCGACGTGGGTCATGGGCGAAGGGTACCCCGCCAAGGCCGGGATTGGCTATTCGGCCCGGTTCGCGGACCATCCATCAGGTTGAGCGGCGGCCCGGCCACGCCCGCGATACCCCCATGGACTCATCAGGCGGAGACGCGTATCGTTCGAACAGGCCATCGCGAATTCGTTGATGGGGGCGGGGATGAAGAGCAGGCCATGTCGTCGCGCTGGTCGCTCTACTGGCAGTCCTCGGCTCCATCGTGTTGCGCCGAAGACGGAACGGTAGGGCGCAGGGGGAGGGCTGACGCCCTCCATTCACCTGGAGTTTGCCTCGGGATCCGACGCGATCCGTGCGAGCTGTTCCGCCGCTGCTCGAGCGGGCGGAGCAGTTCGCCGCGCCGGGGGGAGGTCGTGCCGATGCCAGCCGCGGCGCTAGCCGCCTTGCGGTGATCCGGGGTGACGCGGGGTCATCCTTTGCCTTAGCCTGCCGGCAACCGGCCGCCGTCGACGGCGGACGATGGATGACACGGGACAGCCAACGACCAGAAAGGGGACGCCCATGAAGACCAATCCTCGACGCGCTCGGCGCTCGCTCACCGTGGTGGCACTCGCGTTGACCTTGGTCTCCTTCCCACTGGGAGCGCTGGCCAGCCACGACTTCCTCGATGTGCCTGACTCCAACGCCTTCCATGCCGACATCAGCGCCCTGGCCGCCAGTGGCGTGACGACCGGCTGCGGCGGTGGCAACTACTGCCCATCGGCCTTCGTAACAAGAGAGCAGATGGCCGCCTTCATGAATCGGCTCGGGGCGCTCGGTCCGGGCAAGACCCCGGTGGTCAACGCGGCCGAACTCGGCGGACTGGACAGCACGGCCTTCGCGCTCGCCGGGCACTCCCACCAGGGCGCCCACACGCAGGTGCAGTGGGACTTCACGGTTGAGGCCAACACCAATCCGTTTGGGTCCACCCACGTAATCGGTACGACCACCATGCCTGCCGGTTCGTGGCTGGAAGCCTACGCATTGTCGGTCGACGACCTGAGCAATGTCCCCGCAGATTGCTCCTACGTCAACCTGCTGCTGCGCCTCGAACCGTTCGACGGATACATCTATGGCTGGGAGCGGATCGGCGTCGGGGACCCGACTCCGTACCTGCTGCCGACCTCATCCCCGGACCGCCATTACGTGGCCGTCGACAGCACGCTGCAACTCGACGTGTATTGCCTGAATGTCGGCCTTGGCTCGGCATACGGCACGCCGGCGATCACGGGCAGAATCCTGCTTGAGTGGACGCCACCACCGACCGTCATTCAGTGATCTGACCCGCCGGAGAGACGCGTATGACCGGGGGGCTCAGCGTCCCGGTGCCCGCTCCCTGCGCACCACCACCTCAGGCCGCGTGGCGCGCCAGTCGTACTCGCTGACCTGCTCCTCGGCGCCCAGCAGCCCCACCTCGCGCAACCAGGCGTCCTTGTAGAGCTTGCCGAGGTAATTGCGCCCGCTGTCGGGTAGCAGCACCACGAAGAGCGCGTCGGGGTCCTCCACTTCGCGCGCGACCTGGAGCGCGGCCCACAGCGCGGTGCCGCATGACTCGCCCATCAGGATCCCCTCCGCCGCGGTGGCCTGTCGGGCGGTGAGGAACGCATCTCGGTCCGAGACCCGGACGATGACGTCGCAGATCGTCGTGTCGTAGGTCTTGGGCCAGAAGTCCTCGCCCACCCCTTCGGTCAGGTACGGGCGCGCCGGACCGCCGGAGAAGACGCTGCCGTCAGTGTCGGCCCCGATGACCACCACCTCGGGGTGGCGCGTCTTGAGGTAACGCCCGATGCCGCTGATCGTGCCGCCGGTGCCCAGCCCGGCCACGAAATGGGTGATCTCCCCGGCGGTCGCTTCCCAGATCTCGGGGCCGGTGGTCGCGAAGTGAGCGTCGGGGTTCGCCGGATTGGAGTATTGGTCCGGCTTCCAGGCCCCGGGCGTCTCGCGCGCGATCCGGTCGCTGACCTGGTAGTACGAGCGCTCGTCGCTGGGAGCGACGTCGGTGGGGCAGATCACGATCTCGGCGCCGTAGGCCCGCAGCAGGGCGCGCTTCTCTTCGGACTGCTTGTCGGCCATCACGAAGATGCACCGATATCCCTTCACCGCGGCTGCCATCGCCAGCCCCACCCCGGTATTGCCGCTGGTCGGCTCGACGATCACGCCGCCCGGTTTGAGCAGGCCGGCTCGCTCGGCAGCCTCGATCATCGGCATCGCGATCCGGTCCTTGACCGAGCCGCCGGGGTTCATCGACTCCAGCTTGCCCACCACCCGCGGGCGGATCCCGGCGGCGACCCGGTCCAGCGCGATCAGCGGCGTGTCGCCGACCGCGGCGGTGACATCGGGCAGGATCCCGTGCCGGTCAGCCAGGGCTCGGCTCCGGAGGCGACTCGGTCACGGCCGCGACCGGCGGGTCCGGCGGCGGTTCGCGGTCCATCCAGGCGCCCGGCACGCCCCGGCCCCGCGCGTGACGCAGCAGGAAGAAGCCCCCGCCCAGCACGATCGCGGCGACACCCAGCCAGACGGCCGTCGGCACGCCGCCGACCACCCAGTTCTCGACCCGGAATGACTCGAGGCCGGTCCTGACCGCGCCGTACCAGGCCAGATACAGCAACAGGATGTCGCCGTCGCACAGCCGGGCCGCGAAGCGTCGCGCAATCCAGAGCAGGACCACCACGCCCAGCAGGTTGAGCAGGGCCTCGTAGGCGAAGAGCGGATGGAAGCGAGTCGTCTCGACCGGGTAGGCGAGCAGATCGGTCCAGGCGCCTACTCGGTGAGCCGCGTCGATGGTCAGGCCCCACGGCAGGTCGGTCGGTGGCCCGTACAGTTCCTGGTTCACATAGTTTCCGAGGCGCCCGATCACCTGCCCGAGCAGAGCCGAGACGGCGAAGATGTCCAGCCAGCGCCAGGCCGGCAACCCCTTGATCCGGCAGTAGATCGTGATCGCCAGCACCCCGCCGATGATCACGCCGGGGATCCCCAGCCCACCATTCCAGATCTGGGGGATCAGGTCCGGGCGGGTTGCGTAGAAGTCCCACTGGTGGATCACGTGGTAGATCCGGGCCCCGACCACGCCGCCGACCAACGCCCACAGCAGCATCGACCAGCCGACCTCGGGATCCTCGCCGCGCCGCTTGGCCTCCGCGGTCCCCTGCACACCGGCCACCATCACCGCCGAGGCGATGATGATGCCGTACCAGTGGATCGCAAGCGGCCCGATCTTGATGGCGATGGGGTCGATCACCGGCCGATTCTAGCGTGCGACACCGATACCGCAGTCCAGCCGCAGTCGGCCGAGCGCAGGGTCTGGGCAGCCGTGGACTCCCGGAGTAGAGTGCGCGGCAGCGATCCGCCGACGGGAAGGTACTGGAGGTAGCGCGGTGGCACACAGCCCGATGCCCGTGGCCGGGACCGGCGCCGACAACCGCGAGCTCCTGCCCTTCTCGCACCTGCTCAAGCTGTCGATCTACTGGCTCGGGATCCAGGCGCTGTGGGGCGGGATCAACTCGATCATCCTGCCGGCACGGATCGACGCCATTGATCCGGCCAATGCGGGCGTCCTGCTGGCGCTGATCCAGGCCGCGGCGGTAACCATGGCGATCGTGGTCCAGCCCACGGTCGGGATGATCAGCGACTACACCATCAGCCGCTGGGGTCGCCGCAAGCCGTACATCGTGATCGGCGCCACATTGGACGTGGTCTTCCTGATCGGCTTCGCCACCTCACAAGGGTACGTGTCGATCGTCGCCTTCCTGGTCCTGCTCCAGTTCAGCAGCAACTTTGCCCAGGGCCCGTTCCAGGGCTACGTCCCCGACCTGGTGCCCGCCCGCCAGGTGGCCACCGCCAGCGGCCTGATGGGCGTGATGATCGTCATGGGCCAGATCGTGGGCACCGGGGTGGCGCAGGCCGGCGGCCTCGACAACCTGCTGCTGCCCACCATCGGGCTGGGCCTGATCCAACTCGGGACGGCGTTGGTCCTGATCACCTCGGTCAGGGAGGGGACCGGCGCACCGAAGCGAGACCGATCCTGGTTGCGGGTGGGCCTTTCGGCGTGGGGGGCCGACATCCTGCGCGAGCGGAACGTTCTCTGGCTGCTCCTCGTCCGCCTCCTGTTCCTGGGTGCCATCAACGTCATCGCCTATGGGCTCTTCCTCTTCCAGCGGTCGCATGGCATGAGCCCCGACCAGGCCGGAGGGTGGGTCTTCGCGGCGACAGTGATCGTGGGGATCGCAACGGCGGCGGCGGCGCTGCCGGGGGCGCGCCTCTCGGACCGGTTCGGGCGGCGGCGGATGATCTGGGGCGCCTGCGCGTTGGGGACCGCCGGGTTGCTGGGCGTGGCCGTTGCGCCCACCCCGGAGCTGGTGATCGTCGCGTTCGTGCCGTTCGGGATTGCCAGTGGGACCTTCCTGTCGGTCGACTGGGCACTGATGACCGATGTCATCCCCAAGGAGACGACCGGGCGCTACATGGGCATCCTGAACGCCGGAACCGCGGGCGCCGGCCCGGTCTACTGGATCATCGCCGGGACCATCATGGACACCATCGGGCGCAGCGACCCCGCGGCCGGCCCACGAGCCGCGGTGATCGTGGCGGCGGTCTTCATGGCGGCAGCGGCCCTGGCCCTGATCCGGGTGGATCCCACCCGACGAGAACTGGGAGGGTGAGACGATGGACGCACCTCGTCAGCCGGGCGGCGCGGATTCGATGCGCTATCGGATCATGCGCATCCTCGACCGCTTCCTGGTCCACGCCCTGCTCCGGGTGCGGGTGATCGGTCCGCAAGGCTGGCCCGCCGCGCCCTACTGCCTGGTCCCCAACCATCACAGCGTGTGGGACCCGCTCATCCTGCTGGCGGTCTGCCCCGCCGTGCCGAGGATCACCTTCTTCGGACCGCGCGAACGGGACTTCTCGCGCGGGTTCACCAACCGGGTGATGGGCTTCTTCGGGGGAGTGATCCCGATCCACCCCGACAAGACCAGCCTCCTCTCGGCGGTGCGCGCCGTGCGCCGCGTCTTCGACGCCAAGGGCGTGCTGGCCATCTTCGCGGAGGGGCGGAACGGGTACGCCGAGACCGCGCTGCTGCCGTTCGAAGAGGGAGCGGTGGCCTTCGCAGCCGGCGCCGGGGTCCCGATCGTCCCGGTCGCCTTCAGCGGGACCACCTTCGTCTGGATCGGGAAGCGGGTGACGGTGCAGTTCGGCGCGCCGATCGACACGCGGTCCGCCCGCGACGAGGCCGGCCGCGAGCAGCTGACCGGGGAGGTCCGCGCCGCGATCCAGGCCATGCTACCGACCAGCGAGCCGCCGCCTGACCAGGACGGCCCGCTGCGCAGCTTCCTGACGGACGTCTTCCACTCCCGCGAGGAGATCGCCCGGAGGGTCGCCGAACTGGGTCGCTGATCGCACGCTAGGATCGGGGGGTGGAAGCCCAGGTCAGCCCAGCCGTCCATGCCCGGTTTCGGAGCCCGCAGCTGCGACCCGACCTGAGGTATCGCGTGCTCCGGGTCCTCAACCGCTGGCTGATGAGGTCGCTGTGGCGAATCAGGGCCGAGGGGCTTGAGCACTGGCCGAAGCCGCCATTCCTGGTGGTCGTCAACCACCACAACGCATTCGACGGGCAGATCCTGCTGTCGGTCAGCCCGCTGCTGCCGCGGATCACCTGGTTCGGGCCACGCAACGAGAACTTCTCCAAGGGGATCCCCAATCGCTTTGCCATCTGGCACGGCGGCGTGATCCCGATCCTGCCCAACGGCACCGACCTCTTCTCGGCGGTTCGAGCGGTGCGCGAGCTCTTCGCCGCGGGCGGCGTGCTGGGCATCTTCCCGGAGGGGCGCGCCGGCTACCAGGAATCGGCGGTCCTGCCGTTCAAGGCCGGAGCCTTGACCTTCGCCACCCGGGCGGGCGTCCCGATTCTGCCGGCTGCGGTGATCGGCACCAACCGCCTCTGGCTGCGCGCGCGGATGATGGTCCGCTTCGGCGAGCCGATCCCGACGGCCGGGGTGCGGGGCGCGGCGGCAATCGCCGAACTCGAGGCTCGGGTTCGCTCCGCGATGGAGGCTCTGCTGCCGACCGAGGAGCCGGAGCTGCCTCGTTTCCGACCTCTCGAGCGCTTCCTGACCACGGTCCTGGAGGGGACCATTGATCGCGAGCGGCGACGGACCGAGCAGGGCCTCTGAGGCCCGAATGCTGCCGCTGATCTGGGCCGCCTTCGCCGTCTCGACGGTGGGCGGCTTCCTCGTCCTGGCGGGATACTGGCTCGATGTCCAGGACCGGCCCGACTTCACGGTTCGGCGGCGGATAGCCTGGTCGCTGGCAATCCTGGGCTTCCCGCTGAGCGTGCCCCTCTACGCGTTTCGGAGCGATGCCGACTGGCCGCGCTTTCTGCGAGCCGCCTCGTTCGTGCCTGCGCTGGCGGTGACCCTCTTCCTCGGATTCGTGTTTGGCGCCTTCGGAGACTAGGCGTCCCGGCGTCTGAAGGCGAAGAGCGAGATCACGGCCAGCAGGGCGACTCCCCCGCCCGCGACCAGGAGTTCGGTGGAAAGCCTGACGGGTTCCTCGGCCGGCGTCGCGACGCTGCCCTCGCCGAGGTACGCGCCGCCCATGCAGTTGTTCGTGGTTAGTTGACCCTCCGGCCCGACGGCCGCGTATACGGACCAGCGCTGGCCGACCGCGAAGGCGATTCCGCACATCCCCGAGTCGAGCGAACTGAATACCACGACCGAGGAGCCGGCGACACCCTTGATCGCCTCCTCGACGGCGAACGTCACCGGCTGCTCGGCGAACGGCAGTTCCGGGGCCGCCAGTTCCGGGGGCGGGGGTCCGTCACGCTCCCACCCGACCTGGATGACGGTCCCCACGAAGGCGACGTCGGCTCGGGCCAGCCCTTCGTCGGGTCCCGCCACGGCGCAATCGCAGGCGAGCGCGGTGGTCATCGGCACCAGGCCGGCGGCGAAGGCGATGGCCAGGCTCGCCACCAGGCGGAACATGATCAGGTGGCCTTCGAACGACGGGTGAAGGCGAATGCCGAGACGGCCACGATCAACAGCCCGACCCCGACCGCCACCAGCACCTGGGCTGAGACCCCGACCTCCTCACCTTCCAGGTCAGGGATCGGGACGTCTTCGGCCAAGAGCTCGTTTCCGGAACACAACCCTGTCTCGAGCCGTCCCGACTCAGCCACCCACGCGTAGACGGTCCAGCGCTGGCCCGCGGCGAAGGTCATCCCGCAACTCACGCCATCGCGGGCACTCAGCACCTGGGGCGCGGACCCCGGCTCGCCCTTGAGTGCCTCCTCGATGGCGAAGGTGTAGAAGATCGGGTCGGCCGAACCGACCATTGGCCCGGTGCTGGGGTCTTCGACCTTCGCGACGACGCCGGTGAAGGCCACCTGCGCGTTGGCCAGCGCCTGGCCCGGGTCGGTGGGCATGCAGGTGCAGGCCAGCACCGTCGCCACCGGGCCGATACCCAGCGAGGCGACGGCCAGCGAGGTTGTTGCGAGTAAGCGGGCGAGTTTCATGCCATCTGCTCCCGTCGACTGAATGCCACGGCGGAAAGCGCCGCGATCACGATCACCACGCCGATCACGGCGATGAGTTGGAGGGGCGGGCCTGTGTCGGTTGCGGCGGGTGTCGGCACCTCGACGCCGTCCTCGAGCATCGTCGAACCGGAGCACATGTCGGTCATCGGTCGACCGTCCACCACGGACGCGTACACGGTCCAGCGTTGCCCAACCGCGAAGGTGATGCCGCACGACGCCTCGGAGCTGCCGCTGGAGACGATGATGGGGTTGCCAGGGATCCCCTTGATCGCCGAGTCCACGGCGAAGGTGAACTGGTTCAGGTCCTCGACGCTGACCGTGTCCACTTCCGCCACCACCCCCACGAATACGACGTCCGCGCTGGTGAGCGCCACCCCGGGCTCGGGAGCCATGCATCGGCAGGCGTACACCCGGGCGATCGGGCCGACCGCGGAGACCAGCAGGACCAGGGCGAGGGCGCCGAGCAGGCGCGTCAGGCGGTGGGTCATGGCCGCGGGACGCGAGGCAGGGCGAATCGGTTGCATCGGTTAGCCCATATCATCGGTGCCATGACAACTCCCTCGACCGATGTCGCCACCGCCCTTGACTACCTGCGCACCAACGCCGAGGAGCATCTGCGCGGGCTGGATGCCTTCCTGCGCATGGAGTCGGTCAGCGCTGACCCGTTGCACGCGGGGGACATGGTCAGCACGGCGCGGTGGATCGTGGATGAACTGACCCGGATCGGGTTCGAGCATGCACGCATGACCGACACCCGCAGCCACCCGATCGTGACTGCCGATTGGCTGCACGCCGGTCCGGAGCGTCCGACGGTGCTGGCGTATTGCCACTACGACGTCCAGCCCCCCGACCCGCTCGACGAGTGGGTCCGGCCGCCGTTCGAGCCGCGCTACGAGAACGACATCGTGTATGCGCGTGGATCCGGCGACGACAAGGGCCAACTGTTCATGCATCTCAAGGCCGCCGAGGCGTGGCTCCAGGGCGTGGGTCGCCTGCCGCTCAACCTGCGCGTCATCTTCGAGGGCGACGAGGAGAACATCTCCGAACCGGTGGTCGAGTTCATCGCGGCGCATCCTGAGCTGCTGGCGGCCGATATCTGCATCGTGAGCGACTCCGACATGCAGGATGACGAGGGCACGCCGGCGATCACCTACGGCCTGCGCGGGATCTCCTACTGGGAGGTGAAGGTAACGGGTCCCTTCCAGGACGTGCATTCAGGGCAGTACGGCGGCGGCGTGGACAACCCGGCCAATGTCCTGGTCAGGATGCTCGCCTCACTGGTTGATGCGGATGGGCGGGTGACCGTGCCCGGGTTCTACGACCGGGTGATCGACCTGGGCGAGGCGGACCGCTCGGCGTACGCCGAACTGCCGTTCGACCTCGACCTGTGGAAGCGGGTGACCGGGGTCACCGAACCGATGACCGGCGAGGCCGGTTACACACTGGCGGAGCGGCTCAGCGGACGCCCGACCTTCGACATCAACGGGATCTGGGGCGGGTACACCGGCGAGGGTTCCAAGACGATCATCCCCGGTTGGGCCGCCGCCAAGATTAGCTGCCGGCTGGTGCCGGACCAGGATCCGCGCCAGATCGAGGAGGCGATGACCGAGCACCTGCGCCGGATCGCCCCCCCGACGGTCACGATCGAGGTGCGCTCGCTCTCGAACGGTGCACCGTTCCTGACCCCGCTCGAGCATCCGGTGATCCGCGCCGCGGCCGAGGCCTCCGAGATCGCGTTCGGCAAGGCGCCGCTCTACCACCGCTCGGGCGGCAGCATCCCGTACGTGCCGGCGCTGGCCGCCGGGGTGGGCGTCTCCAGCGTGATGGTCGGCTGGGCCTCGCCCAACGGGAATTTCCACGCGCCGAACGAGTGGATGCCGCTGGCCAACTACCGCGGCGGGATGGACACGATCGTGCACCTGTGGGAGGCGATTGGTCGGCTCTCCCCGGCACAGGCGCGCGGCGAGGCCGGCTAGAGCGCCGCGCCATCAGTCGACCAGGTAGAGGTCCGTCGAACTGAGGTTGAGGCGGTCAGGGCCAGCCTCGGCGCAGACCACGATGTCCTCGATCCGCACCCCCCACCGCCCCGGGAGGTAGATCCCCGGCTCGATGCTGAAGGCGTTCCCGACCGCGAGGAGCTCGGGGTTGCTGGCGACGATGTAGGGCTCCTCGTGGACCTCCAGGCCGATGCCGTGGCCGGTGCGATGGATGAAATACTCGCCATATCCGGCGGCCTCGATCACCTCGCGCGCCGCGCGATCCACCTCGCGGGCCGCGATCCCAGGCGCCACCGCCTCGACCGCCGCGTTCTGGGCTCCCTGGAGCACGGCATACATCTCTCGGAACTCGGGTGGCGGCTCTCCGACGAACGCAGTGCGGGTCGTGTCACTGGCATACCCGTCGCGCGTGCCGCCGATATCGAGCACCAGCGCGTCGCCGACCCCGATCACCCGCTCTCCCGGGGAGTGGTGCGGGCTGGCCGAGTTGGGACCGGAGCCGACGATCGCGAAGTCGGCGCTCTGATGGCCCGCCTCGCGCAGCAGTTCGGAGATGCGGGCGCTGACTGCGGCCTCGGTGCGACCGGAAAGGCGCTCCGCCGTGATGGCGGTCATCGCCTGGTCCGCGGCCGCGGCCGCGGCGCGCAGCCGCTCGACCTCGGCCGGCTCCTTGACGCGGCGCAGGGCGCTGATCGCAGGGCCTGCCTCGACCAGCTCCACCGGGTCGAGGATGGCGGCCAGTCGCAGCACGAATCGGGCCCACATCTGGTCCTGCACGCCGACTCGCAGCGCGCCACGGAGGGCGGATTTGACGAGCCTGAACGGATCATCGGTCTCCCCCCAGGTCAGGAACTCGATGCTGTCCGCCAGGTCGCCGAGCTCGCTGCCGGCCAGCGGCCGCTCCAGGTTGGGCACGATCAGCGAGGGGGTGCCGCGGGCCGGGATCAGCAGGCAGGTCAGCCGCTCGAGGGCCGGCGCGGCATAGCCGAGCAGGTACAGGTAGTCCGGGGAGGGGGTGATCAGCAGCGCGTCCAGGCCGCGGGTGGCGGCTTCGACTGCGGCGCGCCGCAGTCGGGCTAGGTGGGTGGAAGCGCTGAACGGCTTCACGCCGGCGGCGATGACGGCCATGCCTGAAGCCTAGCCGATCCGCAGCGGGACTTCGTGGAAGGCCCCTTCGGTCAGACGCCAGGCCCGAAGCGCAGTCTCGATGGGCGCCGTGGGATCGGTCAGGCTGGCGAGCAGGTAGAACGCATCGGGGTAGTGCGCGGCGCGCAGGTCGGTGGCCGACGGGACGGCGGGGGTGTGAGTATGGGTGTGGAAGATGGCCAGCAGATCCTCGCCCGCATCCTCGATCGCGAACACGATCCGCAGCAGGTCCTCAGTGTGGACCGTATAGCGCAGCGGCGAGGCGTCTGCGTTGCGGGCCGGATGGAAGGCCGAGGCTCGGCCGGTGACCAGCGAGCCTGCCAGGATGCCGCACGCCTCGTTCGGCTCCAACGCGCGCCCATGGGCCAGCAGCGCCTCCGCCAACTGGCGTGGCAGCGTCAGCGCAGCCGCGGCCGACGGCCGCGCTACCACAGCAGCGAGCCTTCCAGCTCGTCCTCCAGCTCGTCGAGGTCGCGGGTCCAGAGGCCGGTGGACAGGTACTTCCAGCCTCCGTCGGCGATGAGCGCGACGATCGTGCCCCGCCGCATCTCGGCGGCCGCCCGGAGCGCCACGTGGATCACGGCACCAGCCGACAGGCCGGCGAAGATCGCCTCCTCGCGCACCAGGCGCCGCAGGCCGAGCAACGCGTCGCGGTTGGTGACCAGGTATCGATCGTCGAGCAG
>JBKJYH010000015.1:0-29023 GCA_046715765.1 Candidatus Limnocylindria bacterium
GGCAAGGTGGACGGGGTGGTGCACGCCATCGGCTTCATGCCGAGCGACGGGCTCGGTGGCAACTTCCTGAACACCCCCTGGGAGAGCGTGGCGTTCGGCTTCCAGACCAGCGCCTTCTCGCTCAAGGCGCTCAGCGTCGGGATGTTGGAGCCGCTCAAGGTCGCCGGCGCGGATGGGGGCGCATCGGTCGTCACCCTCGACTTCGATGCCCGTTACGCGTGGCCGATCTACGACTGGATGGGGGTGGCCAAGGCCGGACTGGAGTCGGTCACCCGCTACCTCGCGCGCGACCTCGGCCCGTTCGGGATCCGGGTCAACGCCATCAGCGCGGGCCCGATCCGGACCATGGCCGGCAAGAGCATTCCCGGCTTCGACGAGATCTCCGACGCCTGGACCAACCGCGCTCCGCTGGGCTGGACCATCACCGATGCCACCCCGGTGGCTCAGATGGCAGCCGTGCTGCTGTCCTCGTGGACCCCGATGACGACCGGGGAGTTGATCCACGTGGACGGCGGCTACCACGCGATGGGAGCCGATATCCGCCGCTGAACGTGCGGGAGCGGATCAGGCGGTGGCGGGCCGCGGCTGGGGCAGCACCAGGTTGACGTTGAGGGGGGTGCTGCCGAGTACCAGCTCACCGGCGCGCAACTCGATCCGGTGGCGCCCCAGTTCGCGGATCTGCAGCCCCTTGAGGTCGGCGACGATGTTGGCGGTCCGCGCATTGGCCGGCACCTGCATCGTCATCGTCGGTGGCCGGGGGAGCAGGTCGCCACCCCCTGGGCCGACCACCTGGAGCGTGATCTGGTGCGCACCCGCATCGGCCTCCAGCACGGCAACGATGAAGAATCGCGCCGTTACGGCCGGAAGGCGCCCGACGTTGATCTGGCTGAAGACGCCGATGGCGCTGACCTTGCCGTCCTGCGCGGTGATGGCGTGGTCGCACAGCAGCAAGGTGTGGAGTTCCAAGCTGGGCGATGCCACGCGACGAGGATAGTCCTCAGCCGCGGTCCCCGAAAGCGAGCCGCAGCCCGATGCGCGCCAGGTCCACCAGCGGAAGTTGCTCCGCCTCGCCGCGGGTGAACCAGGCGGCGGCATCGGTCGAGCCCCCACGCTCGTCACGCAGCGACCCCCCGGTGACCCGCACCCGGTAGATGATCTGGATCGCCTGGAAGTCGTCTCCGGCGAAAGCCGCGACCGGGCCGCGGCGGACCCAGGAAGCGACCTCAGCCAGCGAGTCAATCTCCCCGCTGAGCCCGGTCTCCTCGGCCAGCTCGCGGAGGACGGCCCCGGCCGGCGCCTCGCCGAAGTCGATCCCGCCCCCGGGCAGCGTCCACCAGCCGGGCTTGATCTCGGAAGCGGAGAGGCGAGCAAGCAGGACGCGACTCGTCTCGTCGAGGCACAGCGCATAGGCCGCGATCCGGGTGACCTGGTTGGCCCCGGCGGGCGGCGCCTCGTACAGGTCCGGGTCGACGAGCCACGCCAGCTCGCCGGCACCCGGCTCGGGAATGCCGGGGAACTCGACGCAGGCCAGGCCTCCCGGACGCAGCCGGACGGCGACCCCGCCGGTCAGTACCCGGATCGCCTCCGACAGGTCCGGCTGGTGACCGACGAAGGCGACGCGCCGTGCAGACGGATGGGCCGCCATGGCGCGGGCGAGGTCGGGCCACCGTGCCCCGGGGCGCAGCCGGTCGTCGACCAGCGGCGCATCGGTCAGCCCAAGGCCGGCGACCAACAGTTCGGCAGTGTGGAGTGCCCGCCTGAGCGGGGAGCTGAGCACCACGTCTGGTCGCAGGTTGAGCCGGCGCCAGGGGGTCCCGGCGGAACGTAGGGCTGCCGCGCCGGCCGGAGTCAGGCCGCGAGCGTCGTCATCGGGCCCAGGCAGGTTCGCGCCGGCCTCGCCGTGACGCAGGAAGTAGAGGATCACGTCGGAGCGGGGATTCGGATCTTCCAGTACGAGTCCTTGTCCACCACCTTGCCGTCGCGGAAGGTCCACAGGTCGCAGCCGCGGATCTCGAGTCGATCGCCATCTACGGTGGTCCCGCTCAGCGTCCACGCCGACGCGCCACGGTCGGCCTCGATGTCGACGAAGTGCTCGTCCTGCTGGTATCGGACGTCGGGGATGCCGGCGAACCGATCCGCGAAGGCCGAGCGCACTGCCTCGCGGCCAATCACCCGACGCCCCCACGGTTCTGAGCCGCGCGGAGTCTCGAAGGTGGCGTCATCGGTGAAATGGGCCATGATCGCGTCCAGATCATGCCGATCGAATGCGGCCGCGATCGCGCGCAGCATCTCCAGGTGACGAGCGCGAGCGTCCATCGGGCTCAGTCGGGGAAGGCTTCCGGACCGCGCTCGGAGAGCTCGCGTGCGGCGGCGTCGGGATCGGCGGGCGGCATCCAGGAATACGGGTAGGCAGGGTCGTCGAGGGCGGCCGCCTGGCGGGTCAGGTACAGCGGGTGGAAGGTGTCGATCATCACCGCCAGCTCGGCGGTCGACTCCTTGCCGATGCTCGCCTCCACCGTCCCCGGATGCGGTCCGTGGGCGATTCCACCCGGATGCACCGTGAAGCTGGAGATCTCCACCCCGCGGCGGCTCATGAAGTTGCCGGCCACGTAGTAGATGACCTCGTCGGAGTTGATGTTGCTGTGGTTGTAGGGGGCCGGGATGGCCAGGGGGTGGTAGTCGAACTTGCGCGGGACGAAACTGCACACCACGAAGTTGCGGGCCGCGAAGGTCTGGTGCACCGGCGGCGGCTGGTGGACGCGTCCGGTGATCGGCTCGAAGTCCTCGATGTTGAAGGCGTACGGGTACAGGTAGCCGTCCCAGCCGACCAGGTCGAACGGATGATGGGCGTAGTAGTAGGCGGTCAGCTTGCCGCGGATCTTGACCTCCACCACGAACTCGCCGGTCTCGGTGTGCGCTGCCATCTCGGCCGGGGGCCGGATGTCGCGCTCGCAGTACGGCGCGTGCTCCAGCATCTGGCCCACCTCGTTGCGGTAGCGCCGCGGCGCCTCGATGGTGGAGGGGCACTCCAGCCAGAGCATTCGCTGCCCGTCGTCGGCCGGGGTCACCCGGTAGGTGGTCCCGATGGGGATGACCAGGTAGTCGCCGGGACGGTACTCGATCGGGCCAAAGATCGTCTCCAGGGTGCCGTGCCCCTCATGGACGTAGTAGAGCTCGTCGGCCTCCCCGTTGCGGTAGAAGCGGTCCATCCCGGTGGCGGGCCGCACAACCCCGAAGGTGACGTCGCTGTTGGTGAAGAGCGGAATCCGGCCGCTGATCGCGTCGCCCGCTGGCTGCACCCCGCCCGAGTTGACGAGGTGGTGGCGGTGCGCCCCGGCCTCGTCAACTGTCCAGCGCTCGACTCCGGCGTCGCGTGCCTTCTCGATCTTGTGGGTCTGGGTTGGCGGGGTGTGGTGATAGAGGAGGCTGGCGCGCCCGGAGAAGCCCTCGGTCCCGAAGAGCTCCTCGGCGTACAGGCCGCCGTCGGGCTTGCGAAACTGGGTGTGGCGCTTGTGCGGCACCTGGCCGCGGCTGAGGTAGTACACGCTCCGCTCATTCTAGGCGGCCCGATGTGGCGGCCGATGACCTAACATGCTTGCGTAGGCAACCACTCAGCGCTGGAGAATCACCCCGTGTTCAAGATCACACGCCTCAATCACGCCGTCCTCTTCGTCCGGGACGTGGACCGGGCGGCTGCCTTCTACCGCGATGTCTTCGGCTTCGAGGAGATGGAGCGACCGCCCGGCATGCGCGCGGCGTTCATGCGCTCACCGCACGGCGGCAATCACCACGACCTGGGCCTGTTCGAGGTAGGCCCCGCTGCGGCCCGGCCACCGCGAGGCTCGGTGGGTCTGTACCACCTCGCCTGGGAAGTGGCCACGATCGAGGACCTGGCGGCTGCCTCGAAGGCACTCGCCGAGGCCGGGGCGTTGGGTGGAGCCTCGGATCACGGGGTGAGCAAGTCGCTCTACGGGCGCGACCCCGATGGCAACGAGTTCGAGATCATGTGGCAGGTCCCCCTCGAGGCGTGGGGCGAGTTCGCCGACCGTGCCGTGATCGAGCCCCTCGACATGGCCGCCGAGGTTTCCCGTTGGGGGACCCAGGGCGCCGTCCAGTAGCGTGCCGGGCCGCGTCAGACCGGTATGGGCCTGCCGCTGAGGATGGCGGCGAAGGCGACCGGATCCACGTTCCCGCCTGACAGGATCACGACCCGCTGATCGTCCCCGGGTGGCTGGGGAGCTGCTCCCGACAGGTGGGCTGCCATCCCCGCCGCGCCGGAGGGCTCGACCACCAACCGGGCCCGGGCCGCGAGTTGTCGCATCGCGTCGGCCATCTGCTCTTCGCTGACGGTCACGATCTCGTCCATGTAGCGGCGCAGGTGCTCGAAGGGGAGCGCGCCGAGCTTCTCTACCCGGAGGCCGTCGGCCATGGTCCGGGTGGTGAGCGATCCATCCCAGCGCACCACCCGGCCCTCGCGCAGGGAGTCGCGGGCATCCGCGGCCAGCTCGGGCTCGACCCCGATCACCCGGGCCTTCGGCGCCAGCGCCTTGAGCGCGGTCGCCACCCCCGATGACAGCCCGCCCCCGCTGACCGGCACCAGCACGCTGGTCACCCCGGGCAGGTCCTCGGCGATCTCCAGGCCGCACGTCCCCTGGCCGGCGATGATCCGGCGGTCGTCGTACGGCTCGATCATCACCCGGCCGTCGCGGGCCACCAGGTCGAGTGCAGCGGCGTGGCGCTCCTCCCCGCTGCGTCCCGCAAAGATGATCTCGGCGCCGTCGCGGCGGACCCCCTCGACCTTGACCCGCGGCGCGTCCTCGGGCATCACGATCACCGCTGCCGCGCCGAGGAGCCGTGCGGCGCGCGCCACCGCCTGGGCGTGGTTGCCGCTCGAGTAGGTGACCACTCCCCGGTGCCGCTCCTCGTCCGTGAGCGAGGCCACCGTGTTGTAGGCGCCGCGCATCTTGAACGCGCCTACCGGCTGCAGGCTCTCCGGCTTGAGCCAGGTCCGATCGTCCCAGCGCAGGAGCGGGGTGTGCAGTGCCACTCCCCGGATCCGCTCCGCGGCGGCCCGGATCTCCTCCAGCGTGACGAGTGGCTCAGCCATGGGCGCCAGCTGCTGCCGCCAGGCGTTCGAGCTGCTCGGCGTGCTCCTCGAGGTGGCTGACGATGAACCGATCCGCAATGCGAGCCACGCTCATCTCGCCGAGGGTGGGGTGCAGGCCGATCGCCTCCCAATCCGCCGCGGAGAGAGCCGCGAATCGATCGCGCGCAGCCGCGAGCGCCCGCCCCAGGTCTTGCATCTGTGCCGTCGGCGATTCGCGGCGTCCGGCCTCGATCGCCCCAATCCTGCCGGGGTCCGCCTTGGTCCGGCCGAACGGCACCGCGCCACCGTTGCCCTGCCGGGCCAGCACCAGGTCGATCTGTCGCAGCCAGTACGGACCGAATTCGGCCAGGTGGGCCCAGGCTTGGCCCGCGTCCCAGCGCTCGCCGCTGGTGGGATCGGCATCCGTCAGGCCGGCCGGCGGGTACGCGGCCTGGGCCGCGAGTCGGCCCTCAGCGGAGCCCAGGCGGGTCAAGAGTTCGTCGAGGGGAGCGGCGCTCATGCGGGTCGCTCCACGATCGGCGTCCGAAGGGAGCCCAGCCTGTCGACGCTGAGCACTATTTCGTCACCGGGCTGGAGCCAGCGCCCCAGCCGTTCTTCCCCGATCTCCAGCAGGCACCCGGTGCCCACCGTTCCTGATCCCAGAAGGTCACCCGGGCGCAGATGCACGTCCGCGCTGGCGCGCTCGACCATCTGCCCAAAGCTGAACTGCGCGGCCGACCAGGTCCCGCGCGAAAGCTCCATCCCGTTGACCGATGCCCTCATTGCGAGGTCGTAGCCAGTGCCTGAACGCGCATCGGCCAGTTCATCGGGCGTCACTAGCCAGGGACCGATCGAGGAGGCAAAGTCCTTGCCCTTGGCCGGCCCGAGCCGAACCGCGGTCTCCTCGCGCTGGAGGTCCCGGGCGCTCCAGTCGTTGAAGATCATGTAGCCGCCGATCGCCTGCTCGCCGGTGCTGGCGTCCGCGTCGTGGACCGGAGTGTCGATCAGGGCCGCCACCTCCAGCTCGTAGTCCAGCTCGGATGAGGCGGCCGGGCACCAGACCGGATCGTCGGGTCCCCGGATCTCCGAAATGTTGCTGAAGTAGAAGATCGGGAGCCGATACCAGGCTTCTGGCACCGTTCCGCCGCGACGCTCCCACATCGTTCGCACATGCTGCTCGAAGGCATAGAAGTCGCGCAGGCTCGGCGGTCGGAGGATCGGTGGGCCGAAGTGCAGGTCCGCGGCGTCGAGGAGCGGCGCTGCGCCGTCCCGCGTCCCGTCGACGACATCCGCGAGGGCCGCCACCCGAAGGCCGCGCGCAAGCAGGTCGTCCAGCGTGGTCAGGGGGATCCTGAAGACGGCCGCGTTGTGGGCCAGGCGCGGCTCGGCCGCGATCATCGTCCGGCGGGCGACCTCCAGGTCGATCCAAGCCGTTGGGTCCCAGCCCTGGTCCGGTGCCGCGGCCGCGAGGCGCCAGGGCGTGCCCGCGGGCGCGTGACGCTCTCTAACGTGGGCGATCTTCATCGGTCAGGAGTCTACGAGGTCCGCCACGCCCGAGTGTTCAGGTGATCTGATCTCTTGCGAGCATGAAGAGATGTGCGGCTAGAGGTTGCCGCGCTTCTCCTGCTCGCGCTCGATCGCCTCGAAGAGCGCCTTGAAGTTGCCGACCCCGAAGCCGCGCGAACCATGGCGTTCGATGATCTCGAAGAAGAAGGTCGGCCGATCCTGGACCGGCTTGGTGAAGATCTGGAGCAGGTAGCCCTCCTCGTCGCGGTCCGCCTCGATGCCGAGCTCCTCCAAGACGGCCATCGGCACGCCGACGTCTCCGACCCGCTCCGGCAGGGATGCGTAATACGCGTGGGGCAGGCCCAGGAATTCCACTCCCCGCGAGCGAAGGGCACGCACCGTGCCCACGATGTCCTCGGTGCGCATGGCGATGTGCTGCGTCCCCGCATCGAGGTAGTAGTCGATGAATTCCTGGATCTGGCTCTTGCGCTTGCCGGGCGCCGGCTCGTTGATCGGAAACTTGATCCGCCCGTTCCCGTTCTGCATCACCTTGCTCATCAGGGCCGAATACTCGGTATGGATCACCTTGTCGTCGTAGTGGATCAGCTGGCTGAAGCCGAGCACGTCGCGGTAGAAGTCCACGAACCGGTTCATGTCCCCGAGTGCCACGTTGCCGACGCAGTGGTCCACCTCGAGGAGTTGCTGCCCGGTTGCCGCCGTCCCGGGCTGCGCAACGCGGTGGTAGCCCGGCGCGAAGGCGCCGTGGTAGTCGCGGCGGTCGACGAACGAGTGGACCACCTCGCCGTAGGTGTGGATCGCCGATCGGCGGAGCACGCCCTTCTGGCCCGGGAGCTCGGTCGGCTCCAGCGCGGAGCGTGCGCCACGGGCCGTGGTTTCGCGCCAGGCGGACTCCACATCGTCAACCGCAAACGCGATGTCGTGAACCCCGTCGCCATGGCGGCGAACATGCTCGGCCAGCTCCCCGTCGGGCGTGAGCGGGGCGGTGAACACGAAGCGGATCTCGTTCTGGACCATCACGTAGCTGGTGCGGTCACGCACCCCCGTCTCGAGGCCGGCGTAGGCGACCGGGGTGAATCCCCACAGCGCTCGGTAGTAGGCAGCTGCCTGCTTGGCATTGCCCACCCAGAACTCGACGTGGTCGATCCCCTTCAGGGGGAGGAAGTCCTCGACGGCTGAGGTTGCGGCGGCAGGTTTGGTGGCGGTCATGGTGTGTGTACCTCAGCTGAAATCCGCCGACAGGACCACGTCGATCATGCGCTCCACCGCCGCGTTCAGCTGCTCGGCACTCAGGTACGTGTGCTCCTGGTTGGCGTCGCCGGTGTCGATGTCGACGACCACCCCGACACAGGCTGCCTGCACCCCGCGTGCCGCGGCCAGGTAGAACAGGGCGCTTGCCTCCATCTCCACCGCCAGTGCGCCCGCCTCGCGCCAGGGCCGGACGAATTGGGAGTCCGGGTGGTAGTGGGAGAAGACGTCAATAGTTGCAATCGGGCCCACGCGGAACGGGACACCCAACCGCTCGGCGGCATGGACCAAGGCATGCGTGAGGGCGAAGTCCGCGGCCGGCGCGTACGGCATGCCGCGCATGAGGGTCTGCGTCGTGCCGTCGGTTGGGCTGGACGCGGTGGCGATGACGATCTCGCCGAGTTGTATCTCAGCCCGCAGCGCGCCTGTCGTCCCCACCCGGACCAGCTGACGCGCGCCGAGACGCAGCAACTCCTCGGTCACCAGTGCGATCGATGGGGCCCCCATGCCGCTTGTCTGCACGCTGATCGGGCGACCATTGACTGAGCCCGTATAGCCGAGCAGACCACGGTTGGCATTCACCTGCCGGGCCGCCGGCAGTCCTCCGTCGAACCGCGCCGCGATCGCCGTGGCCCGCGCCGGATCGCCGGGCAGGAGGACCAGCGGGGCGTAGTCGCCCGGCTCGGCATGCAGATGCAGCTGCGGCATAGACCGATCCTAGCGCGTCCCGCGCGCGGGGGTCAGAGGTGCCCATCCGGATCGTCAGGGTCAGCCTCAAGACGCGCGATCCGCCCCGAAAGACGAGCCGCGAGGTCTGGCCGCCGCCGCTCGATGGCGTCGACCAGGTCGGCATGCAGGTCGCGGAGCCGTTGATCGAGGGCCAGCACCGTCGCACGTCCGATTAGTCCTCGACTCACTGCCGCGCCAGCCGCGCTCTCGATTGCAACGGCGAGCGAATTGCCCGCCGCCTGTGCTATTGCCCGGTGGAAGGTGAGATCCTCGTGGGTGAACTGGCGATCGTCTCCAATCATGATCGCCCTCTCACGTTCGGCCAGGGCGAGGCGGACCTCCGCAAGGCGGCGCCCTGTGCACCGCGTGGCCGCTGCCCGAGCGCTGGATACCGCCAAGGTCTCGCGTAGAAGATGAATGTCCCTCTCCTTTGCTCGCCGCCGCTCGAGGCGAGCTTGGCGCCCGGCGGAGTCTTGGGCGGCAACGAACACTCCAATTCCGTGACGGACCTCCACCAGGCCGGCATACGCAAGCGCCGCCATGGCCTCGCGGACCACAGGAAGGCTGACCCCCAGTTGCCGGGCGAGCTCTCGCGTGGGCTCCAGCTTGCGGCCCGGCCTGACGTCGCCCAACGTGATTCGCCTTCTCAACTGGTCCGCTGCCTGCATTGCGAGGGTCGTCCGATAAGCGGGACGGAGGTCAGCGCGTCGCTGGTAGAGGGGCCACGGTCTGGGGTGACCCCTCGAAGTAAGTCGCCTGAGCGCGATTCCCTTGGCGGTAGCGCGGGGTCGTTGCTTGGTGTTCATGTCATCTGAACAGTGACAGGCGGTCGTTACTCCCGACTTAGCCTGCGATTGCGAGGTCGGCTAGCATCGGGGCGTGAGTCTGATCTGGGAGGCTGAGATGGCGTTCGCCGAGGGAATTGCACGCCAGGCAGGCGAGGTCGTACGTCTGGGATACGGCAAGCCCGGCGCGGTGCGACACAAGGGTGCGCGCGACGTTGTGACCGAGGTCGACCTTCGCGCCGAGGCCACCCTCATCAGCGCCATCCGCGACAGGTTTCCCGACGATTCGATCCTCAGCGAAGAGGCCGGTGTCGAAGGCGCGGCTGAGTCGGCGAGGCAATGGGTGCTTGACCCGCTCGACGGGACGGTCAACTATGCAAATGCCATCCCGTACTTCTGCGTATCCGTGGCGCTGGTGGCAGACGGCCGGCCAGCGGTGGGCGTGGTGTACGACCCGCTCCGCGACGACCTGTACGCCGCGTCGGCCGACGGACCGGCCCTCCTCAACGGCCTCGCTGTGCAGGCGACCAGCAAGGATCGGCTGATCGACTGCGTGGTGAGCCTGGCGATCCTCGGAGTGCGCGGCTTGGAACGTGAGCAAGCGATTACCCCGGCCATACGCATTCATCGACGGATGGGCAGCGCAGCGCTGTCGCTGGCATCGGTCGCGGCGGGTCGGTTCGACGCGTTTGTACAGAACGGCGGACTGTCGCGATGGGACGTGGCGGCCGCAGGGCTGATTGCGGAGCGGGGAGGGGCGACGGTGACGAACCTGACCGGCGGGCCATGGTGGGATTCCCATCAGCCGGGTCCGCTCCTCAACGTCGTGGCCGCCCCGCCGCAGATCCACGCAGAATTGCTCGGGCTCCTGGCTTCGGTCCAGACCTCGGTGCAGACCCAGCGCTAGCGCCGGTCGGCCAGGACGCTGGCCAGCATCGACAAGGTGCGGGCGGTGGCTCCCCAGATGCGGTGCCCGGCCCACCGATAGGCGCCGGCGCGCAGTCGCCAACCCGGGCCTTCGAACAACTCCTCGACGAGTGCATCTGCGGCGAACAACGCGTGCAGCGGCAGTTCCAGGATCTCGGTGACCTCCTCCTGCTGCGGGGCGAGCGAGGGTTGCCGCCGCAGGGCGCCCACAAAGGGGCGCAATTGATAGTTGCTGACGGGGATCCAGACGTCGTCGAGGGCTCCCAGGATCTGCACCGACGCCGCCGGCACCCCGATCTCTTCTTCGGCTTCACGGAGGGCCGCGGCCTGGCGTGACGCGTCGTGTGGATCCACGGCGCCGCCCGGCAGCGAGATCTCGCCGGCATGGGTGCGCAGATCGGGTCGACGCACGGTCAACGGGACGGCCAGGCCACCGGAGGAGTGGGGGTAGAGCAGCAGCAGGGTGCTGGCGGAGCGAGCAGGGCCGAGGTGGCCGTAGTCCAACGCCTCTGGCGGAGCGGCGCCGGGCTCGCGCGGCCAGAGGCGCGGGTCGTGGGGGATCGGGCGCGGCGCCTCCGACAGGGCGCGAGCGACCTCCGCCGGCCAGTCTCCCTCAGCGCGTAAGATTCGGTCGATGACCACCCGGAGCCTCGGTGCAACGTCGCGGGATGAGCAGGTGCGCCAGGCACTGTATCGGACTCGCCTCCTGGTCAATCGGGCCCCGCACTTCAGCCCGCGGACGCGGCGCGAGGCCAACCAGGCACTGGACCTGCTCGACGCCCAACTCGGACTCAACCAGGTGAATGCCCGCGAGGCCGCACAGGGGCTCGAGTTACTGAACCGGGCCCACAGTTCGCTGGCCTTCGGCCTGCTGCGGGACGAGGCCTTCGTCGATCGATTCGGGGCGGGCCTGCGCCGACTGGGTCTGCGCGGGATTGCGCAGCGGCTGGATGAAGTCCCGCATTCGATCATGGCGATCCCCACCCATGGACCCAGCGCCGGCCGCCGGCACCGCGACGAGCTCCCGGCCGCGGAACGAACCGACGCCGACGGACGCCCGCTCCCGCCGCCGCCTGGGGCCTCCTAGGCCAGCAGCCCCTCCACCAGCGAACCGATGGTCGGCGTTGGGCCGAGCCCGAGGCGCGCCCCGATCAGCGCGGGGAGGGGTGGCTCCAGGTTGGTGGCCCGCAGCGCCCCCCACGACCCCGCAGCGAAGACCTCGGTCGGCGGGCCATCGAGGACGACCCGTCCGTCACCCAGGGCGACGACCCGATCAAAGGTCGAGGCCACGAACTCCATGTCGTGGCTGACCGCGATCACGGTCCGACCCTCCCCCGACGCCGCCGCAATTGCCGCCTCGACGATCTGGGTGCCGCGCCGATCCTGGCCGGTGGTCGGCTCGTCGAGGACCAGGACGGGGGTGCGCATGGCCAGCACCGATGCCAGGGTCAGCAGCTTGCGACCCGATTGCCCCAGGTCGTAGGGGTTGGTGCGTCGCGCACCGTCGAGGCCGACCCGGGCGAGCGCTTCAGATACCGCGTCGTGCAGCGCCTCGCCGCGCAGGCCGAGGTTGCGCGGGCCGAATTCGACCTCGGCGGCGACGCTGCCGGCGAAGATCTGACGCTCCGGGTCCTGGAAGACGAGGCCCACCGATCCAGCCAGCCGGGCGACGGTGCGGCCAGCCACGTCTGCGCCGTCGTGCAGCACTCGCCCCGAGGTTGGGCGCAACAGGCCGTTCAGGAGCCGGACGAGGGTGGACTTGCCGCTCCCGTTTTGCCCGATGATTGCGACCCGCTCGCCGGACGCGATGGCCAGGTCGACGTCGCGCAAGGCAACCACCGATCCGGCGGGGTAGCGATATGCCACGGCCTCGAGTCGAAGGTCGGTCATGAAAGCAGCGCGGCTTCGACCCGCTCGCGCGCAGAGGCTGGCAGGTCCGCTTCGCTCACGGCCCTGCGGAGGCGAACGGCGGCCGGGGGCGTTACGCCCAGATCGGCCAGCCGCGGGTCGGATAACACGGCTTCGGCCTCGCCGTCGAACGCGACCCGGCCGGCGTCCAGCACCGCTACTCGCCTGCAGAGGCGTGCCAGCAGATCGGTCTTGTGCTCGGTGATCAGGATCGAGGCCCCGCCGGCCGCGAGCCGGGCGAGCGCATCGGCCACCAGCGCGGTGCCGGCCGGGTCGAGCTGGGCGGTCGGCTCGTCGAGGACCAGGTGGCGCGGCTGCATGGCCAGCAGCCCCGCCAGCGCGACAAGCTGCTGTTGCCCACCGGAGAGGCGCGCGGGGTGGCGGTCGGCCAGGTCGCTGATGCGCAGCGACTCCAGCGCGGATTCGCAGCGGTCGATGATCTCGTCGCGCGACACCCCCAGGTTCATCGGGCCGAACGCGACCTCCTCGTAGACCGTGCCGGTTACCCCGGAAAGCTGCGTCGCAGGGTTGGCGAAGGCGATTGCCACCTTGCCGGCGAGTTGGTGCATCGGCCAGCCGGTCGCATCCACCCCGTCGAGCAGCAGCCGCCCGCTGAGATGCCCCCCCACGGTCCGCGGAGCGAGGCCGGATCCGACCAGGCACAGGGTGGTCTTGCCCGCCCCGGAGGCGCCGACGATCCCGAGCACCTCTCCGTCGGCCAGCGACAGGTCCAGGTCGTGGAGCGATGCGCGGGCCGCCCCGGCGTACCGGTACGAGACGCGCTCGATGACCAGCATCGGAACGCGCCCTCAGCCCGGCACGCCGAAGGCACGCAGCGCGACCAACGCCGGGATGCTGGCCACCAGCAGCCAGCGGGCCAGCCGCTCCAGGCCGCGGTCAGGGGGCGACCAGAGCAGGGTGCGGCGCCCCGGCCGGGTGAAGCCGCGCGCCTCGAGCGCCACGGTCCGCTCTTCGACCTCGGCCAGCGAGCCGAGCAGCATCGGACCGACCAGCGGGACCACTCCGCGCAGGCGGCGCCAGACGCTCCCCTGGGTGTCGAGGCCCCGGGCGCGCTGCGCATCGGTGATCGCCGCCGCGCGATCCAGCATGGCAGGCACCGTCTGGGCCGAGGCGTTGACCACGAACGCCACTCGTGGCGAGACGCCTCGCCGCTCCAGGTCGATCACCAGCTCACCGGGCGGCGTGGTCAGGTAGAAGAGGGTGATCGCCCCGGAGATGGCCACGATCCGGGCCAGGACCTCCAGTGCCAGGGCGAGCCCCTCCGCCGTTGCGGTGATCGGTCCCAACTGGAAGAGCACGGTCGCGCCACCGGGGTAGAAGAAGAGGTTCACCACCAGGACCGAGACGGCAATCGGCAACGACAAGAGCAGGGACGCGCGCAGGAGGCGGCCGAGGACCCGGGCGAGCAGCGCGGGCAGGAGCACCGCCAATGCGGCCAGGATGAGCGGCCCGACCACGCCGCCGATGGCCACCGCCCCTGCGGCGGTGACGGTGGCCAGGGTTGCCCGGGTCAGCGGGTTGAGGCGGTGCCAGGCGGTGGGCCCGGGACGCCCCAGGAACGCGGGCAGCCGATCGGTCAGGCGGCTCCCTCCGCACCCTCCGCGGCCTCTTCGATCAGGTGCTCACCCTGCGGGAAGCGCGCCTTCACATGGCGTGCCATGGCCCCGAGCACGACGTACACCACGAAGAAGGTGGTGATCTTGTCGATCGGGTCGCTGATCAGCCCCTGGCCGGTGGTCGCCGCCTGCACGTCGACCCCGGCCTGCCGGAAGGCCGCAACCAGGAAGTCCGTGCCGGCGCCGGTCACCCCGCCGAACAGGTTGGCGGCAATCGGTGCGCTGATCAGCGCGGCGACGATGCCGGTCGCCAGGCCGGCCACCACCACGTAGGCAACCGTCAGGTCCCGACGCACGAAGAGGACGGCCAGGAGCCCGATCCCGGTCAGCCCGACCATGACCAGGGCCAGCCAGCCAAGCGCCACGAAGAGTGGGTTGTCGCTGGCGACGGCCAGGTCGGTCGGACCGATGATCGCCTGGTATCCGAGCAGGGCGAGATAACTCATCCCGCCGATGACCACGAGCGAGATCGCTCCCCCGATCGCCAGCTGGAGCGCGCTGCGCGTGAGGCGCGGCCGCAGCCAGCCCATCCGTCCGAACGCGCCGGCCATCAGGCCGATCACGGCCGCGACGATGGCGAAGGGCGCCGCGAAGTCGCTGTGGAACGGCGGCGGCACGACGTAGGTCCACAGGATGTTCGCCAGGAAGCCGGTCACCGCACCGGCGATCGGTCCCGCAAGCACGCCGACGAGGATGGTGCCGATCGAATCGAGGTAGATCGGGACCTTGAGGGCGGAGGCCACCGCCTGGCCGAGGATGATGTTGATCGCGATCGCGATCGGGATCAGGACCAGGGTGCGGGTGTCGAACTGGCGGCCGATGCTGGCCATCGAGCCGGTCTGCACCCGCTCGACCAGCGCGTAGGCCACCACGGCGGCCATCACCCCGAAGGCGGTAAGCAGCGCCCAGCTGTTGTTGGCCGATGTCGGATCCGCGAAGTCGCCAAAGATGGTGACCCCCCCGAAGGTGACTCCCACCAGGATGACCAGGGCGACGATCCAGCGCAGGAACATGGGTACTCCCTCCTCGGGTGCTGTCCTAGGGTGGTGATCCTGCCACGGCACGGGCCATCCGGTCGAGCAGCTCGGCCTTCATGGGTGCCGCGTCGAGCGCCAGCGCCACGCGCAGGGGCGGGCGTCCATCCTCGATTGGCCGGAGCGTTCCGGCGCTGGCGGGATCGGTACTCGTGTCGCACGCCAGTCGAACCGGATCCGACCAGCGCACCAGGTCCGGCCGCAGTAGTCCCCCGATGACGGTCAGCGGGTCGTGCAGGTAGGCGCCGGCAAGCCCCTGGGTGACATGGTGGAACTCGACGTAGAAGCGCATCGCCTCGCGCACCACCCCCGCCAGCGGGGTGTCCGGCAGGGCGTCAAGGTCGGCCAGGCTGACCGTCAGGTCCTGGGTGGCGTCGAGCGGGAAGATTCGGTCGATCGCCCCGACGCGCAGGCAGGCCTCGGCCGCCTCGGGATCGACGCACGCGTTCCACTCCCCGGTGGGGGTGGTGTTGCCACGGTCGGAGAGGGTGCCGCCCATCCAGATCGTCTCGCGCAAGCCCCCTGCCAGGTCCACCCCCTCGCGGGCCGCGATCGCCAGGTTGGTCAGCGGGCCGAGCGCGATGACGGTCAGCTCGCCTGGGTGACGCTTGATGTGCGCGGCCAGGTAGCGCGAGGCCGGCAGGGCGGTGAATTCGGTAGAGCCCAGCTTGGGATCCTCGCCCCGCAGGCTGGCGTAGCCAGTCCCGGTCGGGCCGTGGGTCTCTTCCGCGGTGCGCAGCCGCCGGCGCAACGGGCCGGAGGCACCGATGCTGACCGGCACATCGGTGCGACCCAGCATGGCCAGCGCCTTGGCGGTGTTGCGGGCGACATGCCGCAGCTCCACGTTGCCCGCCACGCACATCACCCCGCGCAGGTTGAGTTCGGGCGCGGTGGCCGCGATCAGCAGCGCGACAAGGTCGTCGATGCCGGTGTCGACATCCAGGACGACCGGGCGGCGGTCGGCGGGCTGGGGCGAGGTCATCGGGCCTGCTCCACGGCCGCCCGCGGCCACGGGCCGGCACGGCCCAGCCGGCTGGTGAGCCCGTGGCGGAGCTGCTCACCGATGAATGCCGCCGCCGCAATCACGCCGTCCAGATCCACTCCGCTGCGTACCCCTTCGCGGTCGAGCAGGTAGACCAGGTCCTCGGTCGCCAGGTTGCCGGCCGCCCCAGGGGCGAAGGGCGAGCCGCCCGTTCCGCCAGCGGCTGCGTCGAAGCAGCGCACCCCGGCGGCCAGGGCCGCCATCACATTGGGCAGCGCGGTCCCGCGCGTGTCGTGGAGGTGCAGCGCAACCAGCTCGGGCCCGATCCCCGCAGCGCGCAGCGCGTCGAGCACGCGCCGCACGTCGGTCGGGGCGGCGACGCCGAGCGTGTCGCTGATCGCCAGCTCGTCGACACCCATCCCCAGCAGCCGCTCGCTGACGGATACCACCGCCGCCGCGTCCACCTCGCCGTCGTACGGGCATCCGAAAGCGGCCGACACGTAGCCGCGGATCCAGATGCCGCGTCGGCGGGCCTCGGCGGCGAGCGGCGCAAAGGTGGCCAGCGACTCCTCCGTGCTCATCCCGATGTTGGAGCGGGTGTAGCTGTCGGTCGCGGCGGTGATCAGGCAGATGGCATCGGCCTTCGCGGCCAGCGCGCGATCCAGTCCGCGCTGGTTGGGGACGAGCACCGGGTAGCGAAGTCCAGGGCGCCGCTCCAACCCCGCGAACAGGGCATCCGCATCGGCCATGGTCGGGACCCGGGTCGGCGACACGAACGAGGTGGTTTCGATCTCGCGCAGGCCGGCATCGGCCAGCATCTCGATGAAGCGCAGCTTGGCGGCGGTCGGGACCACGCTCGCCTCGGCCTGCAGGCCGTCGCGCGGGCCGACCTCGTAGATGCGCACCTCGGGCCGGGTCATCGGTCGCCCATCTTAGGCCGATACCTCCGCCAGCAGGTCACCGCGCCGGACCTGCTGCCCGATGACGACGTGGACCGCTGCCAGCTTCCCGGCGAGGGGAGTCATGACGGCGTGCTCCATCTTCATGGCCTCGATCACCACCACCGCCTGATGGGCTCGCAGCGGGTCACCGATCTGGGCGCGGACCGCGATCACCCGGCCGGGCATGGGCGAGGTCAGGCTGGCGCTCACTCCGGCGTGGGCGGCCGCCTGCCGTGCGGCCTCATCGACGCTGGGAGGCAGCGCCACGCTCAACTCGACGGACTGCCCCTCGATGTCCACGAATGCCGTGCCGTCGAGGACGGCGACCGCGCCGCCTCCTTCGTGCATCGGCTCGACCCGGCGCTCCTCGTCGCCCAGCCGGAGGCGAACTGCGGCCGGCGCGGCGGCGCGCCAGCCACCGGTCCACGAGCCGCCCAAGCCAGCAGCCAGCAGGGCCGCGGCCGCTCGGCTCCAGGCAGTTGCGTCCGCGACCGGCGGAGCGGGGAGCGACAGCGAGGCAAGCGTGTCGATCCGCATCTCGGCGTCGACCATCACTGGCTGCTCGGTGAGCCAGCGCAGGAATCGGAGGTTGGTGCGCACACCGAGCAGCTGCGTATGCCGCAGTGCGTCCCCAAGCGTAGACAAGGCTGCGGCGCGGGTCGGGCCGTGTGCGATCAGCTTGGCCAGGAGCGGGTCGTATCGGTCCGAGATGGTGTCGCCCTCGGCCACGCCCGTGTCGATCCGCACGCCCGACGGCCAGCGCACCCGCGCCAACCGTCCGGCGGCGGGGAGGTACCCGGCATCCGGATCCTCGGCGTAGACCCGCGCCTGGATGGCATGGCCGATCGGCGCGCCGGGACCGACGACGAGCGGCTCCCCGGCGGCGATGCGCAACTGATCCTCGACCAGGTCGCGTCCGGTCACCGCCTCGGTCACCGGGTGCTCGACCTGCAGCCGCGTGTTCATCTCCAGGAAGAAGAACTCACCGGCATCGGTCAGCAGGAATTCGACCGTGCCGGCGCCGACGTAACCGACCGCCCCGGCCACCGCCAGTGCCGCCTCCCCGAGTCGCACCCGCAACGCGTTCGAGACCGACGGCGCGGGCGACTCCTCGACGATCTTCTGGTTCCGCCGCTGGCTGGAGCAATCGCGCTCTCCGAGGTGGATGCCCCGCCCGTGGCGGTCGAACAGGACCTGGACCTCCACGTGCCGCGCGCCGATCAGCATCCGCTCCAGGATCAGCCGATCATCGCCGAACGCGGCGAGTGCCTCGCGCCGCGCCGATGCCAGCGCCTCGACCAGTTGGGTCGCCTCGCGCACCGCGCGCATCCCCTTGCCGCCACCGCCCGCGGCCGGCTTGACCAGCAGCGGAAGCCCGATCCCGGCAGCCGCCCGAGCCAGGCTGGCATCGTCCTGGGCCGAATCGTCGTAGCCGGGGAGGACCGGGACGCCGCGGGCTGCCGCCTCCCGCCGGGCGGCGGCCTTGCCGCCGAGCGCCGACATCGCCGCCGGTGGCGGGCCCACCCAGACCAGTCCCGCTGCGAGCACCGCATCCGCGAAGGCAGCCGACTCGGCCAGGAACCCATACCCGGGGTGGATCGCATCAGCTCCCGACCGGCGAGCGGCATCGATGATCGCGGCCCCGTCCAGGTACGCGGGGACCGGCAGGACCAGGTTGACGCCCCGCGGCGCCGCATCGTCGGGTGCCTGGATCCCGATCACCCGCATCCCGAGCCGGTGCGCGGTGCGCTCCACGCGGCCGACGACCTCTCCCCGGTTGGCAATCAGGACGGCCCGGATCGGTCGCGTCGGGGCCGCTTGGCCGGCGAGCGCCCCGCGTGGGTTCCCTGGCTGACTCATGGCGTTGAGCGCTTCGGGTGCGATCCGGACCCGACCGCCGACCCGCACCGCCGCCAATCGGCCATCGGTGACCCAGCGCTGCACGGTGCGAACGGTGACCCCGAGCTGTTCGGCCACCTCACGCGGGGTCATTGCGTCACCCGGCATGTCGCGATTGTCGCAGAGCGGCGAACGGGGCCTGGGCTTCAGCCTCCACGCCAGGCGGGTGGGCGCTTCTCGATGAACGCGGTGAGGCCCTCTTGTCCCTCGGCGGACACGCGCTGCCGGGCGGCCCAGGCCACGGTCAGCTCCCGGGCAGCGGCCGGGTCCATGCCGCGCTGGCCGCGCAGCACTGCCTTGGCGTCGCGGGCAGCCTGCGGGCCGGCAGAGCGCAATTCGACGAGCAACACCTCAACCCGTGCGTCCAACGTCGCTTCATCGGCGAGCACCTCGTGGACCAGGCCGATCCGCAGCGCTCGCTCAGCGCCGAAACGCTCGCCGGCGGGGAAGAGCGCCCTGGCCTGTCCTTCGCCGATCCTGGTCAGCACGTACGGGCTGATCACCGCCGGGATCAGCCCGAGCTTCGTCTCCGTGAAGCCAAAGACCGTGTCTGGCGTGGCCAGCGTGATGTCCGCCACGCAGCACAGCGCCATGCCACCGCCCAGCGCCGCCCCGTGGACCCGGGCGATGACCGGCGCGGGGCACGCATCCACCGCCTCGAGCATCTCCGCCAGGCGGGCAACATCAGACCGGTTGGCGTCCATCGAGAGCTGCGCGGACTCGAGCTGCCACGGAATGTCCGCGCCGGCACAGAAGGCTCGCCCCTCCCCGGCCAGCACCACGGCGCGCAGGGCTGCGGCAGGTTCCGCGGCCAGCGCCCGGAACGCGTCACGCAGCTCCCCGATCAGCGCGGCGTTCAGCGCGTTGCGGGCGTCGGGCCGGGTCAGAGTGACGCGTGCGACGTCGCCGTCTCGTTCGACCCGCAGCACCTGGCTCATCGACGCCGCCGATAGAACGGCCCGGACACGGCCCGAACTGCCTCCAGCAGCCGGCCTTCGAGCCACTCGACCCGCACGCCATCGGGCACCTCCACCGTCGCGCTGGCACCGACCGCGCCCAGCAGGCCGAGCAGCAGCCGCCACTCGCCAGCGGCTTCGGACTCCACCAGCCACGCTTCCTCCACCTCGGTCCCGCGCAGTGCGCTCGCCAGGGGAGCCTGGAGGACCACCGCTTCCCGGCCCGCGAGGCGAACCCGGATGGACGCCGGCTGTACCGGCGCAAAGATCGGTTCGTCGCTGCCTGGCACCCGTCCCGCAGCCAGGTCGGCCAGTTCATCGGGCTCAAAGCGGTAGGGGATCGGTCCGGCCGGATCGAGGATGGCCGGCACGCCCGCCGCGGCCATGTTGGACAGTGCAATCCGCGCCGGGAGGGGCAGGCTGGCGGTGCCCCGTGGTGCCCAGGCCGAGAGTGCCGCCACGGAGCCGAAGCACACGCTCACCGGGTTGCCCTGCGGGTCGGCGGCCAGCATCACCGTGATCTGGACCTCGGCGTCCTCGCTGACCGCGCGCTCCAACTCGGAGCGGGCCTCCTCGCCGTGATCGGGAGGCACCGGCAGGAGCAGGACTCCATCCGCCAGAGCCCGATAGAACCCGAGCAGGGCCGCCTGGTTGGCGTCCGTGCCGTCGTCGGCGTCGCGTGCCGCCAGCATGGCCTCGAAGAGGGTGGCAGATGACTCCTCCAGCGTTCCCGACGGGGTTGAGCGATCGTGTGAGCCGGGCGCGGGGCGTTCCAGGACCATGCCTCGCAGCCTACCACCGCACCGGCCGAGTTTGGCCCACGCGGGCGGTTGCGCAGCCCTCTGTCGGTGGGCAAACTGGCCGGCATGATCCCGGTCAGGCGGGCCGCTGACGCACGCAGGCCGCAGAAGGTGAGGAAGGTCCGATGCGCTGGCTCAGCCGTGCATGGACGTGGGCGACGCAGCCACAGCGCATCCTGACCGCCGCGGCCCTCTTGGTGGTGATCTCTGCCGTTTCGGCGATCGGGCTGTCGCGCCCGTCGCCATCTGAGAGCTCGTCACCGTCGGTCGCGCCGGACTCCCGCGCACCCACGCTGGCCCTCGCCACGCTGACCGGCGAGTCGGAGGAGGGCGGGCTGAGCGTGCCACAGCAGGTCGTCGTGTTTGACGGGCACATTGCCGTGATTCCCGCCGTTCGGACCGGCACTCCGACCTTCGCCTTCCGCTCCGATGAACCCGGCACGATCAGCATTGGCCACCCGTGCAGCTCTGCGACCACCCAGGCCGTGGCGGGGGTGAACCGGCTCGTCCTCGACCCGCTGCCCCGGGGCACCTACCTCCTGTGCACCGTGCAGGTCACCGATGCCGCCGGCAACTCCTCGGACCCACTCAGGATCCCGGCCTTCAGCGTCTCCAGGCCCCCGATGTCGATCGCGCAGGTCTGGAACGAGGTCCTGCTGAGCGCGATCCGGGTGGACCGTGCCAGGCCGCCGGTCCAGGCCCGGAACCTGTTCCACACATCGGCCCTGATGTATGACCTATGGGCGGTCAGCGACGGCGCGGCCGACGCGTATCTGCTCGGTAGGGAGGCCTGCCCGTTGACCGGTCCGCTTCCACCGCGGGGCCTGGCCCCCCTGAAGCAATCAATCAGCCACGCGATGTACCGCCTGATCCTGCATCGGTTCAGCGGCTCGCCGGGGATCGAGGAAACCAAGACCCTCGCGGACGCGCTGATGCAGAGGCTGGGATACGACGCGGGTGACCTTGATACCGACACCTCGGATGGCTCTGCCGCCGCTTTCGGCAATTACGCCGCCGCGTGCTACATCGCCTACGGCCTGGCCGATGGCTCGAACGAGGTCGGCCTGCATGGAAACACGGTCTACCAGCCGGTCAACGGCCCGTTGATTCCATTTGAGCCGGGCACCGGGCCGGTGGCCGACCTGGATCGGTGGCAGCCGATCCAGGTCGACGTGTTCGTCGACCAGGCAGGGAATGTGGTGGTTGGGGGGACGCCGCCGTTCATCGGCGCCGAGTGGGGCGATGTCGATCCCTTTGCCCTGTCCGGGGATGGCCTGACGGTCAACCAGCGCGATACCGACGGGGACGGCGCCACCGAGACATGGAACGTCTTTCACGATCCCGGCCCGCCGCCGAGCCACGTCGGCTCGACCGCGGAGGAGTTCTGGTGGAACTTCTCGCTGGTTGCGCTGTGGTCCGGGCAACTCGACCCCGCCGATGGCGTGATGATCGACATCTCGCCGGCAAGCCAGGGAAACGATCCCACCGACCCGCTGCCGATGCCCCGGACCTTCGCGGGCTACCAGGCCTTCTACGACTTCGTCGGCGGCGGGGACACGAGTGCCGGGCACGCGCTCAACCCGGCGACCGGCGCACCCTACGAGCCGCAGCTCGTACTGCGTGGCGACTACTCCCGCGCGGTCGCCGAGTTCTGGGCGGATGGGCCCAACTCGGAGACGCCGCCGGGGCATTGGTTCGCCCTGCTCAACTACGTCACATCGGAGCTGGATCCGGCCGACAAGCGGATCGGTGGCACAGGTCCGGCGCTGTCTGACCTGGAGTGGGACGTCAAGGCCTACTTCAGCCTCGGCGGGGCGATGCACGATGCAGCGATCGCGGCCTGGGGGGTCAAGGGCTGGTACGACTACGTGCGACCGATCACCGCCATCCGGACCATGGCTCCCGACAATGTCACCCTGGTGCCGGGTTGGATCGAGGTGGTCGAGTCGGGCGACCCACTCGCGGACGAGGGCGACCAGAACGTCGGCAAGATCAAGATCCGAGCCTGGCGTGGCCCGACCGTGATCGGTGATCCGGCGGTCGACGAGGCGGGAGTGGACTGGATCCTGGTCGAGAACTGGTGGCCGTACCAGCGACCCACCTTCGTCACCCCGCCGTTCGCGGGGTACGTCTCGGGGCACTCGACCTATTCGCGCGCCGGCGCCGACGTCCTGACCGCCATTACCGGCGACCCGTACTTCCCCGGCGGCATCGGGACCTTCGCGGTGCGCATGAACCAGTTCCTGGTCTTCGAGCAGGGGCCGAGCACGGACCTGACCCTGATGTGGGCGACCTACCGCGACGCGGCGGACCAGTCCAGCCTGTCGCGGATCTGGGGCGGCATCCACCCGCCCTTCGATGACATCCCGGGCCGGATCATCGGTTCGCTGGCGGCGGCCGATGCCGTTGCGCTGGCCGAGCGCTACTTCGCCGGAACGGCCCCCTCGGAACCGGGAACCCCTCGATTCACGGTCATCGCGGTCGGCGACCTGCTGCGGGTCAGCATCGACGGCCTGCGGCTGCGCACGGGCCCCAGCACCGACGCCGACTTCATTCTCGGGCTGCAGCGCGACGAGATCGTGCGCGTCACCTCTGGTCCCGCCCTGGGCAGCGGCTACGCCTGGTACGAGGTGGTCCGAGCCGATCAGCGAAGCGGCTGGGTGGCGATGGGCGGTGGCAGCCAGCCTTGGCTGGAGCCCGCCGACTGATCCGGACCGCTCCCTAGCGGGCAGATCCGCGGGCCGAGCCGGTGACCGCAGTCTCGGTCGAGTTGAACAGGTGGCAGACCACGACTCGGTCCCCGGATCTGAAGGTCTCTTCTGACGGCCCAATGTAGGCGGGGTACCACACCGATGTCATGAAGTCGTGCCCAACGTAACCTTCGAAGGCGGGCGTGCACTGAGCCTCGGCGAAGGCGTCGATCACCTCCACGGCAGGATAGGCGCCTGGCGAGAGCTCTCCGACGTAGAAGACCTCGTGGACGTGGGGCTCGCTGCACTGCGTTGCGTCGACGATCGTCACCTCGGTCGGGTCGCGCAGATTGAAGCAGTCCCCGACCCGCAATTCGGAGTAGTTGATCGACCCTGCCTGGGTGATGGACCCGGAGTCATCACGGCGGGCAGCGGACCAGAAGCCGATCCCCAGGAAGACGACGGCCAGCACACCGGCGCCCAGGCCAAGCCAGGTGCGCGTCCGATTCCCGGCTGAGAACCGGCCGCCTGCCTCCGGCAGGGGCTTCCAGGGTGTCGCCAACCAGGACGTCGCCGGAGCGGGCGCCTCGCCTGCGAGCGGCGCTAACGGTGGAATGCTCGGCGACTCGGTCGCCTCGGTTGCGGTCTCAACCGTTGGCGCAATGGATGCCCTGGGGCGGGCATGTCCACAGATGGCGCATGTCTGCGTCTCGTCCGGGTTGGACGAGGAACATTGCGTGCAGATCCAGGGGGCGGTCACGTCGGCGCGTCAGCCATTCGGTGGAGCGCTGCCTGGAGGGTCAGTACCTGGCGGCAGACTGCCTGCCGGAACACTGCTTGGCAGAACGGTGGCCGCGACGCGCCGCGTGGGAAACAGGAGCAGCAGTGCGACGCCCGCCAGCGCCACCCCGATCCCTGCCCACGGCTGGTATGGATCGACCCATCCCATCAGGCTGAACTGGAACCCAACCAACGGCAGCAAGAACGAGCCCAAGCCGAAAAGGATAAGAAGCGCCCCGAAGCCGCCCATCAACCCCACCTCCCAACCGTGAGACCCCAGTCGGTACCTTACACCCGTCATTCTCCGCCAAAAAGGCTTAGCCGCAGACGTGGGTGGCGATGGGTGGCGCCAACGACCCGTGGCTGGAGCCCGCCGACTGAACCGGATCGGTTCGGTCGCGACTCGTCCCGGCATGCATCGGCGCCGCCTGATTCAACCGCCAGATTCTCGCGCGGTGACCACGGGGTGACCACGGGGCCGCGGCGCCGGTCACTCGACCGCCAAACTCGCTCCGAGGTGACCGCCAGGGGGTAACCTGGCGACCCAGCCCGGTTCGGCTGTCAGGTCAGGAGATCTGGCGGTCGAGCCAGCAGCCTGCTCTGACGGATTGACCCAAATCAGTCTGAGTCGGCGGGGGGTGACGCAGGTGGGGCTTCGTTGACGACCGTGGTCTGGGTCTGGGCCTTGTCCCGACGACCGCCGCCGTAGAGGACGGTGATCAGCCCGACGGCGGCCACGATGATTCCCAACCAGGGCTGGTACGCGTCGATCGAGTCGAGGAATACCAGGTCCATTCCCACCATCGGCAGCAGGAACGAAGCGACTCCGACGATGACCAGCACAACTCCAAAACTCAGCACGGTGAACCTCCATCTCGCTGCGGCAGGGGAGCCGCGATAGGCGAAGTGTACGCCTACATCCTGAACACGCCGAAGCGGGTCTCGCCTATTTCCGCGTTCAAGGCCGCGCTGATTCCCATCGACAGCACGCGTCGGGTGTCGAGCGGGTCGATCACCCCGTCGTCCCACAGCCGGGCGGTGGAGTAGTAGGGCGAGCCCTGGCGCTCGTATTCGGCCAGGATCGGGGCCTCCCAGGCGTCGCGTTCGTCATCGGTGGGGAAGTCGCCGCTGACCGTGGACAGGACCCGGGCCGCCTGCGCGCCGCCCATCACGCTGATCCGCGCATTCGGCCACATCCAGAGTTGGCGCGGGGAGTACGCACGCCCGGCCATCCCGTAGTTCCCGGCGCCGAAGCTGCCACCGATGATCACCGTGAACTTGGGCACGGCGGTGGTCGCCACCGCGGTCACCAGCTTGGCCCCGTCCTTGGCAATGCCGCCAGCCTCGTACTCCCGCCCGACCATGAAGCCGGTGATGTTCTGAAGGAAGATGAGGGGGATCCGCCGCTGGCTGGCCAGCTCCACGAAATGCGCGCCCTTGAGCGCCGAGGCGCTGAACAGGATCCCGTTGTTGGCCAGGATCCCGACCGGGTAACCGTCGATCCGGGCGAACCCGCACACCAGGGTCTGCCCGTAGCGCTCCTTGAACTCGGCGAAGTCGCTGGCATCCACCAGCCGGGCGATCACCTCACGCACGTCGTAGGCCTGCCGCGCATCGGCCGGGATCACCCCGTACAGGTCCTCCGGATTGACCGATGGCGCCGCTATCGCTGCGCGCTCCCACGGCGGCTCCGGCTTGCGCCAGGCGAAGGTGCGCACGATCTGGCGCCCGATGGCGATGGCGTGCTCGTCGTCGAGGGCGTAGTGGTCGGCCACGCCGCTGACCGCGGTGTGGACCTCGGCGCCGCCCAGGTCCTCGGCGCTGACCACCTCGCCGGTGGCGGCCTGCACCAGCGGCGGCCCTCCCAGGAAGATGGTGCCGGTGCCCTTGACGATGACCGTCTCGTCGGACATGGCCGGCACGTACGCCCCACCGGCCGTCGAGGAGCCCATCACCAGCGCGACCTGGGGGATCCCGCGGGCCGAGAGTTGGGCCTGGTTGTAGAAGATCCGGCCGAAGTGCTCGCGATCGGGGAAGACCTCGTCCTGCATCGGCAGGTAGGCGCCTCCCGAGTCCACCAGGTACAGGCACGGCAAGCGGTTCTCGAGCGCGATCTCCTGGGCGCGGAGATGCTTCTTGACCGTCATCGGGAAGTAGGTCCCACCCTTGACCGTGGCGTCGTTGGCCACGATCACGCACTCCACCCCCTCGATCCGACCGATGCCGGTCACGATCCCAGCCCCCGGCGCGTCCCCGTCGTACAGGCCCTCGGCGGCCAGGCCGGACAGCTCCAGGAATGCGCTGCCCGGGTCGATCAGCCGGTCGACTCGATCCCGGACCAGGAGCTTGCCGCGCTCGAGATGACGGGCGATGGCGCGTTCGTCGCCCCCCGCACCGCGGCCGGCGACAGATGCCACCCGGCGTCGCAGCTCGGCGACTTGCGCGCGCATGGCGTCGGCGTTGGCGCGGAACGCGTCAGATGCGGGGTCGAGGGCGGATCGAAGCACGGCCATGCTGGCGCCGATGATAGGCGCCGCCCGCTGCGGCGAGCCTCGACCGGAGGCAGGCCCGGCTCAGGCCAGGGTGACGAGCGGGACCAGGCTGGTGGCGTGCGCGGTGTTGACGATGATCACGCTGACCACGTGCTCGAATGCCGGTTCCGCGCCGTGCAGGAGGTGGGCATCGGTGAGTGGCAGGAAGCGGCGCGGGTTGTTGAGCAGCCAGTCCGGCTCGGCATCGAGGGGCAGGTGGGCGTTGCCGGTAACCGCGAACGGCCCGGCCATGATCGCCACCCGGCGCAGCTTGCGGTGGAACCGCAGCTGCCGGTTGACGCGCCATTCCGGCGGCATGATCAGCATCACCTGGTGGGTGGCAACGATCTGCCACTCCCCGCCGTGTCCGGGGTGCTCCGCGCTTGCCTGGCCGGGGATTCCGTCCAGGTCGTCTGGTCGGCCGGGGTAGGGCCGCCAGATGCGGAGCTCGTCGTTGTCCTCGAGCAGGTCGGTGACGCGGCGGCTGCCGGTCGCAACCCAGCCCACCAGCCGTGCCTCGGCGGTGTACAGCTCGACGGCGGCCAGGTCGGTTCCGGCCAGCGCGGCCGAGCCGCCGACCATCGGTCCGCTTGATCGCCAGTTCCAGAAGCTCACGGCATCTCCGGTTGGGGTGAGAGGTGAGGTGCATGGTGCGGGACGCTCCCGGCCGATCCAAGAGCCCGTCAGTACCAGTCGGTCCCGTTGCGGAGGCGCACCGGACCCCGGACCCCCTGCACAGAGTTCAGGTGATCTGATCACTTCGCGCGCCGGACCGCGAGTCGCCCGTCCCCTGCTACCGTGCGCGGGTGATCACCTTCGACGACTTCCTCAAGGTAGACATGCGCGTGGGCCGGATCATGGAGGCACTCCCCTTCCCGGAGGCACGCAAGCCCTCGTACCGGCTCCGGATCGACTTCGGGCCGGAGATCGGGGAGCGGGTCTCGTCCGCGCAACTGACGGTGACCTACCCGGATCCGTCGGTCCTGGTGGGGCGCGACGTAATTGCGGTCGTCAACTTCCCGCCGCGGCGGATCGCCGGCCTCGACAGCCAGGTCCTGGTCCTGGGGGCGATGGGCGAAGGAGACGACGACGGCCAGGTCTGGCTCCTGGAACCGAACCCGTCCGCACCCACGGGGGCGCGTATCGGATGACCGATGCACCGATGATCGGCCCGGTCCCCGACGGAATGCCCGACCCGCAGGTCGCACCACCGGTGATCGCGCGCAGCGGCGACCCGTTCGCCCGGCTGCGGCTGGTCCACTTCCTGTCCCGGCTTCGCCGCAACGTCACTCACCAACTGCGCGACGTGGTCGCCACGCTCAACGCCGCCTTCATGGACTGGTCGTTCAGCGAGAAGGTGGTGGTGGCAGAGATCGCGCAACTCCAGGCAAACTGGGCGATCAGCTTCCACGGCGACGACCGGATCGTGCTCGACCGCAACGAGCGCGGCCACACCCTGCTGATCGTGGATTCGACCCGGATGACCCCGTTCCTCCTGGCCGAGGCGCGCCGCTATGCCGACGCGTGTGACGAGGAACTTCGGCGCTTCAGCCTGGGCGACGGGCGCACCACCGACAACTGAGGCGGCGAGCGGTCAGACCCGGTCGGAGCCTCCGGCCTGGCCGACGGCGGCGCCCGGTTCATGGCGACGGGCGCGTACCGGTGTAGCGGCATCTCCCTCGCCGACCGGCATGGGGACGCGGCGCGGACGCGGGCGGAAGGGCGAGGTCTCGGGCACGATCGGTCCATCGGTCTCGGCCAGGTCGCCTGATCGGTACGCCTCCCAGACGGCCATCACCGTATCGCGGTGGGGCCGGATCCGGCAGTGTTCGTCGCGGTTGCCCATCTCATCGCAGTAGCCCAGCGGCACGCACTTGGGTGCCAGAAAGGATCCGAAGAAGGGCGACACCCGGAAGATCTCGTGGCGGATCTGCTTGAAGAGCTGGCGGATCTCCCACTGGGCCATCGTGCACAACCGCAGCCCGCTCATGTGGATCAACTGGCGCAGGTTGACGGTCATGATCAGGTTGGTCTGCATCGCGTTGGGGAAGATGAAGCGGGCGTCCTCGGCCGGGACCTCGGCCTGGAGGAGCTGGCCGTACAGCTCCAGGTTCTCGTTGATCGCGGCCTGGAAGCGCCCGGCCAGGTCATCGGGCAGGTCGCCCTTGGCAATCGAATCGGGGATGGTGTAGTTGTCGCGCTTCTTGAAGGCCACGTAGCGCTGCGACTGCTGGTCGAACGCCGTTCCGGCCCGATGCCGGACCAATTGGTGGGACAGGGTGCGGGTCACGCCGCTGATGGCGAAGGTGAAGTTGACGTGTTCGATGGTCGAGCCGTGGCCCGACTCCATCACCTTGCGGACGAGAGCCTGCTGCTTCTCATCGGCCACCCCGCGCGAAACCGCCTTGTCCCAGATCTGGTCGGGGAGCTGCTCCGAGTAGCAGGTCCGGCAGGCGGTGTAGATGATCGGGAGGTAGTACTCCTCGACGATCTCCTTGGTCGGGAAGATCAGCTTGGCGGAGAGGGTGGAAGAGCTCGGCATCGGCAGGGCGAGGATACCACCGCC
>JBKJYH010000016.1:0-18774 GCA_046715765.1 Candidatus Limnocylindria bacterium
CCAGTCCGGCGTCTGACGATCTCGTCGGTGTCGACGAAGGGGCGGCCGAGCTGGGCGGCCAGGAGCGGCCCGACCGCGCTCTTCCCGGTCGCCGGCAGCCCGACCAGCACTACGCCAGCCTCAGACATCGGCGCCCGGCCCAAGCTCGGCGAGCAGCGCGCGGCGCATGGCGTCCAGCGGTGCGGCGCGCCCGGTCCACAGTTCGAAACTGGCTGCCGCCTGGAGGAGCAGCATGCCGGCACCACCGCGGGCGTGCGCGCCGACGGCCCGCGCTTCACGTACCAGCCGGGTCGGGCTTGGCCGGTAGACCAGATCGAGGACTCGCAACTCGGGACGGAGCAGCCGGGCCGCCACCGGCGAGTCGTCGCTGGCAGTACCGATCGGCGTGGCGTTGACGAGGAGATCGGCATCGGCCAAGAGGTCGGGAAGGGTGTGCCAGTCGTCGCGGGCGGCCACCGAGACGCGCTCCGCGCCACCATCGCTCAGGACCAGCGCGGCGGCCCGCGAGGCACCTCCGGCACCGAGGATCACCGCCGCGCCGACGCCGTCCGGGCACAGCCTCGCGATCTCGGCGGCCAGCGCCGGCACATCCGTGTTGTGGGCGACCAGCGCGCCCTCGTGCCGCACGATCGTGTTCGCCGCCCCGGCCCGCACCGCGTCACGGCCGAGCTCATCCACGAGGCGGAGCACATCGAGCTTGTGGGGACGTGTCACGTTAGCGCCCAGGAAGGACGCACTGCGCAACTCGGCCACCGCCCCCGGCAACTTGGCCGCGGTGACGTCGTGAAGCTCGTAGCGGGCGTCCATGCCACTCGCCGCGAAGGCGGCGTGGTGGATCGCCGGCGACGCCGAGTAGCCGATCTGGTCGCCCAGCAGAAGGACGCGCGCGGTCACGCTTGAGTCTGGGCCGAGCCCGTCTCAGGCAGGCGTCCGGGCGGGCCGACGGAACGTCGACGACGACGCCGCACGGCGGCGCGCAGGTCGCCGATCGTATCTCCGCCGAAGGTCTCCAAGAGCGCATCCGCCAGCACGAGCGCCACCATTCCCTCGCCGACGATCGCGGCCCGGGCCACGATCGCCACGTCGCTGCGCTCGATGTGGGCCGTCCCAATCTCGCCGCTGATCACGTCCACGCTGGGGAGCGCCTTGCGGAGGGTGGAGACCGGCTTGACCGCTGCACGCAGCCCCACGGGCTCGCCGTTCGTCATGCCACCCTCGAGGCCCCCCGCGCGGTTCGTGCGGCGCGCCCATCCCGGCACGCCCGGCTCCACGACGTCGTGGACGTCGCTCCCCCGCCGCGCCACGACCGCGAAGCCCGCCCCAATCTCCACGCCCTTCACCGCCGGGATTGCCATCGCCGCCTGCGCCAGCGCCCCATCGAGCCGCGTATCCCACTCTGCCGCCGAGCCGACGCCGATCGGCAGCCCCTCGGCGATCACCACGAACGAGCCACCGATCGAGTCACCCGCCTGGCGGGCGGCGTCGATCTCCCTCATCATTGCCCGCTCCGCCTCTGGATCCGGGCAGCGCAGCGGCGTCGGGTGGGCGAGGTCGGCACGCCACCAGCCCTCGGGCACGCAGGCCACCGGATCCTCGCTCTGCGGGAAGGCGCGCACCGGCCCCACCGCGTCCACGAAGCTCCAGATCCGCACCCCCACCGATGCGAGCAGCTGGCGGGCGACCGCGCCGGCCGCGACGCGCACCGCGGTGGAGCGGGCGCTGGCGCGTTCGAGCACGTTGCGGATATCGTCGGTGTCGTACTTGATCGCCCCGGCCAGGTCGGCGTGGCCTGGGCGGGCACGGGTGATCGGGCTGGGACGCCGCGCGGCGGGTATGGGCTCGGGCGCCATCCGATCGGTCCAATTCACCCAGTCGCGGTTCTCGACCAGGAAGCCGAGTGGTGAGCCGAGAGTCACCCCGTAGCGAATGCCGGCCAGCCACTGCACCCGGTCGCGCTCGATCTGCATCCGCCGGCCGCTGCCATAGCCGTGCTGGCGGCGGCGCAGGTCGCGGTCGACCAGGCGGGTCGACACTCGCAGTCCGGCGGGCAGCCCATCGAGCACGCCGACCAGCGCTGGCCCGTGCGACTCGCCGGCGGTGAGCAGCCGCAGGCGTCTCATGCGCGCACCGCCGCGCTGAGCGGCCGTCCGCTGACGCGCTCGAGGTCCGACCATAAGGTGGGGTACGACACCGACGCACAGGCCGCGTCGTCGAGGGTCACCACGGGCGCGAGACCGCACAGTCCCGCCACGGCGAAGGCGATGGCGACGCGATGATCCCCCTGGGTGGCGACCTCGACCTCGCGGTCATGCCTGCGCCCCCCGGCGATGCGCCATCCGTCAGGCAACTCCTCGACCTGGATGCCCATGGCCGCCAGCCCTGCCAGCACCGCGGTGATGCGGTCCGATTCCTTCACCCGCAACTCAGCGGCGTCCCGCAGCTCACTCACGCCATCGGCCGCCGCCATGGCGATCGCGAGCAGCGGCAGTTCGTCGATCAGTTGAGCGACCTGCGCGCCGCCGATGCGGAGCGGCCGCAGCCGATCCGCGCTGCGCACTATCAGGTCCCCCACAGCCTCCGGGCCGGCCGATCGCTTCGGCAGCACTGCGATCGCGGCCCCCATCTCAGTGAGCGCTCGCACGACCGCCAGGCGGGTGGGGTTGACGCATACACCTTCGAGGCGCAGCTCGGCGTCTGGGTGAAGGCTTCCGGCCACGAGCCAGGCTGCCGCCGACGACGGGTCGCCCGGGACCTCCAGCGATCGCCGCCTCAGCCGTGCCGGGCCGCGCACAGTCGTCGTACGATCGTTCCGGACGATCGTCGCCCCCATCCAGCTGAGGAGTCGCTCGGTGTGATCCCGCGTCTGCGTCGGCGTGGTCACGACCGTCTCGCCTTCTGCGGCCAGGCCGGCGAACGCGATGGCACCCACCAACTGTGCGCTGGCCACCTCGAGCTGGTGGACGACCGCGCGCAGCGGTGGACGTCCGCGGAGGCGCAACGGGGCACAGCCCGCGCTCGTCTGCACGCTGGCACCCATGGCCCGCAATGGGCCAGCAAGGCGCTCCATCGGTCGCCGACGCAACGATGCGTCCCCGTCGAGCAGCGCGGTCAGCGGCTGCCCGGCCAACACGCCTGCCAGCAGGCGCATCGTCGTCCCCGAGTTCCCGCAGTCGAGCGGCTGCGCCGGTGTTACCAGGGAGTGGCGACCGTCCATGGCGATCTCCACCGCCTCCTCGGACCGACGGACCTCGAGCTTTGCGCCAAGCCGTTGGAGGCAGCGCATCGTGCTCTCGACATCGGCCCCCGGAGCCCAGAGCCGAATCGTGGCGCTCCCATCGGCGATGGCGTTGGCCAGCAGCGCGCGGTGCGCGATCGTCTTGTCGGACGGCATGCGCAGGGTGCCGCGCAGCGACCCCGCGGGCACGACGACCGCGGCCGTCACGAGCGGGTCACGGCGTGCGGCCCGGTGTTTCGTCGCTGGGCCGACCGGGTGGCGCGCAGGATGGAATTGAAGACCATGGTCAGCTCCTCGGGAGTCATGGCGCCGCCGTGCACCGCGGCCCGCTCGAGCAACTGCCGCTCGCGAGCGACGTCATGCCCGTGCCCGTCCGCGCCGCGCAGGTCCTGGACCTCGAGTGCGAGGGTCGCACGCTGCTGGAGAAGTTGCAGCAACCGGTCGTCGAGGTTGTCGATGCGCCCGCGCAGCACGGCCACCCCCGACGCCGTGGGCGGTGGCGCCGGCGCCCCTGCCGTAGTGCCCCGCCGCTTGACGAAGCTCAGCCGGCGCAGCTCGTCCATCAGTTCGCCGAACTCGGCGAACGAGAGGGACTGGTCGCCGTCGGACCTGGCGTTCGGTGGGTCAGGGTGGACCTCGATCAACAGCCCATCGGCACCAGCCGCCGCTGCCGCCAACGCCATCGGCGCCACCAGGGAACGCTGCCCGGTGCCATGCGAGGGGTCGACCATGATCGGGAGATGGGTGCGCTGGCGTAGCACCGGGACGGCCGACAGGTCGAGCGTGTTGCGGGTGGCGGTCTCGAAGGTCCGGATCCCGCGCTCGCACAGGATGACGTTGCTATTGCCGCTCGACAGGATGTATTCGGCCGCGAGCAGCCACTCCTCGATCGTGGCGCCAAAACCGCGCTTGAGGAGCACCGGCTTGGCGCTCTGGCCGACCGCGCGGAGCAGCACGAAGTTATGCATGTTGCGGCTGCCAACCTGCAACACATCCGCGTAGCCGTCGAACAGCTCGACCTGCGCCGGATCGGTAACCTCGCTGATCACTGGCAGGCCGGTCGCCTCGCGGACCTCGGCGAGGAGCTCGAGTGCCGGCAGACCGAGCCCCTGAAACGTGTACGGCGAGGTGCGCGGCTTGAAGGCACCGCCGCGCAGCATGCTGGCCCCCTCGCGTTTCACCAGTTCGGCCGTCGCCAACAGCTGGCCGCGCGACTCGACGGCGCAAGGGCCGGCGATCACGACCAGGTCGCTCGCCGCGCCGATCTCGACGGAGCGCACCAGTACCCTCGTGCGCTCCGGGTGATGCTCGACGCTCGCCAGCTTGTACGGCTGGCTGACGCGGATGACCTGCTCGACTCCGGGCAGGCTGCCGAGGTGCGCGACGCGGTCGACCTCGCTGCCGACGACGCCGATCACGGTCCGTTCCTGCCCGACGCTGACGAACGCCTGAAGCCCGTGCGCCTCGATCGCCAGCCGCACCCGGTCCACCTCTTGCTGCGTCGCCGCGGGACGCATGACCACGATCATCGCTATGCCTCGTCGCTGCCCTCACCCCGCGCTCGGGGTTCGCAGAGGCAAAACAAAAACGCAGGGGTCCGATGGACCGCTGCGTTCGGCGGGCACGAGTGCCTCTGCTGGCGGGTCCTGCCCGCCTGCCTCGTGCCCGCTACGCGTAGTACCAGAATGGGTGGTTCATGAAGTGGGCGTGAGCCTAGCGGCCAGCCCTGCCGATGTCAATGCCGGATGAAGGCACGTCGGGACCGCGAATTCCGTCTCCTGATCGGTGCGTCAGACCCTGGCGGCGCGGCTGACGGCCTCCGCGCCGGCCAGGATGCTGCGTCCTCCATCGACGCGCCACACGGCGCCCGTGACGTAGCTCGCCTCGGGCCCAAGAAGGAAGGCGATGACGCTCGCAATCTCCTCCGGCAGAGCCATCCTGCCCAGCGGGACGTCCGGCCGCCGGTCGGGCGGGAGCGCGGCGGCGTCGAACGGCGTGTCGACCGCGCCGGCGGCCACCAGATTGACGCGGACATCCGGGCCGGCGATAACCGCCATCGACCGCACCAGTCCCTCCAGTGCTGCTTTCGAGGCGGCATACGCCGGCGAGCGAACGGAACCTTCGACCGGTCCGACGATGCTGCCGACCAACACGGCGCCGCCGCGAGCCGCCCGCAGGGCGGGCATGGCGGCACGGATCGCCAGGTACGGGCCGCGCACGTTGACTCGCAGCACCTCGTCCCACGTCGCGAGGTCGTCCCACGGCTCACTCGGCAGGATCGCCGCGCAACACACCAGGCCGGCGAGGCGGTCGCCGGCCCGCGCGACAGCCTCCGCGACCGGCCCCGGATCGGCAGCGTCGCCCGTCACAAACTCGACGCCGTCGATCCGCGCAATCTCGCGGTCGAGGCCCACCACGCTCCAACCGTCTCTGGTCAGTCGGCGTGCCGTGGCGCGCCCGATGCCGGACGCCGCTCCGGTGACGATCGCGCACGGCTGCGGGCTCATCGGCCAAGGATGCCACATCCCTGCCTCAGCTCCCGCTCGCGGGGCGCGCCCTGCAAGCGGTCGTGACACGGCGCGTTTCATCGGCGTTCGAGCATTCCGTGCGCGAAGTTGGCGATCGTGAGCGGCTGGGCGACGCGGCTACCTGACCCGGCTCGTGTCGGCGTCCAGGGCGCCGTCGCGAGGGCGGCGGGACCCGTCCACGTCTGGATCGGGGCGGATCGCGACATGAATCGTCACCATTCCGCCGGAGAGGGCGAACCAGCGTACCTGTGCCAGCCCCACCTCGCGCATGATGTCGCTGATCCGCTCCGGGCTGGGATACTCTCGCACGCTCTGGACGAGGTACGCGTACGCGCCTCGCTGGCCGACGACCCGGCCGACGAGTGGGACCGCATGGTCGAACCAGCGCGCAATGAGCCGGCCGTGCCAACTGCGGGGGCGGGCGATCTCGAGACAGACCACCCGCCCGCCCGGCTTCACGACTCGGCGCATCTCCTCGAAGCCGCGCCGGTAGTCAGCCAGGTTGCGCATCCCGAAGGCGATCACGGCAGCGTCGCACGTCAGGTCCTCGACGGGCAGGCGCAGGGCGTCGCCGACCACGAACGTCAGGCCCGCGCGGTCAAACTTTGCCCTGGCACGTTCGATCATCCGCGTCGAGAAATCGACCCCCGCCACCGATCCACCCGGCGAGACCGCCCGGTGCAGGCTGGCGGCGACCTTGCCCGTCCCGCACGCGACATCGAGTGCGCGCATCCCCGACGCCAGCGCCGCCTCGCGGACGGCGCGGCGACGCCAGCGGGGCTCCTGCAACCCCGAGATAAGCGCGTTCATGCCGTCATAGACCCCGGCAATGCGGTCGAACATCTCCCGGATCCGTTCGGGCGGCGCCGAATTGCCCTCAGTCATGAACCGGATCGTAGCGTCGGTCCGGCGCCCCAGCCGCTTCGGACGGCGAACTCCTCGACCGCCGCAGCGAGGATGCCCGGATGGCTGATCGGTGCCCCGTGACCGACCCCGGCGATGCGGACGATGCTCGCGCCGGGGATCCTCGTGACAAGCCCGTTCAGGATCTCTGTGTAGAACGGTGGGCTCAAGGTCCCGCCGGCGAGGGTCACCGGGCAGCGAATGCCGGCCAGGCCGCTGAGTTCGAGACCGAGAAGGTTCGCATCGGCGAGGGCGGACGGCCCCGATGATCGAAGCCGCGCGAGCGCGGCCGGCGAGAGCGCGGCGACGGCGCCCCGCCCGGCCACGGCGTCCAGGAAGGCCTCTGCGGCTGCACCCGGCCCCCCTCGGCGCACCGCTGCCGCCGTCCGCCGGCCGACATCAGCGAGGGCGTGGCCGACGGATGGTGACCCGGCCGGGCCATAGGGAGGCTCGTACACCCAGCCGCCCACGACGAGCCCCGGCCGGCGAGCGGCGAGCTCGAGCGCCAGGCAGCCGCCGTAGCTGTGGCCCACGACCAGGATGGAACCGATCTGCTCAGCGGCGAGGATCGCCACGAGGTCGTCGACGTGGACCGCCATATCGATCGGCCCGGGCGGCAGGGCCGCGGGCGGGCGGCTCGCGCCGCTTCCCCGCCGATCGACGGCGATGACGGTGAAGCGCGCCGTGAGCCTGTCGGCGAGCGGCCGGAGCTGCGTCGACGATGACAGCGTCGCATGCAGCAGCAGGAGTGGCGGGCCGGCGCCACTGCGACGATAGGCCACCGACCAGCCGTCGCCGCTGAGGAATCGCCGAGCCGGCCCGGTCACGGGGACACGTCGTTGGGAAGCTCGCGGATCGCGGATCGGAGGAGCTTGCCGCTCGGCGCGCGCGGCAGTTCCGCCAGCCGGTGGATGGCGACCGGGACCTTGAAGCGTGCGAGCCGATCATGACAGTGGTCGGCCAGGGTCCGATCGCTCACCGCCGCGCCCGGGCGCAGGACGATCGCCGCGACCGGCACGCTCCCCCATCTTGGGTCGGGGCGGCCCACCACGGCTGCCTCGGCCACGGCCGGATGGGCGAGCAGCACTTCCTCGACCTCGGACGGATAGATGTTCTCCCCGCCGGAGACGATGAGGTCCTCGCGGCGGTCGATGACGGTGAGATCGCCGTTGACGTCGACCGTACCGAGGTCACCGGTATGCAACCAGCCATCGCGCAGCGCGCGCGCCGTGTCATCCGGCAGGCCGGCGTAGCCCGCGAAGACCATCGGCCCGCGGACGACAATCTCTCCCGCCTCGCCCGGCAGCGCCGGCCGGCCGTCGGCCTCGATCCGCAACTCGCCTCCAGGCAGCGGCCGACCCACCGTCGCGCAGCGCTCCGCGGCCGCCTCTGCCGGGAGAACGGCCACCCCGGAGGCCGTCTCGGTCAGCCCGTAACTGGGCACTACCGGGTAGCCGAGGGCGCGCGCGCGAAGCACCTGGACTGCGGAGATCGGCCCACCGCCCAGGAGCACCGCCCGCAGCGTGTCCGGGACGGTGCAACCTCGGCCCAGGGCGACGAGCCGGTCGAGCATCGGCCCCACCAGGGAAAGATGGCTCACCCCGTCGTTGAGCGCGCGGCAGACGGCCCGTGGATCGAAGCGCCCCTGCACCTCGAGCGGAACGCCCCAGCGGCTCGCTCGGACGACGATGGCCAGGCCGGCGATGTGGAAGAGGGGCACGCAGGCAAGCCAGCGATCGCTCGGTCGTGGCTCGAGGAAGGCGGCCCAGGCGTCGGCGCTGGCTAGGTGACAGCCGTAGGTTAGGACGGCCCCCTTCGGGCGACCGCTCGTGCCCGAGGTAAAGAGAATCGTTGCGGGTGCGTTCAGATCCACCTGCTCGCGAAGCGCAAGGAGGCTGCCGGACCGCTCTGGGCCAGCCAGCAGTTCATCCATCTCCAGGAGCGTGATGGTCGGTGCATGAGCCAGGGCCGTTCTGCTGGGGACCGCGTGCTCCGGATCGTGGAGCAGGACAGCTGCCTGGCACGCCGTGAGCTGATAGGCGAGCTCAGCGGGGGCCGCGCGACGGTTGAGCATGACGAGGACCGCGCCGAGCCGCCGAACGGCGTGGATCGTGGCCACCGCGACCGCACTGTCGCCGATGAGCGTCGCCACCCGAATCCCCTCGCCTACGCCGGCCGAGTGGAGCGCGGTCGCGATCCGCCGCGTGGCGGACTCGAGCTGGGCGTACGTCCAGCGCCCGTGCGCGCCGACGACCGCCTCGTCGTTGGGCCGCGTTGCCGCCCAGTCGAGGAGCCAGTCGCGGACGAATCGGCCCATCAGGCGCTGGCGATCACGTCTGCCCGCCGGCGGTCGCGTTCGCGAGCGCCGCCATCCACTCCTCGGACGACGCAACCCCAGTGGTCGCCAACTCGAGATTCGCCAGCGAGGCCTCGTGCGCCTCGGGTGCCGCGGTGGTGACGCAGTCGCGCAGCACGAACACGCGAAAGCCGAGGTCGATGCCGTGGCGTGCGGTCGATTCCACCGTAAGGTTGGTTGCGACCCCGGTCAGAACGAGGGTATCGATGCCCGCCGCCCGAAGACGATCGGGGAGATCGCTCCCCGCCAGCCCCGAGAGCTTCTGGTTGTTGATCACCCAGTCACCGTCACGGGGCGCCAGCTCGTCGATGATCGCCACCGTCGGCGAGTCGGGCCGGAACTGCTCGCTCTCGGCGACCTGGGCCATGACCGCCGTGTTGCGAACGATGTGGCCGCCACCGCGGGGAACGACGAAGCAGGTGTACACGACCGGGATCCCGGCGCCTCGGGCCGCCTCGAAGACGCGAGCCGTGCGCTCAATGACCCCGCTGCGGACCACCGGCTCGGCGAACCAGGCGCCGAAGAAGCCCTCCGGCTTGACGACGTTGCGCTGCCAGTGGAGCCCCATCACGGCGGTGCTGGCGAGCTCGATATCCATGTCCTTCTCCCTATGCAGTTGCGCGCCTGTCTGGAGCGACGGATACGGGCGCGCCTCGCTCGCTCCGCGGCGTTGGCAGGGGGCTCACGGACGACCCCCAAGTGCGAGACCGATGGCAAACAGGAGCGCGAAGGCCAGCGACATGCGGGTGGTCGCGCGCAGCACCTGGTTGAGTCGCGCCGGATCGTCGCCTCGGTTGACGCTGCGCAGCAGCGGCACCGCGAGCGGCGCGCTGGCCAGCGGCAGGAGCGCCGCAGGCGAGGTCCAGCCGGCGACGACCAGGGCAACCGGCACAAGGTAGGCGACGCCCACGACGAGCGTGTACCCCACGGCGGTGGTGCGCCGCCCCAGGCGGACCGCGAGCGTGCGCTTGCCGACACGCCGGTCGGTCTCGATGTCGCGCAGGTTGTTGACGACGAGGATCGCCGTCACCAACGACCCCATCGGGATCGCGGCCGCCACGGCCAGCGGCTCCAGGCGTCCGGTCTGCAGATAGGTCGTGCCCGCGACCGCGACGAGCCCGAAGAAGATGAAGACGAACAGTTCGCCCAGTCCGTGGTAGCCATACGGCCACGGCCCGCCGGTGTAGGCCAGCGCGCTCACCATCGCGAGCAGCCCGAGGACGAGGATCGGGAGACCGCCCGCGGCGACGAGGTACAGGCCGACGAGCCCGGCCAGTGCGAGGACGGCGGCGATGCCGGTGGCGAGCTCCTGCTCGAGGAGGAGGCCCTGGGCCGCCGCGCGCGGCGGCCCGACGCGATCGGGCGCGTCGGCGCCGGATCGATAGTCGAACAGGTCATTCGCAAGGTTCGCCGCGATCTGCAGGAAGACCGCGGCGGCGAGCGTGGCGGCCGCCACGAGCGGCTGAATGGCGCCTTCGGCGATCGCCACCCCGAGGCCCACCAGCACCGGCCCCGCCGCCGCGGGCAGGGTCGGTGGGCGGATGGCGAGCAGCCATGCCCGCGGACGCGAGAGCCGGGGAATGACCGAAGCGCTGCTCATGACCGGGGATCAGGGCCGACGTGGAAACTTCGAGAAGTCGGGCCGGCGCTTCTCGAGGAAAGCACGGCTCCCCTCGTGGGCCTCCTCGGTCTGGTAGTAGAGCATGGTCGCGTCTCCGGCGAACTCCTGCATCCCGGCCAGGCCGTCGGTGTCGGCGTTGAAGGCGCGCTTCAGGAATCGGATCGCGGTCGGGCTCTTCTCCAGGATCTCGTTCGCCCAGCGAACCCCCTCCTCCTCCAACTGCTCGAGCCCGACGACCGCGTTGACGAGGCCCATGGCGAGGGCTTCCCGGGCGGTGTACTGGCGGCACAGGTACCAGATTTCGCGCGCCCTCTTCTGCCCCACGATCCGGGCCAGGAGGGTTACCCCGTAGCCGGCGTCGAAGCTGCCGACCTTCGGTCCGGTCTGGCCGAGGACCGCGTGCTCGGCCGCTATGGTGAGGTCGCACACCACTTGCAGCACATGTCCGCCGCCGATGGCGTAGCCGTTGACCAGGGCGATGACCGGGATCGGCAGCGAGCGGATGAGGCGCTGGAGATCAAGCACGTTGAGGCGGGCGACGCCGTCCGCTCCGACGTAGCCGCCCTGTCCCTTCACCCGCTGGTCGCCGCCGGAGCAGAAGGCCTGTTCACCGGCACCGGTGAACAGGACGACGCCGATCGACGGGTCGTCGCGAATCTGGCGAAAGACGTCGATAAGCTCAGCCACCGTCTCCGGCCGGAAGGCGTTGTGGACCTCGGGCCGGTTGATGGTGACCTTCGCGATCCCCGTCCCCGAGTGCTCGTGAATGATGTCGGTGTAGTCGCGGACCGCTGTCCATGTCAATGGCATCGGGAGTACCTCAGTCCGACTCGGCCCAGATCGAGGGACCGTTGAAACGGCCACCCTCGGCCCAGGCCCATCCGCGGTTCCGCCTCGAGTCGCAACGGGCGACGAAAGCCAGCGGCGGCACTAGCTGGCAGTTTCCTCATCGCAACGCCCACTCGCAACGCAGCGTAGCAGGCGTGCCATGTCGACGGCCGCTCTGACAGTCTCTGCGCCGCGCCGATACCGCCCGCCGGTGCGATCCCAGGCCTGCTCGAGCGCATTCGTGGCTGCGAAGCACCAGGATTTGGCGGGTGCTGCAGGCACCAACCACCAGGCCATAGTGATGAGGTGGTACCGCATACCGGATTCGACGTCCGGCGTGTCAGGCGTCGCATGAGCCCTCACCGGGAGCACGAATCGGTTTCTTCATGCGGGCGGTCGGCGCTGCGATAGTGTGCAGATAGTGTGTGCGTAAACGCTGCTGACGGGCCTCGTCAACCCGGTCGCGACCTAATGCCACGTGATCAGGCGTTTGCCGTGCATCGGTCGGGATCTGATGCTGATCGACGCAATTGGACGCATGGTGCGATCCCGAGAAAAAGCGCCGACGGCAGCGTCGCGACAGTCATCCGAAGGCCGGCACGTACAATCGTGGCGTGAGTCTGTGGCTCGCTCCATTGCTTCTCGTCCTTACTGCCATGGCCCTTCTCCTTTCCGCTCGGCGATGGCTCTGGCGTCGGCGGCATTCCACCTCAGCCCGCGCGGCCGGGGGACCACGGTGAACGGGGCATCTGACCCGCAGGTCTTCAAGCAGCGCATCCGGGAGCAATGGAACGAGGTCGCGGCGAGATGGCATCGCTGGACTCCCTTGATGCGCGAACAGTACGCGCCGGCGACGGAGCTGATGCTCGACCTGGCTCATCTTGAACCCGGCGACTATGTGCTGGACGTTGCTGCTGGCGATGGTTATCAGTCCATCGCAGCGGCCCAGCGCGTAGGTTCAGGCGGCCACGTATTGGCCGTGGATTTGGCGCCAGAGCAGCTGAAGTACGCGGCAGCCGCTGCTCAGCAGGCAGGAATCGAGCACTTTGAAACCCGGGCCATGGACGGCGAAAACCTGGATCTCGCAGATGCTTCCTTTGACGCCGTTCTCTGCCATTTCGGGCTGATGTTCTTTCCGGACCCGGATCGCGGCTTGAGGGAGATGCTGCGCGTGCTCAGGCCGGGAGCCCACGCCTCGCTCGTGATCTACGCCGTCGGGGGAAGCCCGGAGTCCGTGCTGGCCGCTTCGATCATTCGCAGCCGGCTCGGCGAGGAGACGGGCGAGCCTGAGCGCTTGTCAGGTGGATCATTGGGTGCGCCGGGTGTCCTGAAGCGGAAGGCGGCGGATGCCGGGAAGTACCTCCGCGAGGTCTATCCCACGCTTGGGGAGATGATGGCGCCGCTGGCGGCTGATGCGCGCGAAGAGGTGTGGCAACAGATCGACCAGGCCCTGACAGCATTCGATGGCGCTGAGGGCTTTGAGAGCCCCAATGAGGTCCTCGTCGTCGCGGGAGCGCGGGCCATCGAGCCGACCCAGAGATAGCCGCCGGTCGCGACGCTTGCCCTGCGGCCCCGTCGAGCTGAGCTGTCGCCGTAGGAGGACAAAGGCTACGGCCCAGACATCGACCCCTCCACGTCCGTGAACAGGAACGTTACGGTCCCGGTCGGCAGCTCAGGCATGTTGCATCTTCGCCCAGGATCGTACGCCGTGATGCAACGCCAGAGAATCCAGCGCAAAGGGTCCCTGCGGGTGGCCGTAGACGAGCAAAAACGGATTGAGTGTCCCCGGCAGGTACCGGGGGCGCGCTATCAAGCAATGCCCATCGCGGGCCGTCTGGAAATTGGACTCTCAACCCCGCCCCGCCTGAGGGAGCTACTCGCAAATACTGTTGAATGGGCCTGACTCAAGCGGCGTCCTCGTCGACGGCAAGTCCGTCCTTCGTATCTCCTTTCGCTCGGGTCGATGAACCGGCCGCCAGCCCGGACCATGGCCACTTGGTGCGCAAAGTTGATCCGCGGCCAGCGGGCTTGGGCCGCCTCGCCCAGCCTGAAGGGCCATCGCCAGCCCAGGGGGCTCACCCTTCGATCTACGCGCACCTAATGCAAGGTAATCAGGGGAGTTTGCCGTGCATCGGTTGGCATCTGATGCTGACCGGCGCCGGATAAACGCACATCCACCCGCGTCGATACTGTGCAGATAGTGTGCATTCCAGCCGAGCTTACGCTCGAAATCGTGCTCAGGGCGGGCCCGATACCGCATTTCAAACCTGATCCAAGTCGGCGCTCGCCAGATTCTGAGTACGAATTGGGCCTTCGAAATGAATGGTGGTACCGCATACCGGATTCGCGGCAGTGGTCCAGCGGGCTCCGGCCCGCTACAGGGTACAGACCCAAGCCGACCGGGGTCGCGGCGTCAGCTCGAACCGACTTCTCTCAAAGTGGCGGAAAGATTGGCGTCGACCTCGCCATACCCCCCGGAGTAACATCCTGATCCAGAGTCAAGTGCCGCCCGAAGGCCCGCAACGGCCGTCCTCAGCCAAGATTCGTGCTCAGACTCGGCCCACGCCGCGTCCTCGCATCGTCAATCTTCCGGGGAGTCAGGTGCCCATTCCCGGAGGGATGCAGGTGCCAACGCGAAGGACCGAACCGAGTCAGGTGCCCACGCGCGGGCGCCTCTCAGGGAGAGCACTGCGACATGATGACGGGTCCATTCCTGACCATGGTCGTCGGCTACCCGGCTGCGGCAGCGAGCACAGGTGGTCGGGGCCCGGGGATCATACGCCGCCCCCCACGGCCTGAGCCATTGACCGCGACCGAGCCAATGAGCACCATGCGCCACAGATGAGCGCCCTGGACAAGCCCTGCTCCAACTGTGGCGCGACGAACTCGATCGAGGCTCGGTTCTGCTCGTCGTGCGGGATGACGCTGGTCACGCGCGTTGGGGTCGAGGAGCGACGCACCGTGACGGCGCTCTTCGCCGATTTGGTCGGATCGACCTCGGTGGGCGAGCGGACCGATCCGGAAGTGATGCGCGGCGTGGTGGGACGCTTCTTCGAGCTCGCCTCCGCCGAGATCCGCAGCCGGGGTGGCAGTGTGGAGCGCTTCAGCGGCGACGCGGTGCTCGGCATCTTCGGCCTCTCTACCGCCCACGAGGATGATCCCGAGCGAGCGGTGCGGGCCGCCCTTGCCATCCGGGATCGGCTCGACCTGCTCCGCACCGATGCCTCGGCGCGGCACGAGATCGCGCTCGACGCCCGCTTCGGCATCGAGGCGGGGGAAGTTGTGGTCGGCGATCCATTCGGCGGCGGCACCATGGCGACCGGTGACCCAGTCAACGTCGCCGCTCGCCTGGAGCAGCGGGCCGCGCCCGGCCAGATCGTGGTCGGGCCGGCGGTCCGCACCGCGACCGCCACGGCGGTCCAGCTCGCACCGCTCGGCGATCTCGAGCTGAAAGGCAAGCACGAGCCGATCACCGGATGGCTGGTGGTGGCCGCATCGCCGGAGATCGGCGGCGCGCGCGGAGTGCCCGGGCTGAGCGCACCGCTGATCGGCCGCGATGAGGAGCTGACGCTCCTCATCGATGCAGGCAGGCGCGCGAAATCGGGCAGCAAGGCAGTGCTCTTCACGGTGCTCGGCGCCCCCGGGGTGGGGAAGAGCCGTCTCGCACGCGAAGCGGCGAGCGCCCTGTCGAGCGCCGTGCCGACCGTCGTGCTGCGGGGGCGCTGCCTGCCATATGGCGATGGCATCAGCTACTGGCCGCTCGGCGAAATGGTGCGATCGTGGGCCGGGATCGGTCCGGAGCTCGACGCCGCCCAGGCATTCGAGCGTCTGCGCGCCGTATGCCCGGACCAGGCGGTGGCCGAGCGGCTCGGCTTCGCCATCGGCCTCACGGGCGATGCGCCGGTCGCCGAAGGCATGGACCGAGAGATCGCATGGGCCTTTCGCCGGCTGATCGAATCGCTCCCGCCCCCGGGCGACCTCGTCGTTCTCGTGTTCGAGGACATCCACTGGGCCGCGCCTGTTCTGCTCGACCTGATCGAGTACTTGGTGGCCTGGTCGCGAGGAGTGCCTGTTCTCGTTCTCTGCCTGGCGCGGCCGGAGCTGATGGATCAGCGACCGACCTGGGGTGGCGGCCGGGTCGAGTCGAACCGCATCCAGCTCGAGCCGCTGGGCGAGGCGGAGTCTCGGCAGCTGCTCGGCGCCCTCCTGGCCGTCGAGGATCTCCCCGAGTCGCTCCGCGCTCGCATTCTCGAGCGGGCCGAGGGCAACCCACTCTTCGTCGAAGAGATGGTCCGCATGCTCATCGACGCCGGCGCGGTCGTGCGCCGCGATGACCGGTGGGTCGCCGTCGGGACCGCCGCGGACGTGCGGGTGCCCGAGACGATCGAGGCGCTGATTCGCGCCAGGCTGGACACCCTCCCGCGCCCCGAGCGCTCACTGCTGCAGACCGCCTCGGTCGTCGGGCGAGTCTTCCAGCGCTCGGCGGTGGTGGCATTGGTCGGCGAGCAGCCCGACCTGGGCAGATCGCTCGACGAAGCGGTGCTGCGTGATCTGATCACCGAGGAGAGTGGTGCGGAGCGCGAACCGACGTATCGGTTCAAGCACATCCTGATCCGCGACATGGCGTATGCGACGCTGCCCAAGACGAGACGGGCCGCGCTCCATCTGCGGGTCGTCGACTGGCTTGACGAGTGGGCGGGCGACCGTGCTGAGGAGTTCATCGAGATCGCGGCCTACCATCTCGAGCAGGCGGCGCAATTTCAGCGCGAGCTTGACGGCGCCGCCGATCCCGCCATCGTGTCGCGCGCCGTCGACCTTCTGACCCGCAGCGCGCGGCGCGCGCTCGACCGGGACGACATCCGGTCAGGTGAGCTATTCGCACAGCGAGCGTTGGCGCTGGAGCCGGCCGATCCAGTTCAGCGGCTCGAGGCCAAGTGGCTGTTTGCGGAGGCCGGCTACCCCGAGAGCGATCTCAAGCGTCTGATCCTGCTGGGTCCGCAGATCGTGGAGGAGGCCAAGGCGCTCGGAAGAACCGACCTGGTCGGGCGGGGCCTGCTGGTGCAGGCGCTCGGCGAGTGGGTAGGGCCGGGCGGTGCCGGCGTCGCCGCAGGTCGCGACCTGATCGAAGAAGCAATACGCGTGCTGGAGGCAGCGGGCGATACGACCTGGCTCTGCGAGGCGACGTTCGCCAGCGGCTGGCTGGGCTGGTATTACGGCGATCTGGAGTCAGCGACCGCGGCCTGGGCGAAGGCCGCCGCTATCGCCCAACAGGCGGGCGACCCGGGCCGGGAGGCGCGGGCACTGTTGGAGCTTGGCCATGCCGAGGCGATGCGAGGCCGTGTCGAGCAGCTCCGTCCCCTGCTCGAGCGGTCGATCGACCTGGCTCGCGCGGCCGGTCGGCGCGTGCAGGTCAACGCCGCGCATCGCTGGGCCGAGTACGTCAGCACCTGCATTTCAGCGTCCGATGGCATTGAGCTCATGGCGGCGATCCCATCCCAGGCAGAGGAAGTGGGTGACAATGACCTCGCCGATGCTGCGTGGTGGAATCTCGGCGACGGGCGCCTGCATCTCGGTGATTTCGAGGGTGCGCTGGCCGCCGCGGAACGCTCCCTGGCGCTCACCGAGGGGGCGGGACACGCGGGTCGGATCCCTGAGAGCGAGCTGCTGATGGCCCTCTGCCTGCTGGCTCGGGGCGATATCGCGGGCGCGGAGTCGCACGCCTCGCGCGGGGTCGAGATCGTGCAGCCCGACGACTGGGGCAGCGTTGCCTCCACGCACTCCGCGCTCGGGCTGGTCCGTGAGGCGCAGGGCCGCTTGGAGGAAGCCGAAGAACTGTTGACCGAAGCGGTCCAGGTGATCGAGCGCACGGACTACGTGGCGCTCTACTGGCAATATCAGTCGGCGCTGGCCAACTTCCTTCTGCGGCAGGGCCGCGTGGCCGAGGGCGAGCGGTGGCTGGCGGCGGCACGTGCCAGCGCGAGCGTCTTCATCCCGAATCGCCCTGCGCTGGCGTGGGTCGAGCGTGATGCAGCCGCAGCGCGAACGGCAGGCCAAGGCGGCGGACAGGATTCCAGCCCGTAGCCGTCGCTTCACCGCAACTGTCCAACCAACCCTCCCGCTCATGGCCGTCGATCGTGTTCTCGGTATAGCCGGAAATGAACGGGGTTGGCGTCCCGGGCCTCAGGGCGGCCGAGCCCCTCGGCAAGCTGCGCCCACGCATTCGCGCATGACCACGTCGGTGACGAGCAGATGGATGATGCCCTGATGGTCGGCGGCCAGCCGCAAGGCCGTCGGGCCACCGTCTGCGATGAGCACCTAGTAGCCGGAGCCCGAGGGAAGCGATACCACGGACGGCCTCGTCGTCTCCGGCGAGGAGTATCGTCTTGGTGCCCTCCACGGCCGCAGCCTCCTCGACCGGCGCCCTCGGCTCGGCGGCTGCCTCGAACGCGCGCGGCAGGTACTGTCCGGAGACCTCCGGGTGTTCTCAGGAGCCCAGGCGGGACCTTCATTCGGGCAGGCTAGCAGGGAAGACAGGGCGCATCGAGTTGACGACCCCCGGGGTGTAACCACGGCGCGCGATGTGGTCATGGCGTGTTTGCCCACACGTCGCGCAAGAACGCGTTGAAGGGCCCGGCGTCCTCGATCTGGGGATTGTGGTACGAGGCCTCGAAGACCGTGAGCTGGGCTCCGACGCCCAGCGCCACAGCCTCACTCACGGCGCGCAGCGCCAGCCCGAACGGTGAGGGTGGCAGCCCGCTCCTCGGCGGCCAGCCGCCGGCCACCACTCTGGTGGGGACCCCCGCAGCGGCGATGGCGCCCATATCGACCGGCGCGTCACCCGGCCAGCGTTCGCGCCGGCTCGTCTCCATTGCCGCCCAATCGGTCGGCCCGAGGGACTCGATCCAGGCCGTGGCCGCCTCGGCGGATCGACCGGTGCTGGCGGCAAACCTGGCGATGAACTCGGTCGCGGTCATGCCTGGCGCGGCTCTGTAGAGCGAATGAAGTCGCGCGACGACCGCGGCCGGCCCGGGGTCGTGCGTGACGAGGTCGAGGAGGTTCGGCTCGATCACGACCAACGATTGGATCAGGTCGGGCCGCTGGCCGGCTGCGAGAAGGCAATCCACCGCGCCATAGGAGTGGCCGACGAGGTGCGCCCCGCCAACCTCCTCCAGTAGCGCGACCAAGTCTGGGACGTCGATCGGCCAGCCAGCGGTCTCGGGCGCCGGGGGGCTCTGGCCGAAGCCGCGGCGGTCGAGAATGATCACCTGATAGTCGTCGGCGAGTGCGACCTGCTCGGGGAACG
>JBKJYH010000017.1:0-8952 GCA_046715765.1 Candidatus Limnocylindria bacterium
ACCGGGCCACATTCATCCCCGCGGGGGGGGCGGGGGGGGCCCAGAACACCCCCCCCCCCCCCGCCACATGATCCACCAAAGCGGTTGAACTGTAAACTACGGCGCACCCCTGGCACGCTTGACGACAAGCCTGCGCGGGGTGGGCTTCGTCGGCACCGGAATTCCGGCGTCGGCGAGGAGCTTGACGGCCGCGTCCTTGTCAGCGGCCTGCCCGGCGGCCGACCAGTTGAACGCGAACTCACCGTACGCCCCGGGCTCGAAGCCGGAGAACATCGCGCGGGCAAACTCCTTGTCGGCTGTCGCCTCCTTTTCCCGGGCGCGGGCGTCGTCGTAGAGGCGCAGGGCCTCGGCGACGGCGGCCTGGTCGTGGCAGAGGATGCGCTGGGCGCCGATCTCCCCGGGCCGCGCGTCGGCGCCCCAGCATTCGCGCAGCCATGGGCAGCTATCGCAGATGATCGACAGCCCGGGGCCGCGTTCGTCGCGCGGCGCGGCCTCGGGGTTCTCCGCGTAGGTGGCCAGCTCGGCGCAGCGTTCGCGCACCAGGTTGATCAGTTCCTCGCCGAAGGGCTCGGCGATGATCTGGTCCTGACCACTGGAGCGGTCGACGTAGACCCAGGCGACCCACTCGACTTCTTGCCCGCCCTGTTGCACGGCCAGCGCGTATCCGGCGACCTGCAGGCGGTGGCTGCGGTTGGCGGTTTCCCCGAGCGCGGTGAATTTGTACTGCCCCACCGTTTTCAGGTCGGCCACGAGCTTGTCGCGCTCGGTGTAGAGGTCGCTGCGCCCCTTGATGACCAGGCCACCCTCGCGCAGGGTGACGGCGACCTCTTCCTCGCCCGCGAGGAACCTGGCCAGGTGCGGCAGCAGGCCGAGGTGCATCATCGTGCCGATGTTCGCCTCGCGCATTTCCCGGAACACCAACGGTTCCGAGGGCTCGGTGCGAGCGATGCGGTACGCGGCGGCGCGGCTGCACCCACCGAGCCCGGACATGGTCAGCGCGAACAGGTCTTCGCGCTGGTTCTGTACGTCGGTGGTGTAGGCGGTGAAGGCGTCGGCGACCGCCTGGTGCAGCCGGGCGGCGATGTCGTCGACGCGGGCGGGGGCGACATCGGTCTCGGCGGTCACGGGATCGCCTCGTAGGTCGCGTCGAAGATGTCTTCTCGGCAGGGGTAGAACTCGCCGGCGATGCCCTTGATGATCCATGCGCCGATGTCGGCCCGCATGGTGCCTTCGAGGGTCTGGATTCGCAGACCCTCGTGCATTCCCCGGCCGGGGCCGGGCAGGAGCTTCTGCTCGACCTTGACGACGCGGTCGCCGCCCATGAACTCGGCGACGGCGTCACGGTTGGTGCCGTCGTAGCGAATCGCTTCCACCTCGATGGGCTTCTTCCGGAAGCGCCGGGGGGCCGTCACTTGGCTGCCGCCTCGGCGTCGGGGCTGTCGCTCTTGGTGCGCTTGCGGGCGGTGTTGATCTCGTTGATGCGCTGCAGCAGTGCCTGCTGCAGGGTGGTGTTCTCGGCGACGACGATCTCCAGCAGCCCGGCTTCGCGGGCGCGGGTGCCGAGCTTCGTCAGCTCGGCGGCGTCGGTGACGTCGAGGGACTGGGCGTGGATCTGCTCGGCCTCGGCCTGCTTGTCGTTGCCGGTCGCGGCGGGCTGCACCTCGGCCGGTTCGTCCTCGACGTCGATCGCGGACAAGTTGCCCAGGGCGAGCGCCACTTCCGGGCAGTGGCGGGAGACCAGGCGCGTGGTGACGCGGGCGACCATCATCGAGGTCGGGTCCTTGGTCCAGTTGTCCTTGCCCGCCAGCTTCATGCGGGTGGCGTCCGCGATCGTGAACTTCTCGCGACGCGGGTTGTGCGGGTCATGGCGCAGGACCAGCTCGCCCTCGACCTCCTTGTCGGTGATGGTGATCCACCGCAGGATGTGCCCGGGGCGAGCGAGCAGGCCGCGCAGCAGCTCGGCGGAGTGCCCGACGCGACCGTCGATGACGTGCAGGTGTTCCAGGGCCACCGACAGGGGGATCTGCAGAGCGAGGGCCTTGTGCATGATCAGCAGCACGTTGGCGGGCTGCTTGCGCAGGGCCTGGGGCAGCAGGTTCGCGTCGGCCAGGAAGTTGCAGAGCTGGATGCGCTCCATGAGGGCCTGGGGGACGTCGAAGGCGCCCTCGGTGGCCATGATCGCGGCGGGTGGGCGCAGCGCGGGCGGTGGTTCGGGCGGCGCCGCTACAGCGAGGGCGGTTCCGGCGGCGGCGTTAGTCTGTTCGGGCGAGTCATTACTCCACATGGAGTAATCATGTGGGTGAGGTCTGACAGTTCCGGAAACGCCTCGGGCCCCCCCCCGGGTGGGGGGGGGGCCCGAGGCGGTGGAGCGGCGGGGGTCAGCCCATGCTGCCGATGTTGCCGTTGGCGTGCGCGATGCCGTACTTCTGCGCACTGGCCTGCTTGAACAACGCACCGTTGACCGTGATCGTCACGGTGATCTCGCCCTTGCCGCTGCCCTGGGCGAGGATGCTGACCATCTGGATCGCCTCCCCGGCGGGCAACTCGATCTTCTTCTCCCACGGCAAGATCACGTCGCTCTCGGCGTTGCCGGAGGTCATGCCATCGGTGGTGTAGTTGATGCTCGACGCCTTCGCGCCCCCGGTGCCGGTGACCTTATAGATCACGACGTTCTTCGGCAGCGGCTTCGCGTTCGGGATCGCGATCGTGGAGATCTGCTCGACCATCGTGGGCGAGACCTCGTTGCCAGCAGATACTCCGGTCGCGGCGGCCGGAGTATCCCCGCCACCACCGCTCCCCTTGCCGTTGCCGAGGATGCCCGCCACGACGAACAGCAACACGACCGCGCCCACCACATAGGGCCAGCGCTTCTTCTTCGGCGCCACGGGCGGCGGACCGGGATACGGCGGGGGCGGCGGGTAGGGATGGCTCATGGCGATGCTCCGGTCTTGTGGTGGGTTCGATGTGCAACCCCGGACCACGCCGCGCGGGGAGCCCCCGGCACGGCGCGGTCGGGGCCCGCTACTCCATGGTCGTCAGACCGTCGCCGAGCGTTACATCCAGCCCTTCCCGAGGGGTGTAGCCGTCCCGTCCGGGGCCATTCGCCCCACGCGCATCGCCCACCTCCGGATCGTCCCGGCGTACCAGCGCGGCGCGACGCGGGCGTACTGCCGCTGCCCAGCCTTGCCGCGCGCCAGTTCGACCGTCACGGTCTCGTCGGGCGGGGGGAGCGTCCGCCAATGCGGCGGCCAATCCTGCAGACGCGGCCCGCTGCGGACTTTCGCGATGACAGTGGCACCTGCCGCAGGTGGCCAATGCTTCATGCCCTGGGCGGTGTAGTTGCTTGCCACCCGCGCCCAGTTCTCAGCCTGGTGCGGCTCGACGTCGAGCGCGACGGCGATGTCACGCACCTTCCACAGCGTCGTGTCAGCCCACAGCTCCTGGACCCGACCCAGGTCCAGATCGTCCACGACCATGGGCTCGGAGGGCCGTGGCCGAGTCCCCGGGTTGGCCGGGGTGATGAGCGTCCCGTCCGGGGCCATTCGCCCCACGCGCATCGCCCACCTCCGGATCGTCCCGGCGTACCAGCGCGGCGCGGACGAGGTGCCCGGGAAGTCGACCGGAGGCAGCGCCGACACACAGTCGGGCCACCAGGGCTCGGGGGTGGTCCCGAGGACCGGCTGCAGCTTCTCCAGCTCGGGCCCGCGCGGCGGCCAGACGGCTATGCGCCCCTCGGTGAGGTTGCGCAGGGCGACCCGGAGCCGGTGCGCGGTGGTGCGGTTGAGGCCCAGCTCCCGGGTGACGTCGGACAAGCCCCAGACCTCCGTGTCGGTGGTCAGTTCCCGCCACAAGTCGAGGTCGACGGGCACTTCCTCGTCCGGCAGGCGGGGGTCGAGTTCAAGCGTGAACATTTGATCACTCCAGGGGGATTCCGATGACACGGGGCGGAGCCAAGGCGCCGCCCAGGAGGCCCTGACTGGAGTTCTTGGCTGCCCGCTCGAAGTGCTCACGGTAGGCGCGCACGGTGGGCTCGGTCTGGCCGGTGTTCTGACCGATGGTGGCAGCGTCGTGCCCCGCGTCGAAGGCGGCGGTGACGTGACCCCGGCGGGTGGAGTGGCCGGTGAAGCGTACGGCGATCCCGGCGCGCTGACCGGCCTCGGTGATGCGCACCGCCACCGACTGCCCGGAGAGCTGGCCGATGAAGTGCCCGTGCCGATTGAGCCGGGGGAAGGCCCACACCATGGCGCCGTTCTTGACCGCGTCGGCGGGCAGCGTGTCCGACAGAGTCATCCAGAGGCGCCATTGCCGCACGGAGCAGACCTCGGGGTTGCTGGCTGGGGACAGGTACACCGTGCGGGATTTGCTACACCCCTTGCCGTAGCGGATGGTGATGGTCAGGCCCGAGCCGTTGTCCACGACGTCGCTGCGGCGCAATCGTGACAGCTCCGAGCGCCGCATCCCGGAGCAGAACGCGATGATCAACAGGATCTTGTCCCGTTGCCCGAGCATTGTGTCCGGGGCGGTTTGGCAGATCAAGATCAGCTCGCTGGGCAGCATCGGGTTGGCCTTGCCACGCCCGGTGGGGAGGTCCGCGTCGGCCAGCTCGCGCATGTACTTGGCGATGACATCTTCCACGCCACGCACCAGGCCCAGCGGCACCGCGAGCACGCCGAGCCGCTGCCGCAGGCACGCGACGACACCATAAAGCCTGCGTTCCACGGCGGCGGGGCTGATCGGCTTGCCGTCGTCGTGTCGGCCGACCTTGGGGCGGTCGATCAGCCGCTGCGCGAACACCGCGAGGACGTCGGTGTCGGCGGTGTAGGGCGGCAGCTCGCGCTCGGTGGTGAACTCGACCCAGAACTTCCAGTCGCTCCGGTAGGCGCGGACTGTCTCGTCGGGGGTGGCTTCCTCGAAGAGGACCGCCGCTTCGGCCTTGACCCGGGCCAGGGCGGTGGCCTGGTCGTTGCCGACGATGGCGAGCCGGGGCTTGTCAGCGTGGTCCACGGCCTGGGCTGCTGCGGTCATGTGATCACTTTCCCTTCTCGATGCTAGGAACGCAACGTCCGTGTGGCTGTGTGGTTCGGTTCATGTCAGGCTGAGGTGTGGCGCCTCCGCGCCTTGGGGTATCCCCCAGGCCCCGCGTGGAGGCGCCCACCTACGCCAGGGACGAGGGAGTCCGTGTGAGTTCAGGCCGGTGCACGTTGAGCTGCCCGGATTGCGGGGGCCAGGTGGAGTTCGGCGTCGACTACGTGCGCGACGAGGCCACGAGGAACGCGATCTCCGTGCGAATCTCCGAGGACTTGCCGGCGCAGTTCGTCGAGCATGTGCAGGCTGATCCGCAGGCGCATCCGAGCTTTACTCGCCGAGGCGACTCCTCAGAGGATCGGATGAACGGCACGACGGACCCGACGACGTGGTTTGACCAGTTCCCACCGCTCGCGGACGGGGTCGCCTGGCCCACCGATAGCCAGTGGTGCGCCCGGCACTGGGCCCCCTGTGTTGCACTCAAAGCGAACGGCATCGGGGCTTCGATCGAGATCATGAAGATCTGGGTGAGCGAGTTGAAACCGGCGGGTGTCGCAGGTGATGACACCAAGGCGATGAACCGGGCGCTGGCCGCTGACAGCCCGATCTGCTGCAAGCTCGGCGATGAACGCATGTACACGCTATGGGGCAACTGTCCGCCGACCTCCGGGAGCCAGCCCGCCGGGGATGCTCCGGCGGACTGACTAGCGGGTTTCACCCGAACGCGCCGCCCGCTGCAGACGATATCCAAGCGCAGGTGGAACGAGGATGGACGGAGCTTGTTCGTCCATCCGAGGAGATCCACCGAGTGGTGACCTTCCACGCAGTCTTGCTGCCGCTGGCCGTGCTGTTGATCGGGATCGCCGTGTGCCTCCCGCGCAGGCATTACGCCGTCAATCAAGCCCTCGCGACGCTGGGTACCCTCCTGGCCCTCATCGCGGTGCTCCTCGTGCTGGTTGCGTGACGGTCAGCGGGCCCACGGTCCTGCTACCCGTAAATATCACTCGCCTTGATGATCACCTATCGGAACAAGGGGTTCCGGGGCCGAACAAGGACAGCCTCGACGAACCGCTTGAGCCCGCTGGGGATTCCTCCGCCGAATCCGGTGCCCTTGTCCTCGGGTGTGATGAGCTGGACGTCCGGGGTGTAGCCGCGTCGGCGGATGACCATCCAGATGTGGCCCTCCCGGGTGGCGAAGTACACCATGCGTCCTTCGCTGCGGTCGGGGTTGTCGACCGGCATCACACCGCTTGCGGAGCTTTGTTGTGCCATCCAGGCTTCGCTGCGGATGCCGTACCCGACGACGTTGGTGTGGTCGGTGACACCGAGGAGTTCGCGGGCGAGGTTTCCGGCGCTGGCGAGGCCGTGGAGGACGTCTCCGACGGATCGCCCGTGGGTGTGGTGTTTTTCGCGGATCAGTTGCGTGAACTCGTTGCACCACATCAGATGTAGGGCGTTGCCCGCTTTGCGGCTGATGCGGAACATGGCCGGTGTGGCGTAGCGGCTGTCCCAGCCGGCGCGGTGGCCTTGCATTTCGATGCGGAGCAGCTCGTCGGCTATGGCGGCGAGTTTGGGGTCGGCGGCGCAGCGCGATTTGGTGAGGTCGACGAGGTCATCGAACACGGCTGCGCCTTCGCTGTGGTGGTGGGGTAGAAGCCCGCCGCCCACTCTTTCCCCTTGGCAGGACGCGAGCGGCGGGCCTTTCTGTCGGACCCTCTGTGTCCTCGGGGATCGTAGCGCGCCGCCGCCGATCTTGCGGGTCAGGCGGGTGTTGCGTTGTGGTGGAACAGAAACTTCGCTTGTTGGGGGGTGAGGACGATGCTGATGGTGCCGTCGGGGCGGGGGCCCATGGAGATGAATTCCCCGTCGTGTCGTTCTCTGAGTTGCAGGGCGGTTCGCTCGGCGACGAGGTAGGCCGCCGCGCGGTCGGCATGGGCGTCGAGGCGGCGTTTCGCTGCGTCGGTGGTGATGTAGTGGGCCCGGCGCCAGCGGGGGCGCCGCCGACCGTAGGTTCGGGCGTCGTCGCCGAGTGCTTTGTGGACGGTGTCGTCGTCGACCAGGTTGTCGAGGAGGTGTCGAACTTTCCGGTCGGGGATGGGGGTTTTGTCGCTGTATTCGCGGCCGGAGCGGACCCAGAACGCGACCTCGCCGACCGTCATCGGTTCCTCTTGGTGCTGTTCGAGGACTGCGAGGACTTCTTCGACCGTCGGCGGGTTCCCCATTTTCTGGAGCCTTTCGGGTTGGTAGCGGTGTTCGTCAAGTTTGCCGGGTGTCGTTCTCCGGCGTGCTTGTGCATTTCCCTCGGTCGATCCAGATGCACCACAGGCGGTACCTCTCGCCGATGAGGCGGTTTGCGATCGCGGACCGGCGTTTACACACTGGGCACGTGTTCGCTTCTGCTGTGCGCCGCATCGCCTCGCCGAGGCGCTGCTTGCGCTCTGTACTCATGGGCATGTGAAACTACCTCCACTCGGGGGGTTGTCAGGTGATGCTGGAGAAGTTGCGGAGGTCGTCGAGTTCCAGGGCGAGGGCGTCGCCGACCTCGGGGTCGGTCCAGCCGTGGGCTCGGACTGTGTCGAGGATGCACCGTCGTTGCACCGCCAGGTGGATAGCCGCGTCGCTCGGGACATAGCGCCTGAGCCCGGCGATGGCGTCGCGGGCGTGGGAGAGGTCGAGGGGGCTCAGGGTGGAGCCATGTCCCGCCATCGGCGGGCGGCCAACCGGGCGAGGATTTCGTCCTTGCGGGCCATGATGTCTTGGTACCACTGGGGGGGCTCCTGTTGCGGGGGCGGTGGGGGTGGGTCGACGCCGGGTGGGGGGCAGCTCCAGTATCGGGTGTGGAGGCGGGGGGCTTCCTGCACGCTGCACCGGGTGATGCAGCCCTTGTTGGTCAGGATGACCAGCAGTGCCCGGAATCTGGACCACGTGATGGGGTGCTGGGGGTAGGCGGCCCGGCAAATTTCCCTGATGCGACCGGTGGAGAGCCATTGATCATGGGCGGCGGCGGCGAGTGCGGCGTAGACGTCGCCTGTTGTCATGGTGGTGGGTGGATCGTCGGTCATACGATCCGGATGTCGTCGTGCACGGTCACGAGGGACAGCTCGACGATGTCTGCGGGTGTTTCCCAGAACATCACGCGGGGGGCTGCGGCGCCGACGGATTGAACCGCGCATCGCCATGCTGTGGCGCCGTCGCGCGCACGGGTGACGTAAGGGGAGCTGCCCTCCACGTTGGTGCGAACCTGGTGTGCATCGCGGCCGGGGATTTCCACGTATCGGCGGGTGGCGACGTCGACGCACGCTTGGATCACACGGTCGCGGCTGACGGTCTGCAGCTCGTCGAGTGAGTCGAGGAACTCGGGGCCGATCTCGTATTCGCGTAGCGGCCAGGTGGTTCGTTCGTTCTCGGGGACCATCCGTAGCCAGGTTCGCCATAGGTCGTGCCCGAACTGGGCGTAGGTGTCGCTGAACACGGGTGCGTGGATCTGGTCGAGTTCCGCGCGGGCGGCGTCGAGGTCGGCGCGGGTCGCTCGCAGGGCGGCGTCGGTGTCGGTCAGCCGGTTTTTGAGGTTGGCGATGGTTTTCTCGGCGTCGGCCAGTTGCAGGCCGAGGTCTCCGTTGCCGGGGCTCAGCGCCCACCGTTCGATGATCTTCCCGATCTCGGGTAGCGCGTCGTGGGCGCTGTGACGGGAGCGGACGGTGACCATGGGGTGGCGTGTTTCGGGGTCTCCGGGGTCGGCGCCGGGCAGGAATACCCGGGCGCCGAGGGTGGGTAGGTGCCACCAGCCGGGCAGGGTTGCCTCGGCGGCGGTCGCGGCGCCGTGGTCGGTGATGTAGACGATGTCGGCGATGCGCTCGACGGCGTCGAGGGCCGCTTTCGCGGGCCATAGGAGTCGACGTCCGCCGCCGGGGCCGACCACGACGAGGG